>JANYJP010000078.1 GCA_025358455.1 Bacteroidales bacterium
CCTGAGGTAAATCATATCACGGTAACAATTGCCGCAATAAAATGAACCCCCTGAACCTGTTATCAGATAAACAATTTTCATACTATATTTTATTTTTCTCCGAATGCCATCAACCGCCCGTCTTCAGTAAGAATGAAAAACTTACCCTTAATTACGGCAGGCGAGCTGCTGATAGGAGTGCCTGCATTGAAACTCCACAGTTTTTTCCCATCCGCTAATCCCAGAATATAAACAAATCCATCCATACCGGTAAAGAGAATTTTTGTTGATGTTAATACTGCAGATCCGATTATTTTTCCGTTCGTACGGTATTTCCATAACAGCTTTCCATCGGAAGAGTTGTAGCAATAGAGATATTTATCTTCGCTACCGATTACAACTGAATTATTTCCTATTGCAGGAATACCGAGTATTGAGCCTGATTCATCACCTCCCGAAATCTTCCATACAATTTTTTTTGTCTTAATATTCAAACAATATTTTGTGCCGTCATAATCACCGAAATATGCCAGATCTCTTACAAGGGCAGGGGAGGATGCAATATAAACTCCTATATTAATAGTATCTTTTTGTTTCCCCGTCAGAGGATCTACAATCCTTATCATGCCATCGCATCCCCCGAATACAATTTTCCCGTTTAATATTGCGGGCGTACCGTTTATATAGTTCTCAGTTTCGATCTTCCACAGTGATTTCCCCGTTTCAGGATCAACACAGTGCAGAAAATAATCATAGCTCCCGATGACAATTCCTGATTTATTACCGGCAATCCACACATTTGCAGAACCTGCAATCTGGTTTTCAGTGGTATACGACCAGATTAATTTACCGGTAACCTTGTCAACTGCTCTCAATATTCCATCGCTTGCACCAAAAATAACTTTTTTACCAAACACCATAGGAGCAGCATCCAGTGAAGCGCCTGACTCATATTTCCATTTGACCCTGCTATCAGTATTTACAGCAATCAGTGTCCCTTTATCATTTCCAAAATAAACAGCGCCATCACTTATCACAGGTGATGATTTTGTTCTTACGCCTGTTTTTATACTCCATAAAAGCTTTGGAGAAACCGGAAGTTCAGATTCAACTCTGCCTGATAAATCTGCCTTCCCTCTGAATAATGGCCATTCTGTTTCAGTTGTCTGACCTGAAGCTGCTAGTAAGATGAAAAAGTGGAGTATTCCTATAAAAATGAATTTCATACAGCTCCTTTTATCTCGCTTTATTCGTTCTTTCACCATTCTTACTTAAATTTACTTAATGCACCTGTCGGACAAATTTCAATAACCTCATTACTTTTCGATTTAAGTATATTATTAAAATCTTCTGTAATTGGTTCAGAGATAATACTGCCAAATCCTCTATTAATAAAACAGAGACCAGATTCCTCTTTCGAATCTTCACAAAGCCTTACACAGAGACCACATTTAATGCATTTGGCGTTCTCAAATATGAGTCCCGTATTTTGATTCATCTTTTTAACAATCGGGGAATTAATAAGTTTTTCTGCTTTTTCCTTTATTTTATGATCCTGTGCCAGTTCCCTCAATCTGCAATTATCAATTGCACGACAATCGCAATGCATGCAGCTTTGTGACTCACACGATGCAGAATTAATATCAGAAATTTCTCTGTTACGGGTTACTTCTTTGCCACATTCTTTTAACCATTCCTGTAATTCGAAGGATTCAAGTTTTCCGATCCTGGAAGTGAATGGCCTGTCTGCCCGGTTCAATTTACCTGATGTTTCATGATCCGTCTTTTCAATCCGGCCATCAGCAACAATACGGTCTGGCACACTTTTAATTATCTGAAGTGCAATAAATAATTTCAAATTTCTGATTGAAACAGAGATATCCACTTTCTTCCTTCTGCATGCATTTTCACAATATCCGGGGCAATCGGTACATAATATTTCAGATGATTTTATTTCCGATTTACAGAGCTCAATTGCACCCTTTAAATCATGTTCAATAATGAGCCTGTTCATAGCCGGAATATTATATCCTGCCGGACAAACGACTCTGCAGGGAGCTTCACATTCTGCACGGTGCTCTGCAAAAAGCATTTCAAGTGCTTTTCGTCGCAGACTTATAACTTCAACTCCAAAAATATCAATATCCATGCCTTCCTGAACAAGTGCTGAGCATGAGGGTATAAAGTTGCTTGTTCTATTGTCTTTTACCATACAGACCATGCAGGATGAATAATGAGGCATACCGTTTTTGTGGCAGAGGGTAGGAATTTTGAATCCGGCTCCCATAGCAACATCCAGAATTGTAGATCCTTCCGGAGCTTCAAAATCAGTATTTTCTATCCTCAGTTTAACCATTTATATTAATTAATTCAATTGCATCTTCAGGACAAACGATTCTGCAGTTATCGCATTTAGTGCATATTAGCTGGTCTATCTCATGTTTTTCATAAGGTTTGAAAGGAATTGCTTTTACCGGGCATTCCTGCGAGCAAATTGTGCAGCCTATACATTTGTCATTTATATTATACCTGATAAGCTCCCTGCATCTGTTTGCCCTGCAAATACCCTTAGTATGTTCTTCATACTCTTCCCTGAAATACCGGAGTCCGGTAAGTACAGGATTAGGGGAGGTTTTTCCAAGACCGCATAAACTGCCATCCTTAACAGATTTGCAGAGTTTTTCCAGTTCATCAATATCTGAGAGGTCTGCCTTACCTTCACTTAAACGGGTAAGGATATCCAGCATCTGCCTGGTGCCGATCCTGCAAAATGTACATTTCCCGCACGACTGTTTATGAGTGAATGTCAGAAAGTATTTTGCCATATCGACCATACAATCGGTGTCGTCCAGAACTACCATGCCGCCAGAACCCATCATTGCACCCATCTTGGTAAGCTGCTCATAATCAATATGTGTATCAGCTTCACTTGCAGGGATACATCCACCCGAAGGACCACCTATCTGAACACCCTTGAAAGTCCTTCCTTCTGATACACCGTCGCCTATTTTTTCAATTATATCCCTTATTGTAATGCCCATGGGAACTTCAATAAGACCCCCTTTTGAAATTTTTCCTGCAAGCGCAAATACTTTGGTCCCGGTGCTTTTTTCAGTTCCTATTGATTGGAATTCAGCAGCGCCATTAGTAATTATCCAGGGGACCAATGAAAGTGTTTCAACATTATTGACAAGCGTAGGCTTTCCTCTGAACCCTTTAACAACAGGGTAGGGCGGTCGCAGATGTGGAGTCCCGCGCTTGCCTTCCAGAGATGCAATCAAAGCAGTTTCTTCGCCACAAACAAATGCTCCGGCTCCTTCAAAAACTTTTGCATTGAACGAAAATTTACTGCCAGAGATATTGTTGCCAAGGATCCCTTTGTCGTAACATATTTTTATAGCTGTTCTTACTCTTGTAACTGCAAGAGGGTACTCGGCTCTTATATAGAAAATCCCTTCATTGGCACCTGTGGCAAAACCTGCAATGATCATACCCTCAATAATCCTGTATGGAAAAGATTCGAGGAGCATTCTGTCCATAAATGCTCCCGGGTCACCTTCATCGCCATTACATACTACATATTTTGTATCGCCATGTGTCTGTAATGAAATCCTCCATTTTATACCGGTCGGAAAGCCTGCACCGCCTCTTCCTCTTAAACCGCTGTCCGAAATAATGTTAATTATTGTTTCCTTATCCAGCTTATTAATACATTTCATTAATGCATTAAAACCTCCTGACTTACAATACTCATCATACGATTCAGGCGACAGGGTACCTCCGTTTATTGTTGCCAGATGCACCTGGTAATTCAAAAAGTTATTGAGGTATTTTTCCCGCATTTCATCCGGTATATTAACCTTGCTGAAGAGTTTATCATCGGAAAGGAATGAGTCAACAATATCGTTAATATTGTGCTTCATTCTATTTTTTAAAGTTCTGGGATGTACGTGTTTAAGCAGTATCTCCTCAACCTGTCGTTTATTTACATTTGTATACCTTGAATGAATGTTTTCCTTTGTTATAATCTCCATTAAAGGTGTCTGGTTACATACTCCCACACAGCCAACGGGCTTAAGTCTGATCTTGAGATTGTACTTCTCTTTTATTTCAACTATTTCAGAAAGAATTTCTTTGCTTCCGCCGGCAACACAGCATGAACCAATACCTATCCGGACTTCTGCATCGATATCTTCATCATTTCCATGTTCGGATGATTTTAATACTTTGTTTTCAGTATTTAGAAAATCCTGTATTATATCATTGATCTGTGTTGGCTTAACATGCCCATAGGTCTTATCGTCTATCTGAACAACGGGAGCCAGTGTACAGCAACCAAGGCAGGCGACTTCTTCAATTGAAAAAAGATTATCAGGCGAAATATTAATTGTATCATCAATCTTCAGAACGCGTTTAAATGCCTCGGATATCAATGGAGCGCCTTTTACATGGCAGGCTGTTCCAATACATATCTTAACAGTATGTGTGCCAACAGGAAGATGTCTGAACTGCGAATAAAATGTCGAAACTCCGGATATCTGACCGGGAGTGATGTCGGTGACAGAACAGATGTACTTCAGGGCTTCAGAAGGGAGATAATTTAGTCTCTTCTGTACCTCCTGCAATATCTGGATTACGTTCTCCTTTTCCCTTCCTGTGAAAGAAACAACTTCATCGACTACTGTTGCAATTTCTTCAATGGAGATCTGCTTACAGTCGCAGTTACTGTTCAATATTTTAGCTTTTTCTGTTTTCAATTCTTTGAGATACAATAAAGATTCTTCGTCCCTCTGATGTAAATTTTCTTATCCGAAAATGCCGGAGTGCAATCTGCAGTTTCACCCAGTGAGGACTCTGCTACCAGTTCAAATTTCGATCCGGCTTTTACAATATGCATCATACCACTTCTGTCAAGAAGATACAATATACCATCTGCTATAACAGGAGATGAATAAAACGGATCCTGAAAATAGTGGGTCCAGAGTGTATCACCCTTCTGTGAATTATAACATGCAACATCTCCGTTGCCAGTTGTAACAAATAAATACTGATCTGTAGCAACCGGACTGGAAACATCAGGAGTATATGAGTTATCCTCCCAGACTATTGATGCTCCTGTGCCGGGTTTGATTGCCGCAAGCTTTGCATAATCAGTTACTGCATAGACCATTGTACTATTCACCGCAACTGATGGTGCAACATCGCCTGTCAGACAATCAATTGCCCATAACTCTTTACCCGATGATGCATCATAGCTGGTTACCCTGGGATTTCCGTTTACTATCACCTGTGGTTTCCCCTCAAAATAGGCAAGTACGGGAGAAGACCAGACAGCGTGTCCGGTTCTGGGAGTTTCCCAATTAAGTTCTCCTGTCTCAAGTCCAAATCCGCTAATCGATAACTTAACGTTACTGTCAAACTGAACCAGCAGCAGGTCTTTATAAATCAATAATGAAGAGGCGTAACCGTAAGCGCTTTCTGGAACTCCAATATTTTTGGCCCATTTCTGCTTTCCCTCCATATCAAAACAAATAAGATTACCATTGGCAAAAACAGCACAGACTACCTTACCATTTGTAGCGACTGTCGATACTGCCAGTCCGGCTTCTGAATCCATTTTTGGCAATACAGAGGGCTGTCCGGGAATATTGGAAGCAGAGCCTGTCCACAGAATTTCACCTGTTTTTTTATCTATGCAATAAAGTTCACACATCATATTTTCAGCGCCCGTTATAAAGAGCTTATCATCCCAGATAACCGGTGAGCTTTTTCCTTTTTTTGGCACCTCAATTTTCCAGCTGATATTCTTTCCGGAGCCCGCGTTCCATTCAGTAGGATAACCAGACCCCCCGGCTATTCCGCGACTGTCCTGTCCGCGAAAGAACGGATAATTTGATTTATCAGGTTTAGGAGCTGACTCATTCTCATTTCCTTTCGCTGCAGCAGAAGTACCAGATTTTCGCGACAGATCAGGCAGGTCATTACGCAGTACAAATGAAGCTACAATAGAAGTAACGGTTATCAGGGACGCACCTATAATAAGATATTTTCTGTTTTTATCTTTTTTGATTGAATCTTCAGGCTTAGTACCAGGAATTACAGGAATAAGTTTTTCAGTTTCAGAAATAATTCTCTGACATAAAATGAATATCACAGCTCCTGCAAGAAGCAGATAAGAACCTGTTTCAACCTGCCATCTTGAAGAAAAATATGCTTTTCTGGCCATAAGATCCATAGCCCTTACCTGCCCGGCTTTTTCCGCGTTAGCAGGATCCTTATCATACTGATCCTTAACCGAAACCAATACGGGGTTATCGAGAGGATTAATGGTTTTCAACTGCACAAGGCTGAAGATCATTGTCAGTGCAACAATAAATGTGAACCCACCTGCAATCTGGCTGACTATTTTTAAGATGCTGATATCTTTTTCAGTAAACTTAAGCTTCATTATGTCTTTACTTTTATTGGGCAAAATTTAAAGCACCTTCCGCAGCTGTAGCACTTTCCCTGGTGAGGCTTATATTCACTTCTTACGGTTCTTGTGTTGAGTGATACCATTGCGATACCAAGTGAGATCCCCAGAAACAGACCGGCCCAGGGTGATGCTTTCCTGTACTGCCTGACTATTATTTCTTCTTCATCGAAGAGTTGCTTTTCGGTCTTACCTGATTCTTTAAATGCCACCACTGCCTTTGAAAGAGATTCGATCCCTGATTCTTTTTCCAGTCGGATCTCTCTTGCCAGTCTGACATTGCTGTTTGCTCCTGACAGAGCAGGGGCAAGCCGGAAAAGAAGAAAGGCTCCTGCAATTGCGAATAAAGGAATAAACAGAAAGTATATTATGAACCGTTTCCTGGATTTTTCAACAGGTTCAATTTTCTGATCAAGGTTTGAAGGTATTATTGCATCATATGGACAGGCTTCCTCACAGAGCCGGCAATTAGTGCATTCCGCGGGAGTTATTGTAAGATGTTTTCCTGCAAACCGTGAGAACACATTAAGAAGCACTCCATATGGACAGAGATATCTGCAATAGGGTCTGTTTACAAAAATCCCTGCCAGGAGCAACAGAGCTCCGAATATTATCATGGTATAGGGAGCATCAAGTCTGAAAATTCCTACAAACGGATCATACCTGCATATCAGGAACTGACTGTTTGTTGATGCAAAAAGAACTGCAATAGCAAGATATATAAATGGAACTGATGCAAGAATTATCCCGGCAATATTTGGAATTTTAAGCGGCCTGAAGCCGGTGAGTTCCTGTATTGCTCCGAGCGGACAAACACCCGCACAGAACACCCTGCCATATGCAAGAGCAAACAGCAGCGGTATAATGAAAAATAACAGAGCCGTGAGAGGAATTGTATACCCTGTATTGAAAAGTGCAAGAGACACATTTTGAACTGATCCTATGGCACAGATACAGCCTTGCCTGTAAAATCCAAAGTATGCCAGGGAAAATACCGACATCCAGATCAAACCCTGACGCGATCGTTTTTTCAGGGCAAGCCATGTTGTTACTGCCAGCGCCGCGATCAATACTGCAACATCAATATATTCCCAGCCTGGAGCTCTCTGTGTCGGCATCTGGTTTGTGGCATAGATATAACCCGATTCAAACTCAGGACGGGGAAACCTGTCCTGGGCAAAGAGAACTGCATGCCAGCAAAGCAATAAAATGAATATTATATATGGTAATGCCTTCTTCATTCAAAAGTTTATTGTTTCTCGTTTCGCGTTCAAATCCGGACTAGATTTTTTCACTGCTTTTTATCTTTAGGTAAATACATTATCGCTGCCGTTATGCGGCTTATCGCATTCGACGGGCAAGTGCGTGCAATTGAACAATCATTGCAATTAACACAGATATTGTGTCTTATTTGCATATATAATGAACCGTTTCCAAAATCAGCACATCCCTTCACACACTTGGCACAACCATCGCACAGATCCTCATTGATAGTATATTCAAAATATGGTTCTTCCACAAATTTCCTGGTAATCGCTCCCGTAGGACACATCTGGTTTTCGGCCCCGGTACTAATTGTTTTCACACCCTGACGAAGAAATCCCCCGCATAAGTCACAATATCCGCACAGATGGAAAGCGTGAACGCATTTTGAAGCAGATGGTGTTAATACGCAGTTAGTCTTGCATTGACCACACTGCGTGCATTTGAACGGATCAATCTGCCAAACATAAGCGGATGCAGTTGTTTTCTTTGCAAGTGCAACAGGAATCAGAATAAGAGGGAAAGCTATTGCAAGTTTTCCGGCCTTTCTTACAAACTCCCTTCTTGTTTGATATTTGTTTTTTTCTTCGTTCATACTTTCTGTAATTAATATTTATTACAGTCTGTTTTTCCTTTGCATATCCCTTTCCCGGGACAGCTAGAGCAATTACTGGCAGTAACTACCTTGCTCCCAAGGGAAACAGCTATCACGGCCATTAACATCAAGAGAATGTAGCGTACAATTTTTTTAAGAAAATTATTCCTGTTCATTTTCATTGGTTTGAGGCGTGCAGTATGAGGTTTTCAGCTTACTTTCTATTAAATATATAAAGTTTAGAATCAGCAGGATTAGCGGCATAAATTGTTTTTCCGTCAGCGGAAGCCAGGTCTAATGGGACCGACTTAATAAAGTTATTTTTTGAACTGACAAACTCAACAAATTCTCCTTTTTTGTTAAGAATCTTAATTCTGTTAATCCCTTTTTCAGCAGTTACAAATCCTTCCGGGACGATTATGAAATGCGGAGGAGCACAACAACCGCAGAACCTTCCTGGATCAGTACCGGCTTCACCAAAATAGCTTTTGAGAACCCCATCGATTGAACGTGTTTCAATCCGGTGGTGGCCTGTATTTGCTACGAATAGGTTATTCTCATTATCCAGAGCCACATCAAAATATGGACTTGGGATTACAAACTGTTTATCATTCTGACCAATTATTTTCTTAACCTCACCGCCTTTGTCAAGAACCAGTAACATCTTATTTCCGGCATCGGCCAGGGCAACATATGACCTGTTTGAACTGATGGAGGTAAAAATACAGCTATCCTCAAATGGTCCCCATTCACTTTTGATCTGACCATCCTTACTTACAATCAGAACCAGTTCCATAGTGGAAGCAAATATGGTATCACCTGAACAAGAAAGAGATGTTACGGGAGATGGAGTTTTAAGGTTCCAAACTATATTCATATCCTTATCATAACATGTCATGAATGAATCGCCACCAAGATAAATATTGCCGGATGGAGAAACAGTGACTGCTTTTAATCTGCCTTCAGTTATCTTGAGTTCATTTGATACCTTCCACATATCTTCCGGAACAGGCAGGTTACTTTTTTTCACCTCACTTACTGACTTATTTTCCGGTCGCACAAAATCAAAAATCATAAATACTATAAAAGCAATAACTACAAGTAAAGAAAGAATCAACGTAAGTTTCTTATTCATTTCATTGTTTTTTACTTATATCCACACATAAAAGGTTCCTTGAATCCCTCATAATGAGGTATTTTCCTGCAATCGCCATAGGCCCCCAGGCTTCTATTCCATTCAAAACCTTATGGCTTGCCAGCAGTGTAACACTGTTTTTCTGCATTCCGAAAAGATATAAATTGCCATCATCGTCCAAAAGATACATTTTATCCCCGCTTACTATATATGGTCCAAGTCCACGTCCATACCTGTTCTCTTTCCCGCTTGACCACACCGCGGTTTGCAGATCAGTTTTCTGGTAGCATACCAGCTGTTTCTTGAGAGGGCCGGCGTTCTCGGGCATTACGCTCCAGATATAATCGCCTTTAATTATCGGAGTCTGCTGATCACTTGAAAGGCCGTTTGTTGCTTTATGTTGTTCTTTGACAGTAGCTGAGTATCCCGTCCCGTCAAAATTAATAATAATTTTTGCTCCGCCGGCTCCGTAACTTCCGAAAACTGCAATTTCATTATTCCCCAGAAGAAGGGGAGAAGCAGCTGTAGTTGCGGGACTCCATTCGGTCGTTTTCCATAGTAATTTACCGGCATCATCTCCCTGCGCAGATACGCCGCATACACCCCCGACAGCATTATAAACGTACATCCTTTTCCCATGAAGAACCATTGGTATAATAGAACCATGAGACATTCGTAATGAATCCGGATTCGGCGTTTTCCAGATAACCTTACCGGTTGCACAATTTACTCCTATCATAAGCGCTTTCCCGCCAGGAGCTATTATAGCAACATTATTATCAATCAAAGGGCATTGACCTGTAAAAAAATCAGGAGTAATCCTACCTTTTTCTTTTCCCGGTATCCCATATTCTTTTTCCAGGTCTATTGTCCACAACAGATTGCCACTGAGAGGATTCAGGCACATTACATGCGAACGTGGTCCGATCGTAACAACATAATTATCAGTTACAGCAGGTATGGTTCTTGAATAACCATGGTTTCGTTTAAGATCAACATAGTACCACCTGCGCCATAATTCCTTGCCTGACGAAAGAGAAAAACACCTGAGCATATCGGCTTTTTTCTTTTCATTGTAATCCATCAGATATACTCTGCCATTATGAACAGCCGGGCCGGCATATCCTTCACCCAAAGTAGTTCTCCAGACAATTGCCGGTCCGGCAGTATCCCATGTTTCTGCTAATGGTGTAGCGTCTTTGCTGATATTATCAAAATCTGCTCCTCTGAACCTTGGCCAATCTCCGGAAATTATTTCGTCAGCCGCTGCAAGGGTGTCGAAAAACTGACCAATTATTACCGTGTCGGATCTTACTGCCATTTTTGGACGGTGATCCATGCCGGGGATCCTCTCAGACACATCAAGAGGTTGTGACTTAAGAAGCCACCAAAAAAGAACACCTGAGAATACAACTAACGTAATTGCGGTAATAACTGTATTATTTTTTCTTAATGGCATAATCGGCTAATCAGGTTTAAGCAACAGCCAGTTTTTATTGTTATCAACGGCAATGTTTTCAATGAATCTGCAAGATAAAAAAACTAATTACTAATACATCCGTAAGTTCATATATGACATATGATTCAGTTATAAATTAAGTATTATTAACGTCCTTGCAGGAGTCTGTAAAATTTATCAGCCTCGAAATAACTGTTAAATCATGATTTTTGTCATGTTAATAATATTTGCAAATATTAAATTAAATATAGTAAACATTCACTAAAAGTATCTATTTACTTAAATAATATATTAAAATGCACTAATAATATATCAAATTGAATAATGATTATTAAAATATTATTAGCTTTGCAACGTGAGTTTTTGATTTGATTTTATCACAATTTAATTAATAATTGCAAGCGTATGTGTGGAATTGTAGGTGTTTTTGATCTGAAAGTCAATCATATGGATCTGCGGGCAACTGTACTTAAGATGTCAAAGAAAGTTCGTCACCGCGGACCCGACTGGTCAGGAATTTTTTATTGTGAAAAAGCAATACTTGCTCATGAACGGTTATCTATAGTCGATCCGCAGTCAGGGAAGCAACCTCTATACAGTAAGGACTGTAATCTTATACTTGCTGTTAACGGAGAGATTTACAATCACCAGGAGATCCGTAAACGTTATGAGAATACTTATGAATTTTTAACCCATTCTGATTGCGAAGTGATACTTCCGCTTTACCGTGATAAGGGACCTGCTTTTCTTGAAGAGCTAAACGGGATATTTGCCTTTGCCCTGTACGACAGAGAAAAAGATTGTTATATGATTGCACGGGATCATATTGGTATAATTCCTCTTTATATCGGATGGGATTCATATGGCAACTTTTATGTTGCCTCGGAACTAAAAGCCCTTGAAGGTGTATGCAATAAAATTCAGGAGTTTTTACCTGGACATTATCTGTACAGTAAAGATGGTGTTATGACCAGATGGTATAAGCGCGACTGGATGGAGTATTCTGCTGTTGAAAATAATACAACCAGTATTGAAGAGATGAAAGTGGCGCTTGAGGCTGCAGTTCACAGGCAGTTAATGTCTGACGTTCCTTATGGAGTACTTCTTTCAGGTGGTCTCGACTCATCTGTGATTTCTGCCATTGCAAAAAAATTTGCACCCAAGAGGATTGAAACACAGGATAAGAGTGAAGCCTGGTGGCCACAGCTGCATTCATTTGCAGTAGGTCTTGAAGGTTCACCCGACCTTGCTGCAGCACGGAAAGTATCACAGCATATAGGAACAATTCATCATGAAATCAACTTTACCGTTCAGGAGGGTCTCGACGCGATCCGCGACGTCATTTACCACATTGAAACATATGATGTAACAACAATAAGAGCTTCGACGCCGATGTATCTTCTTGCCAGGGTTATCAAATCGATGGGTGTGAAGATGGTACTGTCAGGCGAAGGAGCCGATGAAATATTCGGTGGGTATTTATATTTTCACAAAGCTCCTGATCCTAAAGCTTTCCATGAAGAGACTGTTAGAAAAATAAGTAAACTTCATCTATACGACTGTCTGCGTGCAAATAAATCTCTTGCTGCATGGGGTGTAGAAGGACGGGTTCCTTTCCTCGATAAAGAGTTTATGGATGTTGCAATGCGTCTCAACCCAAAAGATAAGATGATCAAAAAGGATAAAATGGAAAAATGGATATTGCGGAAAGCTTTTGAGGATTACCTTCCCGCAAGTGTTGCATGGAGACAAAAGGAGCAGTTCTCTGATGGGGTAGGGTATAGCTGGATTGATTCCTTAAAGGCGATAACTTCAAAAGAGGTTACTGACGAACAGCTCGCAAATGCAAGATATCGTTTTCCAATTAATCCTCCAATGTCGAAGGAAGAATATTATTACAGGTGCATTTTTACAGAGCATTTCCCATCTGATTCAGCAGCGGCCTGCGTACCATCTGTTCCCTCTGTTGCATGCAGTACGCCGGAAGCTATTGCCTGGGATGCCTCATTTAAAAACATGATTGATCCCTCAGGAAGAGCAGTAAAAAGCGTACATAACGATTCGTACAAATAATACTTACGAAAAAGGCATTTGTAGGAAATTGATACATGGTCTGTTTCGGGAGATTGCTTCGTCTCCGCCAGACGGCGGATCCTCGCGATGACAACCTCCTTTATCAAATGCGAACACAACGTATTTAAGTTATGTGCATTGTCATAGCGAAGACGGCAAAGCCGGACGAAGCAATCCCCATATCTCATAACAATCCCCGGTTAATGTATTTCTACTTTTTATTCCAACTTATTTTCCAATTTAATGTTATACTTTCAATACATAAATCAGCATCTTTCTGACTTGATTCATTTGGAAAATCTTAATGATGAATTTAGAAATTCAGCATCTTCTGCCTACTGACAGAATTTTGTCCCTCAGGGAAAAGACACTTTCATCTGAACGGTATCAGGGCCGGAGTTGTTTTTCCGGAAGCCGGAATAACATGGCTGATAAATGAAATCATTAAAGAAAACTTCCGCTACTTAGCTGCCCCTGGTAAAAACATCCTGGTAAGGGTACCTCTGATTTCCGGTATCACTGACACAGACGAGAATTTAAATGCAATTGCCGGTTTTGTGCACGAAACCAGGGATGATATTCAGATCGAAAAGATCAGCTTCAATCCTCTTGCAGCCAACAATTATAGCAAGCTCGGAATTCCATTTTTACTAAAATGAAGATGACTATTTCATGTTGACCTTCCATCTGAACTTTTCCGCACTTTGACCGTTTCATCTATAACGAAGGCCATTCATGCCCTTGAACAATTGAGCCATTAATACATAATTGATAAAAGATCTGAAGTAAAATTTATTTCTGATTTGATTAACTATTTTTGCACAAAATTAATTTGAAATGAAATCCTTGTTTACCGGTGAAGCTTTCGCGGCAATGCATGTCAAAAATTTTCGGTTCTATTTATTCTATCGGATTTTTATGACGATGGCTGCTCTTATGCAGTCGGTTATTGTAGGCTGGCAGATATATGATCTGACTCACAATGTTCTATGGCTCGGGCTCATCGGCCTCGTCGAAGTTATTCCTCAAATAAGTATATCGCTTTTTGCCGGACATTTTATTGATTTATGGAACCGCCGGAAGATTATTAATTATACAACCCTTATACTTATCCTGGGTTCAGGGATCCTTTTGGCTTACAGTTCGGATGTGTCATATTTTTCTCATAAATATGGAACATTTCCAATTTTCATTGCCATATTTTTAACGGGTTTATCACGCGGAATATTAATGCCTGCACAGGTTGCCCTGCTTGGACAGCTGGTGCCCAGAAATTTATATGCAAATGCAGCTACCTGGAATAGCGCCAACTGGCAAGTGGCAGCCGTTATCGGGCCTGCCCTCGGTGGAATGGTTTATGGTTTCCGGGGGATAATCCCGGCCTACTCCCTGGTATTTGGTTTATATATTCTCTCATTCTTTATATTAATGTTCATTAAATCAGGCAGACATGAGGTAATGAAAACTGATGAAGGGGTATTTTTACGAATCCGTAGCGGAATAAGTTTTGTTTTCAAAACGCCCGAATTGCTTGGCGCCTTTACCCTCGATATGTTTGCCGTTCTGTTTGGAGGAGCAGTAGCAATGCTTCCTGTTTTCGCCTCCGATATACTATTTGTGGGGCCGCAGGGCCTTGGATTGCTAAGAGCCTGTCCTGCAATAGGTGCGATAATTACAGCTGTTTTTCTTATGTTCAAACCCCCGATTAATAATACCGGAAAACTTCTTTTTATTGCTGTTTCCGGGTTTGGTATATGCATGATCGGCTTCGCGCTCTCAACAAGTTTTCTTCTATCAGGTTTCCTTCTGATACTTAGCGGGGCTTTCGATAATGTAAGTGTTGTAATAAGAGGAACCATTCTTCAGCTGTTTACACCCGATCATATGCGCGGCCGTGTGGCATCTGTCAATAGCATATTTATTGGGTCATCAAACGAATTGGGTGCTTTTGAATCCGGAGTTGCAGCTAAAATTCTAGGGCTGGTGCCTTCTGTGGTATTCGGCGGATTCATGACGCTCGCGGTTGTTTTCACCACTATTAAGATGAACAAATCTTTAAGAGGGCTATCTTTGAAAAGCAAAATGTAACATCAGACTTCATTTATTAGCTGACAAAAATGTTGGAATAATTCACATTTTCTAACAAAAAAGAGAACTCCTCAAAACCTTTCCCCAGATTTAATTGTTATAAAGACAGGTGTTATAATACATTTATCTGACTTATATAGTGTGAACCCTGAACAACTTAACGCATTAATTTTTCAGGTTGAAAAAACTTACTTTATCCTATAATAAGGAATTGATCAAATCAAAAAAAAATTAATGCAGATTGCAAATGAGTTTTTACGACTTTTAACAGCATATATCGAAACATTAATTGGTATTTAACCGTTTAAAAGGTTACTGGTCTGAAAGCATTGAACACGGGTTTGTCTGATTTATTTATTAAGGGGGTAACATTAATTCAAAATGAAATTTTTCTTCATTTTTCTATCCTTCCTGATTATTTCGTTAGGTCTGTCAGGACAGAGCTGTACTATTTTTTCCAAAGCCAACACAATTGTACCCGATAAGTTATGTTCTCCGGTATCTGTAAACTGGCAGGTGAGCTATACCGGTGTTGATGATGCGGGTATGCCGGTTCAGATTCAATATTTATGGGATGACGGCACTTCAGTGATTGTTCCGGCCGGAACCTCCGGACCAGGCATTTTCCAGGCAACTGCAAATCATACATATGTTTCCACAGGTAATAAATGTAATTACGCTCCGAAGGCTACTCTGATGGTTAACGGAGTTTTATGTACATCATCTTCTCAGCAGCAAATAGTAACTGTGTGGGACGATGATGATCATAACGGAGGTAAAATGCACATCAAGCCTGCTGTTTATCCGATTTGTTTCGGGAACGGTGCAAATGTGCAGTTTCAGGATATGACCCTGTTTAATTGCGTTCCTCCACAGGAAAATGATGTTCCGAACCTTTTTACACGCTGGGTACAGTGGATCTACGGAACAGACATCACCATGACCGGTACTCCGGTTACAATAAACGGAGCACCGCAGGTTTTCCCATTTTCGGCACCAATTATTACACTGACAGGCCCTGTTACTGGTTCCGGCGTATTTTCCGACATAATTAATGTTGCCAACGATAAATTAATTGGTCAGCATTTCCAGGTAACATTACGAAACTGGAATTATTGCAATCCTTATGATGATCCTAATAAGCCCGGTCCTCCTCTCAATCTTGTTGACGGAGATAATCCCCCCGTGGTTACCACAGCTATAATACTGATTGTGCCATATCCTGATCCAACGATAACTCCTGTAGATACTTTATGTCTTCA
The DNA here is from genome assembly GCA_025358455.1 of Bacteroidales bacterium. Lineage (GTDB taxonomy): Bacteria > Bacteroidota > Bacteroidia > Bacteroidales > VadinHA17 > LD21. Next base: position 16,327 of record JANYJP010000078.1, read on the forward strand.
GAGTAGTCCGGTTACTCTTGTTGCTCATGATGCGGGCGGTACCTGGTCGGGCGATGGTGTTACGGGTAATAAATTTAATCCGGCAACAGCAGGCACCGGCGATCATATTATAAGATATAACATTACTGACATGAATGGTTGTTCGGCTTCCGGCCAGATAACTATTAATGTCAGGCCTGCTCCCGTGGTAACCATAAATCAAGTTGCTTCTCTCTTTATTAATGATCCTCCGGTTGTACTGGTTGCATCACCACCGGGAGGTAATTTCACGGGTGATGGTATGACACTGAATACTTTTAATCCGGCTTCGGCTGGTATTGGAATTCATGTAATAACTTATCATTCAATACCTGATAAGTATGGATGTTCCGGAATGGATACAATCCATATTAAGGTAATGGCGACACCACCCGATGCCACCATAATCCCTGTTGACACGTTATGTGTGCAGAGCGATCCTGTCACTTTACATGCTCACGATGACGGCGGAATATGGTCGGGTGATGGTGTAAAGGTCAATAAGTTCTTTCCTGCAATGGCAGGTGTGGGAAATCATATTATCAGTTATACAATTACAGACACAAATGGTTTCTCTGCAACAGATCGTACAACAATCACTGTTATGCCCTTGCCGCTTGTAAAAATAAACCGTGTGCCTCTTCTCTTTCTTAATGATCCACCTGTTGTTCTTATCGCATCTCCTCAGGGAGGGCGCTTCACAGGAAATGGTTTGACCGGAAATACCTTTTACCCTGATTCTGCCGGAGTTGGAATTCATATATTAACCTATCAGACTTTAACAGACCGGTTTGGGTGCGAAGCATCTGATACAATTCATATCGAAGTTATAATGCCACCTGCACCCGTTGCTGATTTTATACCTGATACTACCGGATGTTCTCCTCTTCTGGTCCATTTCAGAAATAGGAGTAAAGCGGTGGAATCGTTATTATGGGATTTTGGAGATAAAACTTTTTCATCGGAACTGAATCCATCCCATACTTATTTTATACCGGGAAATTATATTGTCCGACTGACTGTAACAAATATTACGGGACAATCAACACATTCCGTGGCAATTTCAGTATATCAGGATCCAACAGCGCAGTTCAGTATCTATCCGACTGATGTTATAAATAACTCACAGATTGTGGTGTTTACCAACTTTTCATATTTTGGTGTTTCATGGCTCTGGAACTTTGGAGACGGAACTACCTCGACAGAAGAGAATCCCTGGCATAAATATGAATTTGAAGGAACCTATAATGTAATCCTTGACGTAACATCGCGGGAGGGATGCCTGGATTCCATGAAATATAAAACTCCTGTAATCGTGGCTTTTAAAACAGGCGAAATAAAATTCCCTAACGCTTTCAAATGGAACCTATCGGGGCCAACCGGCGGTTACTGGAATGAAACTCAACTGAATGATAATACCTTCCGTCCATTTTTCGAAAATGTAATGGATTATAAATTGCAGATATTCAATCGGTGGGGAGTGTTAATATACGAAAGTCACGACGTCAATAAAGGGTGGGACGGATACTTCGGAAACGGGAATCTCGCAGTTCAGGGAGTTTACGTATGGAAAGTAACGGGCCAGTATGCCGATGGATCATATTTTGATAAAGTAGGCGATGTAACATTCTTACATTAGGAGCGATAAGATATCCTTCTTGTTTTTATGATCAGAAATACCAATCCGGATAAGTGTGAATCTTATAAGAATAATATTTTATTATACAACACATGTAGTATGCCATGGTTGTATCTTTACATGAAGATATTAGAATACCAACAAGTTAATCAGGTTAAAAATTGAAACAATGAAAAAAATTATAATTCTGTTATTATTTGTATTTATAGCATTGGCAATGTCATCATGTATGGTTGGTTTAGCACATGACAGCAATTACAGAAACGATCCGAATTATCACTCAAATAACATGGGTCGTCACAGAGGAAGGGACCATGATGCAAGAAAAAATCGGAATTATCATGGTGACAGGGACAGGGATCTGGATGCCACAATAATTATCCATTAAATATTCAAAAGCATTATTTTAAAAGAAAGATTATGAATTACCGGTTACCCTGCCCGAATATCAGGGTGGGGGATTGGTAGTTTTAACAAAACGAATACAGGATTGTTAATAGTTTATAATACACTAAAATTGAAATCATGGCTATAACTAAAGTATGGATAGAGGATGGATGCACAGCATGTGGCCTGTGTTCAGATATATGCCCTGACGTTTTCAGATTGGAAGACGAAGCTACAGTTATTAAAGGAGTTAACTTCAGCAATTTTGAAGATAAGATAAAAGAAGCCGCCGAAAGCTGTCCGGTTGAGGTTATTAAATATGAATAGTAAATACCGTACTGAAACTGATTCACTCGGCTCTGTCAGGGTTCCTGAATCATGTCTTTGGGGCGCTCAGACAGAGCGCTCGCGAAATAATTTTAAGATAGGTCCTGGAGGAAGCATGCCTCATGAGATCATAAAGGCCTTTGGCTATATCAAGAAAGCGGCAGCTATCACTAACTGTGAGCTTGGGGTCTTGTCAACTGCGAAGAAGGATCTGATAGTTGGTGTCTGTGATGAAATAATTGACGGCAGGCATTATGATCAGTTCCCCCTGGTTATCTGGCAAACTGGTTCAGGCACTCATACCAATATGAATGCCAATGAGGTAATTGCGAACATGGCACACATCAGAAGCGGAGGTAACCTTTCAGATAAAAAGAAAATTCTGCATCCTAATGATGATGTGAACAAATCCCAGTCATCAAACGACACCTTCCCTACAGCTATGCATATTGCTGTTTACCTGGCAGTTAAGACGAATACTATTCCTGGATTGAAAAAGCTTCGAAACACTTTTTCAGGCAAATCAAATGATTTTATAAACATTGTAAAGATTGGCAGAACTCACTTCATGGATGCGGTACCTCTGACACTGGGTCAGGAATTATCAGGTTATGTTCAGCAACTGGATAATGGCATTCGGGCAATTAATAATGCATTAGTAATGGTCAGCGAACTGTCATTAGGAGGATCTGCTGTAGGCACCGGGTTAAATACGCCTCCGGGATACTCTAAACTGGTTGCAGATAAAATTGCAGAACTTACAGGTATGCCGTTTGTTTCAGCGCCTAACAAATTTGAGTCACTGGCAGCACATGATGCAATGGTTGAACTGAGTGCAGCATTAAAACGGTCAGGGGTATCATTAATGAAGATTGCGAATGACATACGTATGCTGAGTTCCGGACCCCGTTGTGGAATCGGAGAGTTAATTATTCCCTCCAATGAACCCGGATCTTCAATTATGCCAGGTAAAGTAAATCCAACGCAGGCAGAAGCTCTTTCTATGGTCTGTGCCCAGGTTATCGGGAATGATATTTCGGTTACAATAGGCGCATCAAACGGTCATTTTGAGCTGAATGTTTTTACACCCCTTATTGCAGCCAATGTTCTGCAAAGCGCACAATTACTCGGCGACGCCTGTGTATCATTCAGCGAGAACTGTATTGAAGGTATGGAGCCAAATTACACGGCGATACAAACTCATCTCGATAACTCACTGATGCTGGTTACAGCATTAACTCCGCGTATCGGATACGACAAAAGCGCAGGTATAGCTAAGAAGGCTTTTATTGAAAATATTACCCTGCGTGAAGCTGCCCTGTCGCTTGGAGTAGTAACCGGAGAACAATTCGATGAATGGGTTAACCCGTTAAATATGACAGGATCTCATTGACATCGAAGTCCTCAACTCATTGCCGTTTTGGCTTCTTTCTTTACCTCGTCAACATGCGATTTCGCATTTCTGACTAAATCATTGGCAGCATGTTTTGAACCATCGAACTTCTCGGTAATAAAATCACTCACCCTGTAGAATCTGTCCTTTATACCATCTCTGAGACCTTCTCCCCCTTTAACAATTTTCTTACGGGTGTTAGTTCCTTTGTCAGGAGCTAACAAAATACCTGCTACTGCACCGGCAGCAATTCCTGCTGCAAAACCTAAAATAACTTTTCCTGTATTCATGATTTCATGTTTTTAGTTGTTAATAAATCGATTAACTATAGATTAATTCATTCTCTTATTCAGCTTTTTCCTATGAATATTTTATAAATACTCAGATATGGCAAAAGGAGTTAATTTATAAGCAACCAACTTTTACTTATCTACAAAGTTGGCGCTTAAATTTTTGAAAATGTTATACAATTCTTTCAAAATGTTATAACATTTACTGTATTTCTGAAAGGGTTATCGCAGCCCTTGGTTTTATTAGATGCGGGTTCAAACAACGAAAGGGTAAACTCAGCGCAGATCTCAATTCCGACTATTGAAGTTTTACCGGCACCGGATTATTACCGTCAGGTTCAATATTAAGAAGCAGCCGGGGATGTCAATACGCTGTTTAAAAGATTTGGAGAAATATTTTCCCTCAATATTATATTTTGTTTAACTTGTGTTGATTTGTGAAAGGGGAGTATTAAAAATTTATCTTAAGAAATATGTCAGAAAATGAGCTAATTGAAAAAATCAATAGAGAACTACCTGAAGAAATTGATGGATTTAAGAGAAGAATTGGGGTGTTTGATAACTTTAGTAATTTAATATATTCCAACGATGGTAGTT
>JANYJP010000084.1 GCA_025358455.1 Bacteroidales bacterium
CCATTCTCTCTTTCAAAACGATTAGCCAATAATGATAGCCGCAGTTCTATATATAAACATGTAATAAGTCGTGGACTAATACTGGTTCTTCTTGGAATAATATATAATAATGGTATAAATTTCGATTTCGCCCATCTGCGTTATGGAAGTGTTCTGGGAAGGATCGGACTTGCATGGATGTTTGCTGCACTCATCTTCATGAATACAAAACTCAGCTACCGGATAGTAGTGTTTTCTATAATCCTCCTGGGCTACTGGCTTTTAATGGTACTATTTCCCGCACATGATCTGGGTTCCTCAGACATCTTCTCCCGCGAAGGAAATCTTGCAAGTTATATTGACAGGCTAATTATGCCCGGAAGACTATATCTCGGAAATCATGATCCTGAAGGATTATTCAGTACATTACCAGCTATAGGTACAGCCCTGCTCGGAATGTTCACCGGAGAATTTATGCTATCCAAATACCTGAATGATAAGCCATTAAAAAAAGCTCTCTTCCTGGTTGCAGCAGCAATATTGCTAATGATAATCGGGAAGATATGGGATATTGCTTTCCCAATTAATAAAAACCTGTGGACAAGTTCATTCGTATGTTTTGTCGGTGGGCTCAGCCTTCTTCTGTTTTCAATATTCTACCTGATAATTGATGTCTGGGGAATAAAGAAATGGTCCTTCTTTTTTGTAGTGATTGGTATGAATCCCATAACAATTTACCTGGTTGGCAGAATAGTTAACTTCAGATCGGCAACCAGGTTTTTCTTTGCCGGCTTTGAGGCTATTCTTCCTGAAGCCTGGTCACCACTTATAGAAGGAATAGGGATTACAGCTATTGCCTGGGTGTTCCTGTATATACTTTATAAGAAAAAGATATTCCTGAAGGTGTAACTACCATTCATGTCTAATCTTATTTAGAGCATAAAACTGAAGTTAAACTAATCTAATTCTTAAAATGAAGTCAGTAATACAACTATCCTCCTGTTTAGTTCTGTTTTCACTTTTGTGGTCAATAAATTCATATGGACAGGCAACAATGACAAAAAATACCAAAATCAAACTCTTAGGTATTCAGACTGACCGTTGTTGTTATCAAACAGGTAATAACATTCTCTTTAAAGCATACATCTCAGGTGACTTCAATATAATATCTCCCCAGGTAATTGATACTTTGCATACTGTCCTAATGGATCAGGATGGCCTTGAAGTAGCTTCAGGCAAATTTCCGGTTAGTAATAATCATGTAGAGGGAAATTTTGAAATCCCTGATTTTCTCACTGATGGAAATTATGTACTTATTGCTTCACTTTACCTGGGCAAAAACTCTTCGCCGGAAAATTTGTTTTCGAGAATTATTGAGATTAGGAAATCTGATGAAGTTGAATTTCGCTCAGACTTGTCATTGGCGGATACTCTTTATATGCCAGGTGGTTTGCTAACAGCACAGATTCGTTTCTCAGCAAAGGAGAATAAACCGGTTCCGGTAAGTTTTACATACCAGATAACGGGTAACTCCGGTGAAATTCTCAGTGGAAAAAGTAAAGCAGGAAATGATGGTCTGGCTACTCTCACTCTGAATCTTCCCGGGTATGATAACAAGGAAGTATTAAAACTTCTTGTGAACTCCTCATATAAGGGAACGAAACTGACTGCCGGAATTGTAATACCAACAAAGTATAATTATAACTCTAAAAAGATTAATTCTGCTTTAAATTTGCAGGCCGGTGAATTTAATAGTCTGAAAATACAACTTAATACAGACAAGCTGCAATATAGTCAAAATGAGAAGGTAAGTCTGGATATTCATGTAACTGACGATAAAGGAAACCCGGTACTTGCTGAACTTACTGTTTCAGCCTCAGAAAATTTTCCCGTTCAATTCTCTTCTGCAACAATCAACACCAAGCTGAAGAAGAACCAATCTGCAATTGACTCAGACTGGAGCAGTGTTGTTTACGCTATGGTTGGAACAACTCCTGAAACTGAAAACATTGTACTTGCTGATGATTCAGGTCTGCAGCATTTTTTTAGCCGGCAGACAAGGTTGTTCTTTGCCGGGTGTCTTTTAAAATTTAACCAAACTCCCGGCAGGCAGTTTATTGTGCAGGAGAAAAACAATGTAAAGAAACTTCAGAGGAATGCTTTGGCTGCCATGAGCCAAAACGGTTACTCAACCGATCGCAAAGTACTTGATATTCTCATGCAGATAAAATCATATCATATCGAAAACGATCAGATTTTTTTTGGCGGCAACGCTATGAATTCTATAAGCCAGAGCCAGGCAGGCGCCTTGATTATTATTGACGGTATCAAGATGGGCACAGATGCCAGTATCCTTACCACTATCCCTGTAACAGACATTGCCAGAATAACTGCTTCAACCAGTCCAATGGATATTCAGAAATATTCAGGTTTGAATTCTACGGGGATTATTGAGATATATACGAAAAAAAATCCTGCCTATTCAAAAGCAGGAGCCACCACAGACAAAATCAAAAGCACAGCCCTCTTCTGGGAACCTGATATAATATCTGATAATACAGGTAAGGCATCAGTACATTTTAATAACGGCAATAACCCTTCCGAAATAACTGTTTCTGTATCAGGAGTATCAACTAATGGTTTATCCGGATACAGTTCTGTTCAATATTCAGTGAAGTGACTGGGATTTAATTATTATTCCTATTCCCAAAACCTGAAGGTGTAGCTCCGGTAACGAGCTTTTCAGGATAAGAACGGTAATTCCAAGGAATCCGAAAAGCAATAAGCCTGGTAATAATTGTCTTTTAATAAACCGTATGGTGTTAAACGCTTTTAATCATTGAGCCTTCAACCAGAGGATAGTTCACATCTTTTCCAGCTCTTTAACCGGATGATGATTTTTTTTATCAGCTACCTGAGCTTTACTGCCTTTAGCCTTTATTTTAGTTTTCGGTTCTTTATCCTTAGGTTCAAGCGATTTACTCAGCTTATAAACTTCCGATCCGGCAAGAAGGTAACACCCCAATCCGAAATCCTCAAAGTCAGGCACCTTATCATACCCTATGGGCTGACCGTCTTTTGGTTCCCTGCCGGTGCCCTGAACATATCCAATAAATCCGTTAGTATGAAGAGATTCCGTTAACAGTGCATTCCAGGCTTTCATCACAACAGGCATATAATCCTTTTTACTTATCAGCCCTTCATTTATTCCCCATGCCATACCATATACAAACAATGCAGTACCGGTAGTTTCTTTCCCGCCAAAGTGAGTTGAGTCTTTCAAACTTACATTCCAGAAACCATCTGGTCTCTGAAGAGGCACAAGTGCTTCAAACATTTCTTTAAGGGTTGTCTGATATTCTTTTTTGTATGAACTGTTATTTGGTAAAAAATCCAAGGCTCTTACAAGAGCAGCTATAACCCAGCCATTCCCTCTTGACCAGTAACAATTTTGTCCATTGGGCTCCTTATATGGTGGAATAAAATCCTTGTCACGCCACCAGAGATGATCAACCGTACTATAAAGTCCGTTCTTGCCAGATTTAAGTTTTGTATTAAGGTACATCTCATTCATCCTGTCGAAGTACTTCTCATTATGATATATAGCGCCAAGACGTGCAAAGACCGGCATTACCATCTGCAATGCATCAACCTGATCCCAGTCATCAATTTTATCTGTAGTGAGCATATTATCAATACATTCTCTTATATTCTTAATTCTCTCTTCTTTATACCTGTCAAGCATATACAGATCGATATAGGTTTGGCCGCTGCACTGATTATAGGCATTCCTCGTTTTTATACTGTCGGTTAAACTCCATTTATGAAATACTGCCCACCTTAATGCATAATTCAGATAAGCTGTATCGGGTTTAAGCTTATATAATGCCATTAATCCTTCGTAATATACCCCACGGGTCCAGATATTACCCGGGAATGACTTTTCAGCAATAATAAATTGTCCGACATCGGGATATTTCTCTATGAAATATTTATTGGCAAGTACCATGGACTCCATGGTTTTTGCACTGGCTACGGTCTGTGCCTGAATATTATTGAAAGTAATGATTATCAGAAATAATAAGCAGAAGACTTTGTGTAATGTTTTGGATTTGTTCATATTGTAATGAATATGCATTAGAGATGTATGGGGACGTGATGGGCAATGGTAAACTACTTTTTCTTCGTGTACTCCAATAAAATATCTGTAAGATTTTCCGCCGCTTTACGATTTTCAAAACTTTCAGGAAGCCGGTCATGATCAATGTATTCATTATATATCCACGGATCTCCTATTGCAAAAACATATCCTTTTCCGAACTTATTTTCCGCCATCAGAACTTTCCCGTTTTCGACAAGAATTGCTTTTGCTGTTCCGGAAAGGTTAATGTCTGAAACCTCTTTAATATAAATCTTCGAAACACCTTTAAAAAGAGGATGATCCGGCAGATTTTTACAAGCTCCCATCTCATAGTCAGAATCTGTTACCGGATGAAGTGTAACATGGTTAAATGACATTCCAAACTCCGACATCAGCATATTAAGATGAGTGAATTCGCAGTTAGGCGCATCATTTGCCAGTACTGCCAGAGCCCCACCGTTCTTAACCCATTGCTTAATAGCTTTAATATCAGCAGAAGCAAGATAATTCGGGTATGAGCTTTCTGTAGTTGTATCGGGATCTACAATAATATAAACATTAATTTTACTAAGGACATTCGTGGAAGGTCGGCCGATGGTAGTGATTTTAGCGCCTCTGCTGGAAAATATTTCACCCCATCTTGAATATCCGCTGTTCTCAGTATCTGTCCAGATATAATGAAAAGGTTTTCCTGTCTTAGCATTGGTTTCGTGATTATACCAATTATCTAAGCCTACAACCGGCTGCGATTTTGCGTTTTGCGTAAAGAAGATAAATACCACCAGAAATGTGAGTACAAAATACCTTTTAATATAAAATTTCTTTCCCATAATTATTCAGGTTTTACTATTTCAAAAATATGAAACATTGCGGATGAAACAACCTAATTCCATAACATATTCCAAAGGTTAAATGAATATTTATCTTTGCTGTTGAAGTTTACCTGATAAATTCAACTTCTGAGTAAACTTTGTGAACCCTGGCGTCTTTGTACCAGGAAACTAAGATGCACCACGTGTTTTTTGTAAAAAAATCTTTTGATATGAAAAAGTTTTTTATATATTTAACCATAATCACTCCTCTTCTATTCATCTGTCCTACAATTAATTGTCAGGACAAAAATAATTTTATCAGACCTGGCCAGGTATGGCCTGATAATGAAGGTAAACATATTAATGCACATGGTGGGGGTATACTTTTCTATAATGGGACATATTATTGGTTTGGTGAATACAGGCTGCTCCGTTCGGAAAAAGACAAGAGCCGGTATGGAGTAAGCTGCTACTCTTCAAAAGATCTCCTGAAATGGAAGAATGAGGGACTTGCCCTTAGAGTCATTAGCGATAGTGCAACACTTCTACAGCCCGGCTGCATCATAGAGCGCCCAAAAGTGATCTATAACAAGAAAACAGGGAAGTTCGTTATGTGGTTTCATCACGAATTAAAAGGTCAGGACTACAAAGCCGCATTGACAGGCGTTGCAGTAAGCGACAATATTACAGGACCTTACAAATATATTCATAGCCTGCGTCCAAATGCAGGAGTGTGGCCACAAAATTATCCTGATGAATATAAAAAAGCAAAAGAGGGTGACGCAAGCCTGAGGACCGGGTCAGCGGAGTGGAAGACTGCAGTAATTGAGGGGTTACTTGTCAGGCGCGATTTGGCCGGGGGCCAGATGGCACGCGATATGACACTCTTTGTTGATAAGAACGGGAAAGCGTATCATATTCACTCCTCGGAAGAAAATATGACTCTCCACTTTTCAGAACTTACAGATGACTATCTTGATTTTACCGGAAAATATTTCCGTGTTCTTCCCGGCGGATCCAACGAAGCACCCGCAATTTTTTTTAACAAAGGAAAATACTTCATGTTCACTTCAGGAACAACAGGGTGGAACCCGAATCCTGCAAGGCTTTCAGTTTCCGGAAAACTGACCGGTGATTGGAAATTAATCGGAAATCCCTGCAGAGGAACGGAAGATGAGAACAAAATAACTTTCGGCTCACAGAGTACTTTTATTCTTAATATTCAGGGCAAAAAGAGTGCTTTTATATTTATGGGGGACAAGTGGAACCCTGACAATCTTTCCGACAGTCGCCACATCTGGCTGCCTGTTGAATGGGAAAAAGGCAACCCGGTGATCAGATGGTACCGTAACTGGGATTTAAGAAAACTTCAATAAAGACTGAGAATCTTCGTCTCTAAGTTCTTTAGTCTCTAAGTGATTCTTCTTAATATAAATTCGAACATTATCAGGGTATGTACCCTAATGGTCACAATACCAATATACTATTTTAGACTTATTGCGGAAATGAATTATTTTTCTACATTTGACACGACTTCTGATATTGATTTTGCAATTTATATCAATAATTGAAACTAATAAATAAAGGAAAAAAGGGGATGTTGTACCGATGTACAGGTTACCCGTTGAAACTTAAACTTAAAACTTAACCAATGAGAAAACTTTTGACTTTTGTTACTGCTATGTTCATTACCGGCAGTCTTTTTGCGGGCGGATTAGTTACAAACAC
>JANYJP010000108.1 GCA_025358455.1 Bacteroidales bacterium
ACGTTTATCTGAGCATAATAGAATTAAAAGAAAGTTTACTGATGCCGGTATTCCATGGATAGTAGTATACACTGAGCTATTCATGTCTAAGAAAGATGCTATGAACCGTGAGAAATTCATTAAGCTGAAAAAGTCTAAAAAATTCATAACAGTCCTGGTAGCTCAACGGTAGAGCATTCCGCTTTGCGGAAGGGTCCTGGGTTCGAGACGTTTATCTGAGCATAATAGAATTAAACGAAAGTTTACTGATGCCTTAAAATGGCTACTTGTAGGATATATACTCAAATATTAGTTCCCAATTTTTTCACCAATCATAATACTCACATTTTTAAATATCCATTTTACTAAATTATTTATAATTTTATAAGAAATTATTTCTTGCCTGATTAACCTATTAAACTTAACTCAATGAAAAGTACTTTTAAAAGATCCTCCATTGCAGTAATCCTGCTTTTCTTACTTCTGTTTTCATGCACGGCTCCGGAGATTAAAAATACTCTTCCTATAAGTGTTCCGGAAGCTGAAGGAGTCTCATCCCGGGGTATTATTACTTTCCTTGACTCAGCTGCTAAAAGCAAAAATGAATTCCATAGTATTATGTTTCTGAGGCATGGCAAGGTGATTGCTGAAGGATGGTGGAATCCTTACCGTCCCGATTTAAAACATACTCTTTATTCTACAAGTAAAAGTTTTACATCAACGGCAGTCGGTTTTGCAGTAAGTGAAAAGAAATTAAATGTTAATGATAAGGTAATTTCATTTTTCCCTGAGTTTCTTCCGGATTCAATAAGTCCTTATCTGGCAGAACTTAAAGTTAAAGATCTTCTTTCCATGTCAGTCGGACATGACCCAGATCCGACTTTCTACATTGTTTCAAGGGACAGTAATTGGGTCAAATCATTTTTATCTCTTCCTATAAAAAATGAACCAGGATCAAAATTTCTTTATAACACCCTGGCAACCTATACCTTATCGGCCATAATTCAGAAAGTCACCAATGAAAAAGTCATCAATTATCTAACTCCACGACTCTTCAATCCACTGGGCATAAAGGGAATTGACTGGGAAACAGATCTCAGAGGCATCAATACAGGAGGTTGGGGTTTGAGACTAAAAACTGAAGATATGGCAAAATTCGGACAATTGTTCCTTCAAAAAGGAAATTGGAATGGGAAACAGATTCTTCCAAAGGAATGGGTAGAAGAAGCTACAACAGTGAAAATATTTCAATCACCCGATCTTACACAGTCAGAAAAGGATTCCAGCGACTGGCTGCAGGGGTACTGCTACCAGTTCTGGCGTTGCCGTCATAATGCTTTCAGGGCTGATGGGGCATATGGCCAGTATATCATTGTAATGCCTGAAAAAGATGCTGTAATCGCAATAACGGCTGAATCTCCCGATATGCAGGATGAACTGAACCTGGTATGGAAATATTTACTTCCTGCAATCAGTGATAATAAACTTCCTGCAGATGAAAAAAGCTCGTCTGAATTGAAACAAAGATTATCTGCTCTTGCTCTGCCCCTGCCTTCAAAAAGCAATGAAGAGAATATTGCCTCAAAAATCTCAGGCAAATCGTTTATGTTTACCAGTAACGAAAGACATATCAGAAATATTTCTTTTCAATTTAGTAATGATCAGTGTCTGGTTAATTTTAAGACCGATGCCGGTGCTTATGATTTTTCATTTGCCGCTGGCAAATGGAACACGGGTGAAACTACTCTGCATGGTCCTTCCCTGCTGGGGGGAGCTAAAGGGAGTTTCGTTGGTTTACCTCCCTTCGTAATTGCTGGAGCATATACATGGAAAGACAGAGAGTCACTTGAACTGACACTGCGGTATATTGAAAGTCCGCATACGGAAACTATACTTTGTCATTTTGATAATAATAAAATTCAGGTCGACTTCAGAGAAAGCAGTAATCCGGGAAATAAAATACTCCCGATTAAAGGCTTAATGCAATAATTTAAGCGCTGTATATAAAAAAGAGGAAAGTAGTAACCGCTTTCCTCTTTTTATTATATATGTGATAAAATTCTGATTATCAGTGTTTCACTTTTTTGAAAGGACAGGTATCTGCCTGTTAATTGACTCCTCAAGCGAGATCAGGGTTTCTGTACGGGTTATGCCTGATATATTCTGTATTGTATCAGTAAGGATCATTCTCAGATGTTCATTGTCGCGTGTATAAACTTTAATAAACAGAGAATAATTACCAGTTGTATAATGACACTCAATAATTTCAGGTATTTCCTTGAATTTTGCAATAACATCGCGGAAATGGCCGGGGTGATCCAGAAAGATACCTATATAGGCACATGTTTTAAAACCTACCATTACCGGATCCACCTTAAACTCAGATCCTCTTATAACACCAATCCGTATAAGTCTCTGTACACGTTGATGAATTGCGGCACCTGAAACGCCGCATTCTCTGGCAACTTCAAGGTATGGTATCCTTGCGTTTTTTGTAATAATATCAAGAATCTTCTTATCAAGATTATCGATTTGTAAATTTTCTGACATTTTTTATTGCGATTGAGTAAATGAATGAAACAATATCTTTTTAGAATCTTACAAATTTATAGGAAAAAACAAATAATACACAATTAACAACAAAATGTTTAATGATTAAAGTACAAATGGGTTCCAATTCAGGCGATTTGAATGCTTATGATTTATGATTAATAAAACCGACTATTTCCCTGATATCGGAAAAACCTTTTTGATTAAGAAATTTCTCTATTCCTTCAAGAATCTTTATCGAGGCCTGTGGATCAATAAAAGATGCAGTGCCAATCTGAACTGCGCTAGCCCCGGCAAGAATAAATTCAAGTGCATCTGAGGCGGTCATAATTCCTCCCATACCGATAACTGGTATCTTAACTGCATTTGCTACCTGCCAGACCATCCTTAAGGCTATCGGTTTTATTGCAGGGCCGGATAGTCCTCCTGTTATTGTTGAAAGAGCTGGTTTCATTTTTTGAACATTAACAGACATCCCCAGCAAAGTATTTATAAGGGAAATTGAATCAGCTCCCTCCTCTTCGGCAATCCTCGCAAAATCAACAATATTGGTGACATTGGGAGATAATTTGACAATCAGCTTTTTAGTGGAGGCAGCTCTTACCGCTTTTATTACCTCGCGTGCCGACCTGGGATTAGTCCCAAAAGCCATTCCTCCCTTTTTTACATTCGGGCAGGAAATATTCAGTTCTATTGCAGGAATTTTATCGAGTTTATTTATCCTTGATGCAAGGTTAACATAATCATCAATATAGCTTCCGTTTATATTAACAATAATGTTTGTATTATAACTCTTTATACGGGTGTAGATTGAGTTTTCAAAATAGTCAACTCCCTTATTCTGCAAACCTACCGCGTTAAGCATGCCTGAAGGTGTTTCAGCCATGCGGGGATACAGATTGCCTTCTCTTGGTTCGAGCGTAGTTCCTTTAACAACTATACCGCCTAGTCTTGAAACATCCAGAAAATCATCAAATTCCTGTCCATATCCGAAAGTACCTGAAGCAGTCAGCACCGGATTTTTAAATTGCAGATCACCTATAGAAAATCCGAGATTTACCATTTTAATTCAGTTGTATTAAAAACTGGTCCGTCAATACAGGTACATAAATTACCTTTAACTGTGTCAACAATACAGCAGAGACAAGCCCCAATGCCACATGCCATAAGGTTTTCAAGCGAAACTTCACAGTTTATATTGTTTTTTTTGCACCAGACTGCTACTGCCCTCATCATTGAATCAGGCCCGCAGCAATATACTCTTTCATAGGTACTATTCGTCAATACAGAATGATCTGTTACATAACCCTTTTCTCCCATCGAACCATCTTCTGTAGTAAGAAAGACTTTTCCGATTTTCAGATATTGTTCATATTCAATAATCCGTTCCATATTTCTGAAACCCAGAAGGATATCAGGAGTATGGCCATTTGACTTCAAATATTTTCCCAGAAACAGTAATGGTGCTACACCGCAACCTCCACCAACAATTAATACCTTCTCGTTTTCAGCAGGCAAAGAAAATGAATTACCTAACGGGTAAACAAGATTAAGCATATCGCCATTCTTAAGCCCAGACAGAGTCTCAGTGCCTTTGCCAGCTATCTGAATTAAAAGTTTAAACGTATTCCGGCCAAGGTCAACTTCGTGTATTGAAATAGGTCGCCTGAGAAATGTGTCAGGACTACCATCTACTCTTACCTGAGCAAATTGACCAGGCTTAAAATCAGGCAATTTTTGTTCACCTGTAAGTTCTATAATAAAAAAATCATCATTAAGGCGCTTATTACCAATGACTTTTAGATCTTCTATGCGCTTTGACATCTATTGCTTGTTTGGCTCAAAGATAATTGTAATGAGTGACTTAAGAAAATATTAGATTCAGTTTATTCCGCAACTGAACAGATTTCATCACCTGCAATTAATGGCGTGGAAAATATTCTTCAAAGCTGTTATCATCGTAAAACCAGACTATTCTTTCAATTATTGGTGCCTGTTCTTTGTTCCTGGCTGATAAATCATTCTGCGCTTCTGCTATATCAATATTATTATCACCAAATTTAGATTTTGGGGACTCCTTATCAACGAAACTTACTTTAACATCCTGATTCATAGAGTCATTTTCATCAAACAGGCTTTGCGTTCCACCGGATTTATACATTGATCCTTTTCCAAATAAGAGCCAGTCACTAGATAGAAACTTATATTTTTCAAGCATTTTCAATATAAAATCAAGACTCGGATTATTCCTTCCTGAAAGAATATGGGAGATACCTGAAGGTTGTACGCCAATTTCTTCAGCAAATTGAGCTGAAGATTTATTTTCAGTCCTGAGGAATTCAAGTATACGCTCTTTCATGATAGAAAAATTAGTATTACAAATGTAAACATAAATATAGTGCCATTTGTAACCTATTTAAATTACAAACGTAATGTAATTATTTTGGAAATTATTGATTCAACTTATTACTATCTGTAATTAATTGATGTAATGTAATTTACAACTGTAATTAGATAAAGTAATGCTATAGTTTAGACTATTAATTATATGGTATACAGTGTTTTATCAGAGATATCTAATATAATTAGAGCCAATCCAGATGTTTCGAGATTAAATCGTGAACTCAAGCCTTCAACTAACTTCCATATGATATTGATTTTATATACTTTATATATGCATAGGAATATTGTTAATAATTATTTATGGATGTAATCTAAATCTCATATCTAACTAGTTACATGCGTAATTAAATAGCGTTAATTTAATGGTTTACATTTGTAAATCAAATAAATAGTATACATCTGTAAAGTGCTTATACTTTGAGATTTTTCTTAAAAGTCATTTCAGTGATTATTCTCTAAGGATTGAGAAATTCGGACTATCTCCCGTCTCTAAGTCAAATATTCAAATCTGGAGGCGATAAGAGACTAAGAGACTAAGAGACTAAGAGACTCGAGACTGAGGCAATCTGATCTGCGAGAATCAGTGCAATTAGCGGGAAAATGGGAAAGCAGTTACTTTCGATATTCTACTCCAGCTTAAAATTCCGGGCAGCTTTATCATCAAACTCGTTTTCAGAACGGGCTATCACTGCTGTAGCGAGACAATTTCCAATGACATTTACTGATGTGCGGGCCATATCCATAAGGACATCGATTCCCAGAATAATAAATATGGGTTCTACAGGCAGTCCAAAACTGACAGCGGTTCCCAGTAAAATTACAAGGGAAGCACGTGATACTCCTGCTACGCCCTTGCTTGTCAGCATCAGAGTAAAACATATTACAAGTTGCTTTCCAATAGGCAGGTCTAACCCGGCTGCCTGGGCAACAAAAATTGAAGCGAGAGAAAGATATAATGTAGTACCGTCCAGATTAAAACTATAACCTGTGGGAATAACGAAAGCCACAATCTTTCTGGGGATTCCGAACTTCTCCATTGATTCCATAGCTGAAGGCAGGGCGGACTCGGAATTAGATGTAGCAAATGCTATTGTTGCCGGTTCTGACACGGCTTTTATAAAAGGTTTTACAGGAATCCTGAATATCAGGGCAACCGGGAATAGAACAAATCCAATGAACACAATAAGTGCAACATATAAGGTAGCCAGAAGTTTAAAGAGATTGTATAAGATATCAAGCCCCATGTGACCAACAGTATAAGCAATTGCAGCAAATACAGCTATTGGTGCAAAATACATCACAATATTTGTAAACTTAAACATTATCTCTGCAAGGCTTTCGCTAAACCTGATCATTGGGGTCCTGTATTTTTCTTTAACCATAGCTACAGCAATCCCGAAGATTATACTGAAAATTACAATCTGTAGTATTTGCCCTTCAAAAATTGCTTTTGCAATGTTTTCAGGAAAAATATGAAGAAGAAAATCACTGGTAGACTGAGCTTTAATAGTGGTGATGGGCGCCATGTCAGGGCTGGGTGGCAAAACAACTCCTACACCAGCTTTGCCGATATTAATAGCAAGAAGCCCAATAAAAAGCGCTAATGTCGACACAATCTCAAAATACAGCAGCGATTTCCATCCCATTCTTCCAATCTGCTTTATATCAGCATGTCCGGCAATTCCCACAACAAGCGTTGAAAAGATTAATGGAGCGATAATGGTTTTAATCAGACGAAGGAAAATATCACTTAGCACCTGAAGCTTTTTTGCAACCCCCGGCACATCATAACCGAACTCAGCTCCGGCAACCATGCAAACCAGGATCCATGTTGTAAGAGACTTTTTGTGAAAGGCATAAACAAAAAGTAATATTACACTTAAAACTCTGGATATAAGTAATATAGAAGCTGGTATATCAAGTAGATTATTGGCTTTTATTACAAGCAAAACAAGAGTAATACTTATTATACCTATGAGAAACCAGGGAAAAAGTTTCCGGATTTTTTTCATATTCAACTATTTATACCAGGTTGTTTTTTTGTGAATATTAACTGCATCCTGCTGAACAATCAGCATGTACATTTCCACCGCAACCTGAGCATGAATGCGTAGTTCCTCCAACTTCCTGATCAGTGGCATCGCGAACTTCAATAATTTTCCCGGTAAAATGAAGATCAAGACCTGCCATAGGATGATTAAAATCCATTTTCACGTAAGTGCCGGTAATTTCATTTATTACTCCATTCAATGGATTGCCCTCCTTATCCATCAACGGAACTTCATTGCCCACTCTGCAAATTTCTTCATTAACTTTTCCATCTGTTTCAAATACACTTATCGGAACGTTAACTATCATTTCTTCCCTTTTATCACCATATGCCATTTCGGAATTCAGCGAAAAACTGAAAGAGTCTCCCGTGTTTAAAGATTTGATATTTGACTCAAACACAGGTAATAATCTCCCAGTACCATAAATAAACATCAGAGGCCTTGTTTCATTAAGTATTTCAATAACTCTTCCGTTCAGATCACTTTCCCTGAGCTCATAAATAAGCGAGATCATTTTATTCGGTTCAATCTTCATTGCTAATATAATTTAAAAACGGTTCAAATATAATTTAAATAAATAGCTCACAAATGATAAAATATTTTTTTCAGGATAATTACGAAAGTGCAGCAAGTTTCAGGACAGAATATTGGCAATCTTAAAAAATAAAACTGATTCTGATTTCCGGATTGTTGTAAACTCCATAATGTGAGTCATTTAAAGCCCAAAGTACTGAAAAATCAATGGATGATCTTCTGCCAAGCTGCTGACTAAGACCCATGCCTCCAAGTACCGTATTTAAATAAAACCTGTTTGAAAAAACGGGAGGATTTTTCCAGTATGCTGACTCCAGGCTGAGTACTTCATCTTCCATTTGAAGAAAAATACTGGTATTGGCTCCTATTGGAATAACTGAATTAATATTTTTTAAGACAACAAGTTGTACATATGCTTTTCCTCCGTAAATATTAGTACGGTAAGAACGGTCTTTATAGAATCTGTAGTCCGGTCCTGCAGCTACTGCCACCCTGGGCAAAACCCAGAGCCCGATTACAGGAGAGACCTGAATATCAGTTATTGTTCCGAACTGAAGACCAAAATTGCCACCAAAGAAAAGTCTTTCTTTCAACGGTGGCGCCTCTTCTCTGGTCTCCTGAGCCAATGTCATTGAAAATGAAGCAATCAGAAGCAGAAAGGTAATAACTGTTTTCTGCATTTTACATCTGAAAGAGTCATTATAACAGTAATGGATCATACCGGCAGTTATGTTGCAATTTTACAAAATCGATACAAATAAACGAAAAAATACCTCTCTCTAATATATTCGCCGGCCAATCTTTTTGAGATATAATAAAATCAACTTTCAGAAAAAAAGTACGAAGCAATACTTTGAATCTGGTGAAAATAATATTTAACTATTTTTCAATTTTATCAAATGAAGTAACAACGCCAGCAGGAAATTGCACAAACCGGAAGTAATAAATATCTTAGTAAATTATTTGTTTACCTGTTAATTGAACACGTATAAAAAGTAGAATAATGAATATCATAATAAATGGCGGAACCCGGGGTATAGGGAAAGAGGTCGTCCTTTGCCTGGCAAAAGATGTTAATAATAAGATTATTGTAACAGGAAGAAGCGAAAATGCACTTAAAAATTTTTCGGACAAGTTCAAAAATGTCCGGACGCTTGCTCTGGACCTGTCACTTTTTGATGAACAGAGTACAACCTTTATGGATATGGTTTCATTGCATTTTATGAAGGTTGACATTCTGATCAATATGGCCGGATTACTTGTTGCAAAAGAATTTATGCAAATTGGTAATGAAGAAGCAAGGTTGATGATGGAAACAAATTTTTTCGGACCTGCGTCTGTTATCAGATTGCTGAAACCCCTGATGCCTTCAGGATCTCATATAGTTAATATATCGAGTATGGGTGGTTTTCAGGGCAGTTCAAAGTTTTCCGGCATGTCATATTACAGTGCTTCTAAAGCTGCCCTGGCGTGTCTTACAGAGTGCCTGGCAACGGAATTCTGTGAATCAGGGATAAAAGTTAATTGTCTCGCACTCGGTTCTGTTCAGACAGAGATGCTTGCAGGTGCATTTCCTGGTTATAAAGCTCCTGTCGATGCAAAAGAGATGGCTGAATTTATATCAGATTTTGCTTTAACCGGGCATAAGTTTTTTAATGGGAAAATTCTGCCTGTGGCTGTGAATAATCCATAAAATCCACCACAAATCTCTTCAATTCGTCCAAGTCTTTTTACCCCCAAACCCATCCTGAAATTATCTTATCGTGGCTTATAGGGTTAAATTCAGGAATAAGTTTTGATATCAATTTTTCCATCAAGGGCAAGCAGTCCATTGAATGCAAGTGATTTTAACTCATCTTCACCCGGATACACGATTACTCTGGCAATATAATCCACCATAGAACTTATACTTTTGATATTTTCTTCCTGATAGGCCATTCCTCCGGTAAGAATAATAGCATCAACCTTTCCTTTAAGTACAGCAGCCAGCGCTCCTATCTCTTTGCCAATCTGGTAAGAAACAGCATTTCGTATTAGCAACGCTTTCTGGTTACCCGATTCAGCCATTCTGCATACCTCAATAAAATTGTTTGTCCCCAGATACGCCAATATTCCGCCTTTTCCGGTAATCATTGATTTAAGTTCGCAATATGTATATTTCCCGCTAAAACACAGATCCACTAACTGACCTGATGGTAACCCGCCTGAACGTTCAGGAGAGAATGGCCCGTCACCATCCAATGCATTATTTACATCAATTACCCGTCCCTTCTGATGTGCGCCTACACTCACGCCTCCTCCCATATGAGCAATAATCAGATTCAGATCTTCATATTTTTTGTTTACTGACGCTGCAAAAATACGAGCAACAGCTTTCTGATTGAGGGCATGGAATATCGATCTTCTTTCGATTACAGGATGACCTGATATCCTGGCAATTGACTGTAGCTCATCAACTACAACCGGATCAACAATGTAAGCTGTTGCTGCCGGCAAAGATGATGCAATATCATCTGCTATGAGTCCGCCAAGGTTACTCGCATGCTGACCTAATACTCCTTCTTTCAGGTCTTCTTTCATTTTTTGATTCACCGTATATATTCCAGACTCAATTGGCTTTACCAGGCCACCACGACCAACAACTGCAGTAATTCGCTTTGTATCAGTCTTTTGCTCTGCCAGTTCATTCATAATAAGGTTCTTTCTGAAATGAAACTGATCAGTAATTTTTTCAAAAGATTTTAGTTCTTCGGTTGTATGCCTTAGATTTTTTTCAAATATAAGAGCCTCCTCCTCGAATAATGAAAACTTTGTTGATGTTGAGCCTGGATTGATTGCCAGGATTAGTCTCTTTGCCATATTTTATATGGTTTTTTAGTTTACATAATCATGTCTATATGTCGATTATGACATTAGACATGATAATGCAATACAGTAATATTTTGAAATTTCACTTTCACTTCTCGACATAACAATAACCGGCTTTTCAGTGCCTCTGATAAGTCCGGCAAGTTCTCCTTGAGCAAACAACATTAATCCTTTGTAGAATGGGTTACATGATTCAAGAGATGGAAACAGCAGAATATCGGCATCACCTTCAACAGGGGTATGAACCCCCTTAATTTCAATACTGTTTTTATCGCATGCAAGGAAAAGATCAAGCGGGCCGTCCATAATACAATTCCTTATCTGTCCCCTGTCGGCCATCTTGCACATTATTGCATAATCATCGGAATTTTCGAAGTGACGGCTCATCTTTTCAGAAGCCCCGATCAGAGCGACTTTTGGTTTTTCTATACCAAATCGACTTGCCATTTCAATCGCGTAACCAACCATTGCAATCTTCTGCTCAAGGTCCGGAAAAGGAATTACTGCAGGATCGGTAATAAAAAGAAGTTTATGATATGCAGGAATTTCAATGGCTGCCACATAACTTAAAACTGCGTTAGGGAGCATTAATCCATTTTCCTTATCCATAACAGCTTTAAGAAACTTATCGGTTGGAACAAGTCCTTTCATAACAATATCTGCTTCCCCGGTTTTTACCAATCTTACAGCTTCAGAAGAAGCTTTGACATCATTCTCAGATTCAATAATAGTAAATAACTTATCATCAAGGCCTTCAGCATGGCAGATTTTTCTTATTTCTGATGATTTCCCAATCAAAATTGCGTCAATAAAACCCTTTATAACTGCTTTATTAACCGCATTTATTGTATTACCATCCTGTCCCCAGGCAACAGCAATACGGTGCTTCCTTTTAAGGCTCAGCACCTTTTCTTCCATTTGTTTCAGGGATCGGATCATGAGTTAACTATCTGCTTGCTGCGGCTGCCAGAAGGATACTATCAAATTTTGCCTGTTCAGAATCTGATCTGGAAGTTAAGACAATTGGAACTAAAGCGCCAAGGATAATAGCTGCAACTTTAGCTTTTGCAAAGAAGACAAGTGATTTATAAAGTACGTTACCCACCTCAATATCGGGCATCAACAGGAGGTCAGTATCCCCGGCAACCTCACTTCTGATCCCTTTATGCTGGGCGCTCTCAAGACTAATTGCATTATCAAAGGCAAGAGGCCCGTCAATAATACAATTTTTAATCTGGTCGCGCTGATTCATCTTTGAAAGCAGGGCAGCATGGAGAGTTGCTTCCATGTTTTCATTAACCATTTCTACTGCTCCCAGTACCGCTACCTTTGGCATAACATAGCCAAGCCTGTTCAGACATTGAACAGAATTATTGACTATTGCAATTTTTTCCTGCAGGTTTGGAGCAATATTCATAGCCACATCAGTTACTGCAATTACTTTGTGATATGTTTCAACCTCGAAAAGGGCAAAATGTGAAAGCAAATGACCTGTTCTCAGACCCCATTCTTTATTCAACACGCATTTAAGGAGAGAGGATGAACCAATTTTCCCTTTCATCAGAATATCAGCCTGCTTACTGCTGGTCATCTTTACTGCTAATTCTACTGACTTTTCAGGATTCGGTTCGTGAATTACCACCAATCCGGAGATATCGTAATTGTTTGAATCACAAATATTCTGTATGCCCACTTTATCGCCAATCAATATGGGTTCGATAATATTCTCCTTCCACGCCCTGATAACAGCCCCCAATGAATGTTCATCCTGCGCGGCTGCCAGAACGAGCTTCTTCCTGGATCCACCCTGAACAAGACGGTTCAGGTCGTTAAGGTTCTTTAACACCATTGATTTAGGGTTTAATAAGTATTTTTAAACTTTGAGTTTTTCAACTATTTCACGTGTTTCAGATGCAATAACAAATTCTTCATTTGTTGGAACGACCATAACCGTAACACGTGATTCTTTTTTGCTTATAATCAATTCTTTGCCACGGGCTCCTTCATTGGCTTGTTTATCAAATACCAGACCCAGGAACTCCATATCTTTACAGACGTTTTCCCTCGTTTCCGACCCGTTCTCTCCTATTCCTCCTGTAAAAATAAGCAGATCGACACCACCCATTGCTGCCGCATAGGCTCCTATATACTTTTTCACACGATAGTCGTACATTTTAAGAGCCAGATTAGCACGTTCATCTCCTTCTGCAGCAGCTGATTCTACTTCTCTCATATCTGAAGAAATTCCTGAGATTCCAAGTACTCCGCTATGCTTATTCAGAAGTGTGTTCAGTGAAGAATAATCTATCTCCTCCTTCTCCATAATGAGTGTAAGAGCGCCTGCATCTACATCGCCGGATCGCGTACCCATAATTAGACCCTCAACCGGGGTAAGTCCCATAGAAGTGTCAAGTGATTTGCCACCTTTTATGGCAGTGATAGATGCGCCGTTTCCAAGATGGCAGGTAATGATTTTCAGAGATTTATAATCTGCCTTTAAAGTTTCGCAAGCTTTTTTAGAGACATAACTGTGACTTGTTCCATGGAAACCATAACGTCTGATCCCATATTTTTTATAAAGAGAATAAGGAAGGGCATACATAAAAGAATAATCAGGCATTGTCTGATGAAATGAGGTATCAAAAACTCCTACCTGAGGTACATTCGGAAGCAGGGTTTTCAAAGCATAGATTCCCTTCAGGTTAGCCGGATTATGAAGTGGTGCCAGATCGGAGCAATCTTCAACTCCCTTGATTGTAATATCATCGAGATAGCAACTTCCCTGGAATCTTTCGCCACCGTGAACAAGACGGTGACCAATAGCATCTATTTCGTTCAGATCTTTAATCACACCACGTTTTTTGCTAATCATTAAGCCCAGAAGATATTCAATACCACTCTGATGATCAAGGATTTCTCCTTCGAGCTTTACCTTATCTCCATCAAATCTTTCATTTTTTAAGAACGATCCCTTTAATCCTATTTTTTCTACAATACCCTTTGCAAGAACGACACCTGAGAACATGTCGAAAAGCTGATATTTAATAGATGAACTTCCGCAATTAAGAACTAATATTTTCATTATAGAAAAGTTTTTTATTTAAAGTAATGTATCACCCAATGGTGTGTTTAACTTTCAAGCGCGGTGTTTTTGGTAATTTTCATACCATCCTTATTATACTCATAAAATCCTCTGCCTGTTCGTCTTCCCCACTGGTTAGCCCTGACAAGTTTTTTAAGAAGTGGTGAAGCTTTATATTTTAAATCACCGAATTCATCATAAAGATTTTCACACCATCTGAGTATTTTATCAAGCCCTATTTTGTCTGCCATTTCGAACGGGCCCAGTGGAAGACCAAAACCAACCCTCATGGTTAAATCGATATCTTCCATTGATCCAACACCTTCCATCAATATTTCACATGCCTCGTTTATTAAGGGAACGAAAAGACGTGTGCTTATAATACCTGGTGATTCCTTCACAGGAACAACCATTTTCCCGATTAAATGTGCAAATTTAATTGTATTATCATATGCAATCTGAGATGTATAAAGTCCTTTTACAATCTCAACAACCCTGGCATCAGCTTCAGGTGTAAGAAAATGGAAACTCACACAACGGTCTTTATATTCCAGATCGGCGGTAAGCTCAGTAATGACCTGGGTTGAAGAGTTTGTTGCAATTATAGTGTCTTTCCCGACATGACGTTCAATATTTTTCAGTATTTCGGTACGTACATCATGACTATGTTCGCGGGTTGATGATTTGATAGCTTCAATCACTATATCACATCCCATTAAGTCAGCGTAATCTTTTGTACCCTTTATTCTCGATAATATTCCCAGTTTTTCGGAATTGGTCATACCCCACCGCTCAATCATCCGATCAAGTTCTTTTGCCAGTTCCAGATAAGCCTGATCTATTTTCTGCTGACTTAGTTCAAGAAATATTACATCTAACCCTTTGGAACTTACCATTCTGGCAATATTCTGTCCAACTGAACCTGCACCAACTATTCCGACTCTTGAAAACAATGTTCTTGGTTTAGTATCCTGCGACAATCCATAGTCTTCAAGCCGTTCTGTATTTTCTGCCATACTTGTATAATTATTATTTTTTTATTCTTTAAATGAGGTATATGTATGCCTCATACGGTCAAATTACTATTTTTTCATTCCTGCTGCCTGAATTCCGGTTATTGCAATCATACTAACGATGTCACTAACCGAACATCCTCGGGAAAGATCGTTTATCGGAGCGGCCATTCCCTGCAACACAGGTCCGATAGCCTCTGCATGTGCAAGTCGCTGAACCAGTTTATAAGCGATATTCCCGGCATTCAGATCAGGAAAGACAAGAACATTAGCTCTTCCGGCGATTGAGCTTCCTGGCGCCTTACTTTTGCCAATGGCTTCAACTAATGCTGCATCAGCCTGAAGTTCACCATCAATCTGAAGGTCGGGTGCCATCTGCTTTGCAATTTTTGTTGCATTAGCCACTTTATCAACCATTTCATGCCTGGCACTTCCTTTTGTCGAAAAACTAAGCATTGCAATTCTTGGTTCGAATCCTGCAATCGCTCTGGCGGTATGAGCTGAAGCAACTGCAATTTCAGCAAGTTCTTTTTCATTTGGATTTGGATGTACTGCGCCATCGGCAAATATGATAACGCCATTTTCTCCAAAGTTTTTATCCTTAAGTATCATTATAAATGCACCTGAAACAACAGAAATGCCGGGAGCAGTTTTAACATAATGGAAAGCCGGACGCAAAACATCACCAGTGGCATGATCGGCACCTGAAACTTCACCATCAGCATCACCATTTTTAATCATCAGAACCCCAAGGTAGAGCGGGTCCTCGATTAATCGCGAAGCCTCTTCTTTAGTCATGCCCTTGCTTTTCCTGAGTTCAACCATCATGTTTATATAATGATCCTTCTTATCGTGGGATTTAGGATTTATAATTGTGGCTTTTGAAATGTTCTTCAATCCGAGTTTTGCTGCATGTGAATTTATCTCAGAAGGATCACCGATCAGTATAATTTGAGCAAGTTCTTCCTGAATTGCTATATCTGCAGCTTTAATTGTTCTTTCTTCATACCCTTCCGGAAGCACAATCCGCATATTGTGTTTTCTGGCATTTTGTTTGATGCGATCTAATAATTCCATTGTGTATCAATATATTAATGAGTTCGAAATATTTGCATAAATGTACGGAAAAAAAGTTCTATTAACCAATTTTGAATAACATGATTAATATCATCAAAATAACTTTTGCTAAAAAGAAACTAACTAAAAAGTCAACTTAAAAACCATGATCGAATCATTTTCCTAAATTAGCAGTTCTAAATTTCGTTATTGATATGGATATTCTTCATTCCCGTTTGGATACTCTTGGAGATAGCCTTGAAGGTGAACTCCGGTACGATAGCATAACAAAAACCATCTATTCTACCGATGCTTCGGTATATAAAGAGGAACCGGTAGCTGTTGTCTGGCCGAAAAATATAGCTGATATCAGAAAAACATTGCTTTTTGCAAAAGAAGTTAAATCAAGTATAACTGTCAGAGCCGGAGGCACATCACTTGCAGGACAGGTTGTGAGTTCAGGTATTATTGTTGATATCTCGAGATATCTGAATAAGGTAATCGAGATAAATAAACAGGAGATGTGGGTTAGTGTTGAACCAGGTGTGGTTCTTGATGAACTCAATATTAAACTTAAGGAAAGCGGTCTATTCTTTGGGCCTGAAACATCAACATCAAACAGGTGTAACTTAGGCGGGATGGTTGGCAATAATGCATGTGGTTCACATTCTATTGTTTATGGATCAACACGCGACCATACCATTGAATTAAAAACAATATTAAGCGATGGCAGCGAAGCAAATTTTGGTCCGGTTGACTCCCTTACTTTCGAAGCTAAATGCAAACAGAACAATCTTGAAGGAAATATCTACAGAAATATAAAAAATATCCTGGAAAAAGAAGAGAATAAGAAAAGTATCAAAGCTGATTATCCCGATAAGAATGTACACAGGAGAAACACCGGTTATGCTCTTGATCTGTTACTTGATTCCAATATTTTTGACAAAAGCTCAAACCGTAAATTCAACATCTGCAATTTGCTCACAGGATCAGAAGGAACCCTGGCCGTAACAATAGAAATAAAACTTAATCTGGTCCCATTACCTCCTGCAAATAAGGCACTTGTATGCGTTCATCTCAAAAACAGGAACGATGCTTTCAGGGCCAATCTGATAGCATTAAAATACAAGCCTTCAGCAGTTGAAATGATGGATAACAGGATCCTTGAACTTACTGAAGATAATGCCAGTCAGAGAAATAACAGGTTTTTTATTGACGGAAAGCCCGGTTCAATATTAATAGTGGAATTTGTAAGAGAAAAACCTGAGGAAATTGATGAGGTTGCAGATGAATTGATTAAATCATTAAAATCTGCAGGTTATGGCTACTCATTTCCTATTGTAAAAGGAAATGACATTTCAAAAGTCTGGGATTTGCGAAAAGCAGGACTGGGAGTACTTGCCAATATGAAAGGTGATCCAAAACCAGTAACAGTAATGGAGGATACCGCAATAAATGTTGAACTGTTACCAGACTATATGGATGATATAGAAAAAATGCTCGACAAATATGGTAAAAGCGCAGTATTTCATGCCCATATAGGCACGGGGGAACTTCATATAAGACCAATACTTGACCTTAAAAAAAAGGAAGATACAGAGCTATTCAGGACACTCGGACTTGAGACAGCCCGTCTGGTAAAAAAATATAACGGATCACTCAGCGGAGAACATGGCGACGGAAGACTGAGAGGTGAATTTATACCACTTATGCTGGGAGAGAATAATTATAACCTTATTAAACAGGTAAAAGAATGCTGGGATCCGGAAAGTATTCTTAACCCCGGAAAGATTACCAATACCCCACAGATGAATTCATTTCTGAGGTATATTCCGGGTAACCTTACACGCGAAATTGACACTATCTATGATTTTTCCTCAAGTGATGGAGTAATAAGAGCTGCAGAAAGATGCAACGGATCAGGAGATTGCCGTAAATCAGCCATAATCGGAGGAGTTATGTGTCCAAGTTTTATGGCTACCGGTGATGAAGATAAAACAACCAGGGCCCGTGCCAATGTAATTCGTGAATTTTTGAATAAAGGTGCTGATCCATGGGATCATAAGGAAATTTATGATGTTCTTGATCTATGCCTTGGGTGTAAAGGATGTAAATCTGAATGTCCATCAAGTGTCGATATTGCAAAGATCAAATCGGAATTTCTCCAGCACTGGTATGACAGGCATGGAATTCCTTTGAGAACAAGATTAATTGCATATATATCTGTGTTTAATCACCTGGGGTCGTGGGCACCATCAATTTATAACTTTTTTCTTAAAAATAAAATCACATCAGGAATATTTAAAAGGGTAATCGGCTTTGCCTCAGCACGATCAA
Organism: Bacteroidales bacterium; assembly: GCA_025358455.1. Taxonomy (GTDB): domain Bacteria; phylum Bacteroidota; class Bacteroidia; order Bacteroidales; family VadinHA17; genus LD21. The sequence goes on from JANYJP010000108.1 coordinate 17,874, forward strand.
TACCCTTAATATATAAGATCACTCTTAAAAAGTGGATACAAAAAAACCTTCCAGCTATTAATCCTCTTAAACCTAAACGGTCAGTATGTCTTTATATAGATGAATTTACTGATTATAACGATACAGAGACAGGTATTGCAGTTATAAGGCTGCTTACCTCTTTAAACTATAAAGTGGTTACAAAAGATCACTCTGTAAGTGCCAGAACATTTTTATCAAAAGGCCTTGTAAGAACTGCACGGAAGACAGTCAGAAATAACATTCAGGCATTATCAGGTATTATCAGCGATGAGTTACCATTAGTTGGGATTGAACCATCTGCAATACTTGGTTTCAGGGACGAATATCCCGAGTTAGCGGGCACTGACCTGAAAGATGCTGCAGATAAAATTGCTGCAAACAGTTTTATGGTTGATGAATTCATAGCAGCAGAGTTCAGATCAGGTAGAATAGACCGCAGCCTGTTCATAGAAGATGAGACAAGAATACTTCTCCATGCACATTGTCAGCAGAAAGCAATAGCTTCATCAGCGAGTACTATTGAAATGCTTTCGATTCCTGTAAATTATTCTGTTAAGGAAATAAAGTCAGGTTGTTGCGGAATGGCCGGGTCATTCGGATATGAACGGGAACATTTTGAATTATCCAACAAAATAGGTGAGCTGGTATTATTCCCGGAAGTAAGAAACTCCAATGATGATACAATAATTGCTGCTCCGGGTACCAGTTGCAGGCATCATATTAAAGATGGAACCGGGAGAGTAGCTCTGCACCCTGCCATGATCCTGTACAATGCCCTGAGGTGATGACGGGGAGACTGAGAGACGGGGTGACGGGGTGATATCTTTAAATACTTAGAGTTTACTGCTAAAAGCTTATTGTAAAATTATCAGCATCGCTGAAAACGGGGAACTTTTTCCTGAAGTCAGACAATTCAGAAATTGACAGGTCAGCTGAAATGATACACTCCTCTTTAGTTTTACCCGATGAAATAATCTCTCCCCTGGGGCCAATAATTAATGAGTCGCCATTATATTTAAGTCCTTCACCATCTGTTCCTATTATATTTGATCCGGCCACATAACATTGATTTTCAATTGCCCTGGCCTTAAGCAGAGTATCCCATACCTCACTCCTGCTTTCCGGCCAATTAGCAGAATAAATTGCCAGATCATAGTCATTTCTGTTCCTGCTCCACACCGGAAACCGGAGATCGTAACAGATAAATGGACTAATTCTTACATCTCTGAATGTAAATACCATTCTTGATTTCCCTGCTGAGAAAAATTTGTCTTCTTTACCCAGACTGAACAGGTGCCGTTTATCATAACACCAGAAATCACTTTCGGGTGATACAAATACCCAGCGGTTAAAGAATTTGCCACTTTCCCTGACCATATAACTACCGCATACGCCAAAGTTACCTTTCCGGGAAGCTACCTTCATCCAGATGAAAGTATCTGAATCGGGGGGCTCGCTTAATCTGGCTGGATCCATTGAGAACCCTGTATTAAACATCTCAGGCAAAATGATAAGGTCAGTTTTATTATGTAGTGGGGAAATCAAAAGGTCAAGCTTTTTGAAATTGGCCGGTTTGTTTTCCCAGGCTATGTCGGATTGAATTATCGATATTTTCATTTTCGTTCCATATTAGTCATCTTCTAATAACAAATAAGGACATGCAATGGGGCATGTCCTTAAAATATTTCAAACATTAAGCTGGCTATTTTTTAGCCATTGAGTTATAGTAGTTGGTAAATATGCTATTGATCAGCGGTCTGTAATAAAGCCAGAAAAATCTCCTTGTATCCTCAGGCTTATCTGAATAAAGAATTCCTTTTATTTTTTCCACTCCTTTAAATCTTGATGCCCATATAGGGACATCCCCGGTAGCAAAGTCGCCTGAAAAATAGTAAACACTTTGAGTTGCTGATTCCTTAACAACTGCAGGGAACTCGCTTAAAAGTCCATTAGCAGCTAACAAAGTATCGCCAGGAGCTGTGGTTTCAAATTTGAATTTCGAAATAACAAGATTCTGAAGAGGGTCAATAATATCGAACCATTGGTCAAATGCAACTGATGCTGACACTCCATATTTTGCGGCGTTTGCTTCATCAGTAATAATATGCGGTATTGGATTCTTCAGATGAGTTCCCTCTTCGAGCACAATTATGTCTTTCTCTTTAAGTAAAACAATACCCGCCTTAGTAAAGTTCCATGGCTTTTTATATTCCTTTCTAAACATTGTTGTTACCCATATCGGGAAGTCAGGTCCGGTTGTATCAAGTGTGGTAAAATATCTTCCGGTCCAACCAGTAAATGTTATCCCGAGTTTTTCCTGGGTTCTTACAGATTCAAATTGTGCTGTTGGATAATCGAATGCATTAAATTCCAGAATAATGAGTTTATTTCTGTCTTTCATCTCTTTGATTAACAGGAAGTCATTATTATTAAGTCCTCCATAAAGTTTTCTTGATTTACGGCTTTTGTTTATCCCCCGGTACCAGTCGTTGAAAAATACTCCGTAAGTATCTGCAAAATAAACTGCATCATTTTTTTCAGCAAGATTTATAAGATCAGTCAGACGATAATCATTCCTGTCCCATTTATGTTCACGCAATGGCCGCTGAGGAAAAAAACCAAAATAATCTTTTCTGTAAGAATAGCTTGTCTTTTTTTCCTTTTTTACAATTCGTTCATTATCAAGTATCCAGGTAAAAGATTTGTGATGTTCACGTTCCAGGGTCGGCACGGTCTTATCAACTATTATAATATCCATTGGCTTTTTAGCCTGAAAAGTCCATCGGATCAGGTTAATGACCGGCAGGGCAATAATAACCGCCACAATGATGACAACAATAAGCAGAGTTTTTTTCATAACTGGATAAATCTGAATGGATTCAAATACAATAACAAGAATCTGATTATAAGCAAAAAGTCAATTCCAATTGTTAAAAGTATTAATTTATTTCTTCAAAGGAAAATAAATTTGAGGCAATTTAGTAAAAATTATTGAACCGCAAAAACTGTTAGTAACCGCAGGATGAATTATTTCCTCTTTCGTCTGATCCTCCTGCTTTCCTCCCATCAGGAAGTATCATTATTGAGTTGATACTGCCTATGGAGGAACGTTCCTTTAATATATGACCCAGTACCCGAAGCTTATCAGCAGTAAGGCTGTCAAAAGCAGTCTTCTCGTAACTGATCCAATCAGGTAACCACTGGTGATGGAATCTTCCTGCATCTACTGCATCCTGAATATTCATTCCATAATCTATAACGTTTACAATTACCTGAAATACAGTAGTCGGTATGGTTGATCCTCCGGGAGATCCGACAACCAAAAATAGTTTTCCTTCTTTTTCAACAATTGTCGGAGTCATTGAACTCAGAATTTTTTTACCTGGACTTATCGAATTGATTTCACCTCCAATCAGTCCGTACATATTAGGAAACCCTGGTTTTATCGAAAAATCGTCCATTTGATTGTTAAGCAGGAAACCGGCGCTGTCAACAACAATACTGGTCCCAAATGTTCCGTTTAAGGTTGTTGTTGCTGACACAGCATTTCCACTGGCATCTACCACAGAATAATGAGTTGTTTCTTCACCTGAAAATGGCTCCGGCAATCCAGGGTGAATCTGAAGTGAGGATGAAGCTCTTGTTTCACTGAAAGTACTCATTCTGCCAATGAGGTATTTTGTATTGATCAGTTTATTTGGCAGAATTTTCATAAATTCAGGATCGCCAAGATACTCTGAACGGTCTGCAAATGCTCTCCTCTCCGCCTCTGCCATCAGATGAACTGACCTCAATGAATGATATCCCCATTCTTTTATCGGATAAGGCTCAACCATTCCCAGAAGCTGTATCAGTATTATCCCACCGCTGGACGGAGGAGGAACTGTGATTATTTTAAAGCCTCTGTAGTTTGCTGTTACAGGTTCCCTTGATACTGATTTATATTCTGTTAGATCCCTGTCAGAAATGATCCCATTGCCTCTTCTCATCTCTTTTATTATAAGACGGGCCGTTTTTCCTGAGTAGAACCCATCCCTTCCATTATCCCTGATTCTGATAAGCGTTTCTGCCAGAGCCTTTTGAATCAGAATATCTCCCTCTTTCCAGGCGGAATCCTTAACAAATACCGGTCTGGAATTATTTCTGTCGATGAAAAAGGTCCTGTTTGAATTAAGATCTTCTGCCTGTCTCTTTGTAACAGGAAATCCGTTTTCGGCCAGATTAATTGCAGGTTGAATTACATCCCTGAAAGGTAGTTTACCGTATTTCGAATGGGCATAAATCATACCATCTACTGTGCCAGGAACTCCGCTGGCCAGATGAGTCTCAGTACTTAATCCTTCAGTTACATTACCGGATTTGTCAAGGTACATATCTCTTGATGCCATTACAGGTGCCTTTTCCCTGTAATCAATCACATCGGATTTTCCATCGCTTGTCCTGATTACCATAAAACCGCCGCCTCCGATATTACCGGCTTCGGGGTAGCATACACATAATGCAAACTCGGTCGCAACGGCTGCATCTATCGCGTTACCCCCCGTCTGCAGAATCATGGTCCCGATACCTGAACTCTGCACATGAGCTGAAACAACCATTCCATTTTCAGCCACACTGCCTGAACCTTCAATGATTCCAACATTTTTTTTTGCGGGTACAGACGAACAACCTGAAATAATTATTAATACCAGAAATGCCAATATCGATTTGTTCATACAAGGTATTTGGTTACTTTTTACAATAATAACTATAAAGTCATTATTAAGGTTGCATCTTTAAATAATATCTGTAAGAACAAAAATTGTTTTTATTACTTTTGCACAAACATTTTCATAATGCTGCCAAATCAACCGCTTGCTGAAAGACTAAGGCCAAAAGAACTCAGTGATTTCCGCGGGCAGGAACATCTTGTTGGTAAGAATGCTGTATTAAGAAAAGTCATTGAATCGGGAAACATACCATCGTTTATATTATGGGGACCTCCCGGTGTTGGAAAAACCACTCTTGCCGGCATTATAGCCAATACACTCAAGCGGCCGTTCTTTTCGCTTAGTGCAGTGCATTCAGGAGTAAAGGATGTGAGAGAGACAATTGAAAAAGCAAAGAAACAGCAATTTTTTAACCAGCCGAATCCCATTCTTTTCATTGATGAGATCCACCGTTTCAATAAATCGCAACAGGATTCCCTGTTAAGCGCAGTTGAACAGGGAATCATTACTCTTATAGGGGCAACTACCGAGAATCCTTCATTTGAAGTTATTTCTCCGCTCCTTTCACGATGCCAGGTTTATATTTTGAAACCTTTAGAGGATGAAGAACTGAAACTGTTAGTAAATAAAGCTTTGAAAAAAGACAGTTATCTTGCAGCATACAACATCGAAATTGAAGAATATGAAGCTCTTATACGTGTTTCAGGAGGCGATGCAAGGAAACTATACAATGCGCTTGAGCTTGTTGTTAGTTCAGAAAGTGATGAAGCATCATCTGAAAAAATAACTATCAATAATGAAAAAGTTTTAAGGCATGTGCAGAAGAATCTTGCAATGTATGATAAGAATGGCGAACAGCATTACGATATAATATCCGCTTTTATTAAATCACTTAGAGGAAGTGATCCAAATGCAGCAGTATACTGGCTGGCACGTATGGTTGAGGGTGGAGAGGATCCGAAATTCATAGCCAGAAGAATGCTTATACTTGCAGCAGAAGATATCGGACTTGCAAATCCAAACGCATTGCTTCTGGCTCAGGCTTGTTTTGAAGCAGTCAATGTAATTGGCTGGCCTGAATCAAGAATAATACTGTCGGAAGCGGCAGTATATCTGGCTACCTCTCCAAAAAGCAATTCATCATACATGGCTATTGAGACTGCAATTGCAACTGTAAGAGCTGAAGGCGACCTGCCGGTACCTTTGCATATTAGAAATGCACCTACCAAACTCATGAAGAATCTGGGTTATGGAAAGGAATATAAGTATGCTCACAGCTATTCAGGAAATTTTGTTCCTGACAATTTTCTGCCTGAGGAGATAAAGGGAACAGTCTTTTATGACCCCGGAGTTAATTCAAAGGAAGAAGAGATCCGCAAAAGGCTTTCGATAATGTGGAAAGATATTTATAAGTACAATAAATAAAACCGCTGAGTCTCTCTGTGAATGTTCTTGTTTTCCATTTTCCCACAGTTACGATAGCTATCGGAAGCGCAGAATTACCAGCTCAAAACTCACAGAGAAAAATATCCCGTTATTCTTTTTGTAAATTATTTTTTTAACTTTGTTATAATATGTCAAAAGCTGTAATAAATATTCCCGGTATTAAATTTAATGAATCCGGCAACTTCTTTCTTATTGCAGGTCCCTGCGTTGTGGAAAGTGAGGAGATAGTATTTGAAACAGCTGAACATCTTAAGATATTATCTGAAAAATACCAGATACCATTTATATATAAATCATCATATAGAAAAGCGAACAGATCCAAAGGTGATTCATTTTCAGGGATCGGAGATATTAAGGCGCTTAAGATGCTTGCTGAAGTGAGAAAGAGGTATTCTATTCCTGTATTAACCGATATACATAATCCTGATGAAGCTCAGATGGCCGCGGAGTATGTGGATATTCTTCAGATACCGGCATTTTTATGCAGACAGACTGACCTCCTTGCAGCCGCGGCGAAAACAGGTAAATGGGTGAATATTAAGAAAGGGCAATTTCTTTCCGGTGCATCCATGAAGTTTGCTGTTGATAAGGTTATAGAATCAGGGAATAACCAGATAATGCTCACTGACAGAGGTAATATGTTTGGTTACCAGGACATTGTTGTTGATTTCAGGAATATTCCGGAGATGCAGAAAATTGGCGTTCCGGTAATCATGGATATCACACACTCGCTTCAACAGCCTAATCAGGAAGCAGGTGTTTCTGGCGGGAGACCCGATATGATAGAGACAATTGGCAAAGCAGCAATCAGCGTGGGCGCTGACGGCATTTTCATTGAAACTCATCCTAACCCTGCAATAGCCAAATCTGATGGCGCGAATATGCTGATTCTATCGGGCATGGATAAACTTCTGAACAGACTTGTTGCATTAAGAAAAACTATTAATTCCTTTTAATTAATTTAAAACCAGTATCATGAAAAAATTCGTATTCCTTCTGGCAGGCCTTATTGCGTTTGCTTCAATAAATGCTCAGTCGCTTGGTGAGATTGTAAAAAAATATTCTGAAGCTAATCAGCAGGATAAAATTTCTGCTATGTCAACCATTAAAATTACAGCAAAAATGTCTATGATGGGAATGGATCTTCCAATGGAAATGTGGATGAAAAGCCCTGACAAATTCAAGAGCATCACCAGTTTTAATGGTCAGGACATTATTTCTGTATTTGACGGAACCAAAGGGTATTCAATAAATCCGATGACAGGATCTTCTGATCCTGTTGAGATGACCCCTGATCAGGTTAAGCAGACACAAAACAGTAATATGTTCAAGAATTATATGGCAAATTATCTGAAGGAGGGAAAGCTTACTCTTGAAGGAGAAGAAAATGTAAATGACAAGCCGGCATTCAAGCTGAAAGCTGATCTTGGTGATGGTAATTCAACCATGATGTTTATTGATAAGGCGACTTATTTTCTGGTAAAATCAAGTGCATCTGTTAGTCAGGGCGGACAGGCTATTACAGTCGACTCTTACCCATCTGATTATCAGGAGATGAATGGAATCATGCTGCCAATGAAAACAACTTCATCAGCTCAGGGAATGGATTTCATTATGGTCTTTGACAAGGTAGAAGTAAACGTTCCTATGGATGACAGCCTTTTTACTATTAAAAAGTAAATCAGGTCTAAAAAAATTAAAGGGACGTGCGATGGCATGTCCCTTTTTTATGTGCAGCTGGCCTATAAGCCGGTTTCTGTACGGTTTATGCTTCTGTTAAAGAATATTAAACCGGTTTCCATCATTTATCTCGACACAGTATCACTACAGTGCTCATACGACCTACCCCCCGGCATTGGACGAGCAGCCCTTATAGCCGGTATACATGGTCTTTCAACCCATAAGGTGTACGGCTCCTGATGTTGCCACCCGGACCGGTAAGCTCTTACCTCACCTTTTCACCCTTTTCCCGGTTTTACACTGTAAAATCGGGATGGTTATTTTCTGTTACACTACTATACCCTCACGGATATCTTCCCGTTAGGAAGTATGGTGCTCTTTGTTGCCCGGACTTTCCTTACCCCGACAAGCGTGGCACGATGGAACAACCTGCTGCCATGCAAAGGTAATAATTTGCCGTTAATTAGTAAACTCTGTAATAATAGTTAATTTTGGCGCTAATTTAAAAGTCAGGAACAAAAAGACTTATCGGACCTTACCGGAATGAACATTTTAGACATAAATATTGTTGATTACAATTATAATCTGCCCGAGGACAGAATTGCTCAGCATCCTGTTATAGAAAGAGATATGTCGCAATTACTTGTATTTAAAGAAGATCAGATATCAAAAGATGTCTTCAGAAACATTGATAATTACCTCCCTGAAGATTCGCTACTTGTTTTTAATAACTCACGCGTTATCCGGGCGCGGCTGCTGTTTCGTAAAGATACAGGAGCCGCAATTGAAATTCTGTGTCTCGAACCTCTTGTTCCATTTGAATATGAATTATCATTCGGGTCGGGAGAACCGGTAGAATGGAAATGTATCATCGGGAACCTGAAAAAGTGGAAGAATGGGAAAATCGTTACACGGTTTGAATATAAGGATAAACAATTTGATCTTACTGCGGAAAAAGTCCAACCCGAAGGAGAAGCATGGAGAGTACGGTTTTCATGGAACTGTACTGATTTAAGTTTTGGAGAGGTAATTGAGGCATCCGGACACATACCATTGCCACCCTATATTAACAGGGAAGATGACGAAGAAGATGTCAACAGGTATCAGACAATTTATTCGCGCATCAAAGGCTCAGTAGCAGCGCCTACAGCAGGACTGCATTTCACCGACCGTGTTTTTGAGAAGCTAAAACTAAACGGGAATAAATCTGTTGAAATAACTCTTCACGTAGGTGCTGGTACTTTTCAGCCGATTAAATCAAAAAGTATTTCAGACCATGAAATGCATTGTGAACATTTCTTTGTAACAAAGGATACAATAGAATTGCTTCTGCAGAACATTGGAAAAATAGTTCCTGTTGGTACAACTTCTGTACGAACACTTGAAAGTCTTTACTGGCTGGGGGTCAGTCTATTGAATAATCCTACAGGATCGGCGAATGAGCTTTCGCTTGGTCAATGGGACGTATATAAACACGAAACTGATATTTCAGCAGAGGATTCTCTCAACGCGTTATTAACCTATTTATCTGTAAAAAAATTATCGGGATTGCATGCTTCAACCAGCATTATAATTATTCCGGGGTATAAATTCAGAATGATGAACGGATTGATCACAAATTTTCATCAACCGAACAGTACACTTCTCCTGCTTGTTTCTGCGTGGATAGGTGAAAAGTGGAAGGAAGTTTACAAATTCGCCCTTGATAATAATTTCAGATTTTTAAGTTATGGAGATTGCTCATTGTTATTAAGTTAACGATATAATTATTTATATTTTTTTGTTATAACGAAAATTTTAGTTTAATTTTGATTGTAAATTGATTTTTTGTTTATTTGAATCCTAATATTTTTAATATGAATGAAAGCAAATTAATGCAACAGGTGACAACGATTTTCTCTATTTTTATGGTATTATTCTATCTGGGAGTAGGAATTTACTTCGTATTTTTTACAAATCTTAGTTATCTTGACAAGTCCGTAAGGATCTTAATGGGCTCAGCATTTATATTTTATGGGTTATACAGGGCATACAGAACATACGTTAAAATAGTTGAAGTGTTTTTTACAAAAAATGAGGACCAGGAGTAATGCTCCAAATCTAAGAATAAAGAAAGCAGAACAGGATTTTCTATTTTTCACATACGCCTTGGCACATCCTTTGCAGTACATTAAGTGATAAATATTTTAATCCTGACAAAATTTTAAGAATATGAACGGAGTATCAGTTATTCAAAATTTTAGTATTATTGCGTGCCGGAACAAAAAGATCACAACCAGTAATAAAATGAACAGAGCTGTTTGTAAAAATTTATTGTCTTATTTCTCTTTTCCCCTTATAGGATTAATGCTTAGTCTGGCATCCTGTGGCGGAGAAAAATCAGGGCCAGCTGAAACTACAACAAGAGGAAATATAAAGATTACTGTTGATGAGTCTTTTCAACCAATAATTGAAACCGAAGTTTTTACTTTTACACATTTGTATACAAATGCATATATCAAACCTCAGTATAAGCCTGAGTCTGATGTGATAAATGACTTTATGAACGATTCAGTTAAGGTTATTGTTACAAGTAAAAAGTTGACTGATTATCAGATACAGACTCTCCGCGATACTCTGATCATTCCCCATACAACTACATACGCTTATGATGCGCTTGCACTGATAACAAATAAAGCAAACAAGGATACATTATTAAAGTATAATTCTATTAAGGATATCTTCCTTGGTAAAATAAAAAACTGGAAAGATATTAATCCCGATTCGAAGCTTGGCAACATCAGGGTTATTTTTGACAATAACAAATCAGGGAATATCCGGTATTTTAAGGAACTTTATGATATAAAAGATTCTCTGGGCGAAAATTTCTTTGCAGTAAATAATAATCCGGAGGTTATAAATTTTGTTTCAAGAAACCCGGATGCAATTGGAATAATAAGTGTAAACTATATAAGTGATAAAGATGATTCACTGAGCATGAGTTTCACCAAAAAAGTCAACATTGTTGGTGTTTCACAGGAGTTTATTAATGATGGTTCTTATTATCGTCCGCAACAGGGTTTTATATATGACAAGTCGTATCCATTTGTAAGGGAGGTTTATCTTATCAACAGAGAAACATTTCTCGGTTTGGGCTCTGGTTTTGTAAACTGGGCATGTAAAGAACAGGGACAGCGTATTGTTCTTAAGTCAGGACTTGTTCCGGCAACTATGCCAATAAGATTGGTACAGATTAAGCATTAGTTTTGAGGTTTGAGACGGGAGGCGTGAGGCGTTAAGGAAGAGATAAAATAATTGAAATTTGAATATATAATAAGGAATTCAAACAATAATTGACAACAAATTAAATAGCTATGAAACGTTCAATTTCTACACCGGCTGTATTGCTGGCAGTATTCTTTACAATTTTTGCGATTAATATCAAAGCTCAGGATTTGAATTCTGCTACCCTTCTTACAAGAAGTGAGCAGTATGATAAAGCTTTGGCAATGTTCCAGCAATTGATACAGAAGGAACCAACAAATAGTCGGAATTATTTTTTTCTTGGAGAAAACTATCTTGCTGATTATTTCTCCGACACAATCTCTAACTCATTAACAGTAACGGCCAAGGCAGCCAAAGAGATTTATCAGAAAGGTGTTGAAGCCAATCCAAACGATCCTCTTAATTACATTGGTTTAGCTAAGATCGCATATTTTCAGGGTGATGTTAAGACAGCAACTGAGATGCGTGCAAAGGCAAAAAGCTTCCTCCTCCCGTATAAGAATTTAAAAAAGATTTCTCCTCCGGCTAAGGATTATGCATTTGCGCTGGCAAAAATTGCCGAATCTTATATTAAGGATGAGAAAGTAGACACAGCTATTGCATTACCTTTAATCAGAGAAGCTATTAAAATTGATAATAACAGTAAAGACGTTTATTTGATAGCAGGTGATATTTACATTCTGGAAAATGACGGATCAAAAGCGATTTCATTTTACAAACTGGCCCAGGTAGCTGACCCGGCCTCACCAACTGCAAACATGAAAATTGGCAACATATATGTTAAGGGACGTGCTCTCCAGGCTGCTATTCCTTATTATGATGAAGCAATACAGCTTAATGTAAACTATGCTCCCGCTTATCGCGAACTTGGACAGTTATATTTGCTTGCTCAGAGATTTGATCAGTCAAAAGAAAATTTCAAGAAGTATCTTGATCTGACAGCCGGAAATATTCCTGCAAAGACCAGATATGTAAATGCCCTTTTCTATGCCAAGGATTATGATGGAGTTATTAAGAATGTTGAAGATATTTTTGCGGTCGATAAATCAAGGACCTATATGAACCGTATAGCAGGCTATTCATGTTATGAAAAGAATCCACCAGATTACAATAAAGCGCTTGCATATATGGAAACACTTTTTAAAACAGTGGCTCCTGAAAGAATTATACCTAAAGACTATCATTATTTGGCCAGGATCCTTCTGAAAAAGAATCAGAATTATCCTAAAATGGTCGATGAGCTAAATGGTTTGAAAACGCAGCTTGAAAAAGACAAGTCAAAGTTTTCATCAGCTTCTGCTGCAGAAAAGGCAAAACTGAAACCCGGACTTGATGATCTTACAAACAAGATAACTGGTCTCGAAAAAAATAAAGCTATTGCAGATACTGAAATAGAAAGAGCTTTTGTTGCATATGAAAAAGTATTAAGCTTTAAACCGGATGATAAAAACCTTCTTAATGAAATTGCCAATAGCTCCTACAACTTTAAAAGATATGATCACGCGGCAAAAACCTGGGCAAAACTGATTGATCCTGCAAAAGAGAATATTGATGATTACATGCGTATAGGAAGGGCTTATTACACGGGAGAAAAATACAAATCTGCCGATTCTTTATTTTCATCAGTTGTAGCTAAGAATCCCACTTATGTTCCGGCATACGTTTTCATTGCGAGAACATATTCCAGAATGGACCCTGATGCTAAGCTTGGACAGGCAAAGCCTAAATTTGAAAAAGTACTGGATATTGCCAAGTCCGATTCTCTCAAGTATGAATCTGAAATGATGGAAGCTATGGTGTTCCTGGGTTATTATCATATGATGAATGAGAATTTCAGCAAATCAAAAGATTACTACACAAGAATGATTAATCTTGATGCCGGCAATAAAGAGAATAAGATAAAAGGATACAATGGACTGGGCTCAGTGGAAATGAGATCGCTTATGACTGAAAAAACAAATGAAGGGCGATTACCATATTTATCCAGAGCATCGGAATCATACAACAAAATACTGGCAATTGATCCGATGAATGCTTCTGCAAAAAGTCAGATTAATTATATAAATGAATTCGTGGCTCAGATAAAGAAGGGTATTAATCCTAATGAAATTAAAGGTGTAATTAAGAATACTGCCGGAAAGCCATTACCATATGCTTCAATAAGGGTAAAAGACACGGCTGCTGAGAATCTGTCAAATACCAAGGGTGAGTTTAAGTTTGAGATTCCATCGGGATCAGAAATACTGATTGTCAGTCTGAAGGGGTACAAATCAGTCGAGATTCCTATTACAAAATCAAGAGTTTACAATGTTACTTTGGAACAATAAACCGATAAAAGACGAAAAATATCTGTAAATAAATTAAAAATGAGAAAGGGTATAATGTTAACTTAAGGGTCTTTAGGTTTAGATAATTGATCTAAACTATATCAAAAGATTAACATTATTCTTTGCTCTATTTGAAAATAACAATTCATAATATATATTTGCAAATCGTAAAAAAATATTAAACCTAAACAAATCGATAAAATGAGTAAACAAAAAAGTTCGTTCAAAGATGCGTTGCAGAATGTATTTGCAACAAGTGCTATTTTAATAGCTTTTATAGTTGCCTATCTGTTATTTGTTAACATTATGGGTAATCCGGTAAACTTTGTAGGAGGCAATCCTAAAGGACAGGCAATGGAGGGCAATTTTCTTGGAATCATCTATAAAGGTGGCATGATCGTTCCTATATTGATGACTTGCGTATTGGTTCTTATTATTTTCGTTTTCGAAAGGGCTATTACATTATCAAGAGCAAAAGGTAAAGGCAGCCTTAATGCATTTGTCAGCCAGCTTCAGGGTCTTCTTGCAACTGATAAAATTGAAGAAGCAATGGAAGCTTGTGACAATCAGAAAGGTTCTCTTGCAAATGTTATGAAAGCAGGTCTGACACGTTACCGTGACCTTCAGAAAGACAAAGAACTTGAGAAAGATCAGAAAATTCTTTCTATTCAGAAATCATTTGAAGAAGCTACAGCTCTTGAGCTGCCGATGTTATCAAAAAACATGGTTATCTTTTCAACACTTGCTTCTATTTCAGTGCTGATTGGTCTTATTGGTACGGTTCTTGGTATGATCAAGGCATTTGCCGCTCTCGCTCAGGCTGGTGCTCCTGATCCTCTTCTGCTGGCAAGCGGTATTTCAGAAGCTCTTATAAATACAGCATTCGGTATAACAGGATCAACTTTCGCGATCATTGCTTTCAACTATTTCTCATCAACAATTGACTCTTATACATTTAAAATTGATGAAGCAGGCTTCAGTCTGACTCAGAATTTTGCTGCTTCATTAAGAAACAACTAGTCAGAATTTATCTTTTGGTTTAAATTAATAAATAAAGAAACTACAATGCCAAAGATTAAATTACCAACAAGGTCGCCCCATATCGACATGACTCCAATGGTTGACCTGTTCTCTGTAGTGTTAACATTCCTTATGTTAACCTCTACTATGAGGCAGCAGGAACCTGCTACTGTTGATACCCCTAGTTCTATATCCGAGAAACCTACTCCTGATAATAATACGCTTACCCTTCTTCTCTCTACAGATGACAAGGTATTCTTAAATTTCGATAATGGTCCGGATACTTTACTCCACTACAGACCAAGGATCCTTGCAGAAATGGGCAAGAGATACAATATCGAGTTTACCCCGTCTGAATTAAGGGCATTCGAAAAGTATCCCACATCAATAGGAGTACCTATACTTAAAATGAAGGAGTTCCTCAATGCAAAGAGTAATAAGGAGAAAACAGTTTTTCAGACTGGTATTCCTCTTGATTCAACAGATAACCAGCTTTCATTATGGATACTCTTTGCACGGCAGGTAAATCCGAATATACAGGCATGTATTAAAGGAGATTCAAAGACTGATTTTCCGATAGTTCAGAAAGTTCTTGATATTATGGCAGATAAGAATATGTTCAAATTCAATCTGATCACAAATCTTGAAGCTACTAAAATTAATTTACAGGAAATACAAAAGTGATATGGGTGAAATAATTCAAGAAGAAAAAGGTGGCGGGAAGAAGAGAGCCAAGAAGCATGTTCCGCATATCGACATGACCCCAATGGTTGACCTTATGTGTCTGCTTATCACTTTCTTCATGCTTACATCAGCTTTAAGCAGGCCAAAAGTTATGGAAATAAACCTTCCTGAAAAGCTTAAAGATCCTAACCAGAAGGCTCCTGTTATTGCAGCGAGTCGTACTATGAACCTTATACTTGGCCCGGATAACAAAATTTTTTGGTATCAGGGAACAGTTAAACCGGAGGATTATAATAATCTTCCTCCTGCAACGGTATTGGATTTTAGTTCTGGCCCAACCGGTATCCGTCAGATTTTACTCGAAAGGAACAGAGCATTGTTCAAGAAGATTGATGATTATAAGCAGCAGGTAACTACTGGAAAAATTGTTCTTCATCCTGATTCTGTTCTGAGTGAGATATCTAAATTGAAAAGAGTGGACGATACTGGTCCTATTGTACTGATAAAGGCTTATAAGAAATCAAATTATGGCGATTTCGTTGATATCCTCGATGAGATGAGTATCTGCGGAATAGCCCGTTATACATTTGTGCCTATAGCCTTTTATGAAGAAAGAATGGTAGAAATTGCCGCTGGTATTACAGCCACTGCAACAACTCCTGCTAAATAAACCGTAAACCTCCAGAAATATGGCAAATGAAAATGTAAATGCTCCTGCCTTTGATGATATCGTGTTTGAGGACAGGAATAAGGAGTACGGAGCTTATACACTTCGTAAGAAGTATAATCGTACTGTAATTCTTGCACTACTGATAGGTATTCTAATTCTCGCAACTGCTGTTATTACTCCGTACCTGAACGCGAAAGCGGCAGAAGGCAGAGGAAAACGCGCAGAGAGAAAGGTAGAGATCAAACTTGAGAATCTGGATCAGCCAAATGATGTCGTGGCTCCTCCACCCCCTCCTCCACCTCCTCCTGCTGATGTAGTTCAGCAGCAGAGATATGTACCCCCGGTTGTTGTTGACTCAATCAAACCTGAGGATAATGTACAGCTTATGACAAATGATGATGCTCAGACCGAGGTTAAAAACACTGATGTTGTAGAAGTTGCACAGGAAGTTAAGGAAGAAGTTCAGGAAGCTGAAGCTGAAGAAGTTCCATTCGTAGTTGTTGAGGAAATGCCGGTGTACCCCGGTGGACCAAATGCACTTTTGACGTATATTGCAGAACATACAAATTATCCCGAGGTTGCCAAAGAAAACAACATCCAGGGTAAAGTAATTGTCAGATTCTGCGTTACAGCAAAAGGTGGTGTCAGCCAGGTTAGCATTCTTAAAGGTGTTGACCCGGAACTCGATAAGGAAGCAATCAGGGTTGTATCTGCACTTCCCCCTTTTAAACCTGGAAAACAGGGTGGGAAACCTGTTCCGGTATGGTACATGGTACCAATTGCCTTTACTTTGAAGTAAAATTGCAATTAATGCTATAAAAAAAGGCTGGATCACATGATTCAGCCTTTTTTATTTTATTAGACTATTATGATATATAACTGAATTGACGTCCCATTAGGGGAGAAATTTATCCGGGGAATGTTAT
This sequence comes from Bacteroidales bacterium, assembly GCA_025358455.1. Lineage (GTDB taxonomy): Bacteria > Bacteroidota > Bacteroidia > Bacteroidales > VadinHA17 > LD21. The sequence goes on from JANYJP010000108.1 coordinate 34,621, forward strand.
TTCTTCAACTCCTTCTTAAGTAACTCAATAAAATTCCCGATATCCGTCTCTTCCGTATCCCAGCTACACATCAGGCGCCATTCTGATCTTTTCTCGTCCCAGGGATAGAAAAAGTACTGCCCTCTGATTTTTTCTGCAACATCGTTGGGAATTATCACAAAAACTCCATTTGACTGAACTTCCTGTGTTACTCTGACTTCAGGGATCAGTTTAAGCTGTTCTGCAAGCAACCGCGCCATTAAATTGGAATTTGAAGCACATCTCCTCCACAGATCATTGCGAAAATAACCAATATACTGGGCTGAAATGAATCTCATTTTTGAGGCAAGCTGCATACCCTGTTTCCTGATATATTTAAAATCGGCTGAAAGACCTGGTTTCAGAAAACATATTGATTCGCCAAACATCATACCGTTTTTTGTTCCACCGAATGAAAGAACATCGACACCGGCATCAGCAGTAAATGCTTTAAAAGAAAGATTAAGCGACACCGCAGCGTTAGCTATCCGTGCACCATCCATGTGAAGAAGCATTCCCCTGTCGTGTGCAAAACGAGCTATTCCGGCTATTTCATCAGCTGAATAAACTGTTCCCATCTCAGTTGCCTGTGTAATAGAAATAACTTTCGGCTGGGAGTGATGCTCGAAATCAAGACCGTGCATATGTTTTTCAAGGAGATCAGGAGTAACTTTTCCATCCATGGTATCGACAACAAGTACCTTGCATCCGATAAACTTTTCAGGAGCGCCACATTCATCTCCTTCAAGATGCGCCGTAGATGCAGTAATAACTGAATTCCACGATTTAGTTATTCCCGAAAGGCCAAGAACATTTGCTCCGGTTCCGGTTAAAACAAAAAATGTCTCTGTTGAACTGCCAAGATGTTCTTTAAAAAGTTCCTTGGCCTGTTCTGTATAAATATCTGTACCATAACCAGTTACATGTCCAGTATTTGATGCGATTATTTCTTTCAGAATATCAGGGTGAATACCTGCATTATTATCGCTGCCAAAACCGCGATTATTAATATTGTTTTTCATAGAATATAATAGTTGTATGTTATATGTGTGGACAGGTTTCGGACTGTCCATACTAAAATGATTCTTTCTCTAGGCTTTCTTCTTCTTCCTGAATGCAAAAAACAGCATTATCAATCCAAAAACAAGCATCAGTATGCCCATAATAATATTGACATTAATGCCAAGAGATTTATGATACATTTCGGTGTTTGAAATTGTAAAAAACCCGAATCCTGTTATTAAAACCCCTATGATCGAAAACATCAGGCCTATAGGTATTCTTATATCTACCATTTTAATTTCCTCCTACCAGAACATTATTGTTAATACTATGAAAATCACGCTTACAAGAATTGCAAGACCTGCAGGACGCTGATACCAAGGAAGGTCTTTGTCTACTATTGTACGTGGTGTGAGAGAATAAACCAGACCGGTCAATTCCGCATCAGTTTTTCTCTGCTTAGTAATAAAAGTAAGTCCTATTGTTACTGTTGTACTTACTCCGAATGCAATTATTGCGGTCCAGAAGTTCTGAGCCATCTCTACCGGGTAGGTATGAAGGTTAGCAATCCAGCCACCTTTTACAAGTGATGTTGCTCCTGCTGGTATTGTCAGTCCATGATGAAGCAAAGCCATCAGGAAACCTAGAAGCAAACCTGTAAATGCGGCATGACCTGTAGTTCTTTTCCAGAACATCCCAAGGAAAATGACGGCGAAAAGAGGTGCATTTATCAATGAGAATATTGTCTGCAGGAAATCCATGATATTACCGAATTTGCCAGCTATATATGCTGAGGCGATGCTTAAGAGAATACCAAAGATTGTAGCTATCCGGCCCACTTTCAGGTAATGTTTTCCGTCTGCATCTTCATCTCCTGTACGGGGTCTGATATAACTCTGATATATATCATAGGTCCACACTGTGTTAAATGCTGATACATTACCTGCCATACCCGACATGAAGGATGCAAGCAGTGCAGTTATTCCAAGTCCCAGAACACCTGTTGGAAGGTACTGTTTCAGCAGCATGATTATTGTTAAATTATAGTTTAGTCCACCCCCGGCATCCGGAGGGATAGTGAATCCTTTACCCGGATCGTGTGAAAGTGCAAGCGCTATTATTCCGGGAACAATAATCAGAAAAGGTATAAACATTTTAGGTAAGGCGCCAATAAGAGGAACCTTCCTGGCAGCCGCCTTGGATTCAGCTGCAAATGCCCGCTGGACTATCAGAAAATTTGTACACCAGTAGCCGAATGATAAAACAAAACCAAGTCCAAAGAGTATACCAAACCATTCAACACCAAGTGGGTTAGCTGATGCCTGACCTGAATACTTCCACGTGGAAGTAAATGTATCAGCCGCGTATCCTTTGGATAATGCAATCGGGGCTAACTGAGCTTTCAGTCCAACCCAGCCTCCAACATCTTTCAGAGCTAAAAACACAAGGGGTAAAAGTCCGATGACAATTATAAAAAATTGCAAAACTTCATTATAAATTGCTGATGAGAGACCTCCCAGGTAAGTATAACCGAGAACAACCAATGCTGATATCCACAGGCTAAGATTAAAATTCCATCCCAGTACATTTTCCATAAGGAGAGCAAGTGCATACATTGAGATTCCTGAAGCAAGTACAGTCATAACTGCAAAAAGAATAGCATTCAGGCCCCGGGTCTTCTCATCGTATCTGAGTTTCAGGAATTCGGGTACTGATCGGGCTTTTGAACCATAATAGAATGGCATCATAAATAAAGCCAGGAAAATCATAGCGGGTATAGCACCGATCCAGTAAAAGTGAGTTGTAAGCATTCCATATTTCATCCCGGAACCTGTCATGCCCATTACTTCAAGAGCTCCAAGGTTTGTTGAAATAAAGGCCAGTCCGGCCACCCATGCCGGCATCGATCTTCCCGCTTCAAGAAATGCATTTGCATTTTTCATAAATTTTCGAAGGAACCAGCCGATGCCAAGTACAAAAATAAAATAGATTATCATTATCAGATAGTCTATCCAACTCAAATCAACTCTCATAATTAAAGGCTTTTAGATTTGGATTCATTATTAAAATTCCGTTTTATTCTAACGATCAAAGGGCTTTCTAGTGCGAAAGTAAAAATACATTTTAAGATCGATTTTCAAATAGTAATGGAGATTTATTTTTAAGGTAAAAGGTTATATTTACAAAAACTAACGGTGAAAACACGATATTTCATATTTATCTCATATAAAGGCACTTCCTATCATGGCTGGCAGATACAACCGAATTCGGTGACTGTACAGAAACTTCTGGAAGATGCCCTGAGTGTTGTATTAAATGAAAAAATCTCCACCATTGGCGCCGGAAGAACAGATACCGGAGTACACGCCCTTTATTTCTGCGCCCATTTTGAAAGTACCTCCTCTATTCTCGACACCACACCAAAATTGGTATTCAGGCTTAACAGCTATCTTCCAAAAGATATTTCAGTAAATGCGATTAAAAAAGTATTGCCCGATGCAAATGCAAGATACAGCGCTATATCAAGAACTTATAAGTACTTCATCTCCGGAATCAAAGACCCCTTCTTTGAAAACTCAAGCTGGTACCTTCATGGGAATATTGACATCAGTAAGATGAACGAAGCATGCAAAATACTGTTCAATCATTCTGATTTTACAAGCTTCAGCAAACTCCACTCAGACACGAAAACAAATATCTGCAGAATTTACGAGGCATTCTGGGAACAGGAATCCAACAGGTATGTATTTTCAATAAAGGCCGATCGTTTTCTGCGCAACATGGTAAGAGCTATAGTCGGAACGATGGTTGAAGTTGGTACGGGTAAAATAAATTTTTATGAATTTGAAGAAATCATTCGTGCCAATGACCGGAGCAGAGCTGGAAAATCAGCTCCGGCAAAAGGATTATTCCTGGTTGGCATTGAATATCCGGAAGAGATTTTTATTAAGTGACCGTTAATATTACCAATGTGATAATTATCATTTTTATATAGTGTTACTAATTTCACAATACAAAAAATATTTTTAATTTTGTCCGTCCAAACCTTACCCAAAAAAAACAGACTACATGAGCAATGAATGGTTAATTCTATTTTTCATTTTAGGAGTATTTTTTGTCGGAGTAATTCCTGTCTTCTCAGAAATCGTAGCTCCGAAATCATTTAATCCTCAGAAATTTGATCCTTATGAATGCGGAATACCAAGCGAGGGTGTAACCTGGCTTCAATTCAATGTTGGATATTATCTCTTCGCGATTTTATTTCTTGTTTTCGATGTTGAAACAGTTCTGGTGTTTCCCTGGGCCGTTGTGATGAAAGAGGTTGGAATGGCTGCATTTATAGAGATAGTGATATTCTTTTTCATACTGGGCCTCGGATTATTGTACGCCTGGAAAAAACATGCTCTTATATGGCAATAAAAGGAATGAAATATGAAGAGTTCGGGGATAATGAAAGCCTTGAACTTCTAAAAGATACCGGCTCCAATATTCTTCTTACCACAATTGATGATGTTATTAACTGGGGAAGAAAGAACTCGTTGTGGCCACTGACATTTGCCACAAGCTGTTGTGGTATTGAAATGATGCAAACCGGGGCGCCCAGGCACGATTTCTCCAGATTCGGGATGGAAGTGTACAGAGCCAGCCCGCGTCAGGCAGATGTTATTGTTGTTGCAGGAACCATTGTTAACAAGATGGCACCTGTATTGAAACGTCTTTACGATCAGATGTCGGAGCCTAAGTATGTTGTCGCTATGGGGGCATGTGCAATTTCCGGAGGTCCTTTCTTTTTAAATTCCTACTGTGTTGTTAAAGGAGTTGACCACGTGATCCCTGTTGATGTGTATGTTCCGGGATGTCCTCCCCGTCCGGAAGCATTATTGTACGGTATGCTTCAGCTTCAAAGAATGATTGAAACAGAGACCATAAAGTCAAGGAAACTGAGAAGTGCCTCACATAACTCCAAATAACAAACTGCTATATTCAGAAATCTGAGAATCAATGAATAAAATAGAATTAGGAGAATTTATAAAATCAACCGATAAGGATCTTGAGATAAAAGAAGGCAACCAATTCACAGAGGTTACTGTGCCTCCCTTGAAATTATTTTCTCTTGCAAAACAACTCAAAGAAAGAGAAGAGGTCAAGTTTGATTTTCTCGTTTGCATATCCGGCATTGATTATGGTGCCGACCTTGGAGTTGTATACCATTTGCGATCAACAGTCTATGAGCATACAATAGTGTTGAAAACACGCACTTCGGACCGTGTGACTCCGAAGTTAGATTCTGTAACCGAATTATGGGCAACCGCTGAATTTCTTGAAAGGGAAGTTTATGATCTGCTCGGGATAAAATTTACTAACCATCCGGATCTGCGAAGGCTCTTCCTGGACAGTTCCTGGGGATTCCCGCTTAGAAAAGACTATGTTGATGATATTAATATTGTTACCAAGTAATTTATGGATATACAGGTAAAAGAACTTATTGCCGACGAAAAGCAGGAATATATTATTAATATGGGCCCTCAACACCCATCTACTCATGGTGTGCTGAGACTTGTAGTTTCACTTCAGGGGGAGATTGTAAAAAATATTGAACCTCATATCGGGTATATTCACAGGGGTATTGAAAAGATGTGCGAAAGTATCACCTATCCCCAGATAATTCATCTGACTGACAGGATGGATTACCTTTCCGCTCATATCAATAATGAAGCAGTATGTCTTACTGTGGAAAAGGCTCTGGAGGTTGACATTACTGACAGGATAAAAGTGATCAGGACGATTATGTCTGAGCTTACCCGAATCCAGTCACATCAGCTCTTCTGGGCGTCGTACGGTATGGACCTGGGTGGTCAAACCTGCTTCTTTTATGGCTTGCGCGACAGGGAAAAGATACTTGACATATTTGAAGAGACATGCGGGGGCCGAATGCTGGTTAGTTATAATTGTCCGGGGGGATTGATGTATGATATCCATCCGAACTTTCAACAAAGAGTTAAAGACTTTATAAAATATTTCAGGAAAGCGCTGCCGGAATATGACACTATCCTTACCGGAAATGTGATTTTCCGCGAACGAAGCATCGGAATCGGACCTCTTACTCTTAAAGATGCTGTTTCATACGGTGTAACAGGCCCTTCCGGCAGAGCTTCGGGTTTTTCATGCGATGTACGGAAACATGAGCCTTATAGCGCCTACGACAGGGTAAATTTCAACGAAGTCATTTATAATGAAGGTGATACATACCACAGATACCTGGCCAGAATTGAAGAAATGCGGGAATCGATGAATATCATTGAACAGCTGATCGACAACATTCCCGAAGGTTCGTACGCCATCAAAATGAAACCTATTATAAAACTTCCCGAAGGTGAATATTTTCAACGGGTTGAAACCGCACGCGGCGAACTTGATGTATTTATAATAAGTGATGGAAACAAAAATCCTTTCAGACTGAAATTCAGGTCACCAAACTTTGTAAATCTTGGCGTTCTTAATCATATCTCGAAAGGCTTTAAAATTGCCGACCTTGTTGCTATTGCCGGTTCACTTGATTTTGTTATACCTGATATTGACAGGTAGTTCAAGGCAAAAGTTAAAAGGAAAAAAGGAAAAGAATAAAAAAGTTAAAAGATAAAATATATGCTACCTGAGATTGTCGCTCAAAATACTTCCGCTTCACAATCAGTCCCCTGGTGGAAATTCTTCTACGATTTTTCATTGCTGACACAGCCTGTTGACGTATGGCTGAAAGGTTCAGTTTCCCCATTCTGGTCAACAGTCATCGAAATGGCGATAGTCGGGGTTCTTTTCCTGCTCTTTTATGCAGTTGTGGGACTGTTCCTTGTCTATGCCGAAAGAAAAGTCTGTGCATTCATTCAGAACAGACTTGGCCCGAACAGAATTGGTCCGTTTGGGATCTTCCAGACGGTTGCCGACCTGATAAAACTTCTTTTCAAGGAGTTGATCCCAATCAAAAATGCAGACAGTTTTCTGTTTAACCTCGCACCTTTCATTGTAATTATTGTCAATTTTATGGTTCTGGCTGCTATACCTTTTTCAAAGGGATTGCATGCGATAGATTTTAATATTGGTATATTCTATGTAATTGCAGTTTCCTCTATGAGTGTGGTTGGCGTTCTTCTGGCCGGATGGTCAAGCAACAGCAAATATTCCCTTATCGGAGCAATGAGAAGCGGTGCACAGATAGTCAGCTATGAACTGTCTATCGGACTAGCCATTATCACTATTGTAATACTTGCAGGATCAATGCAGTTGTCAGAAATAATTGAAGCCCAAAGAACAGGATGGTTTATTTTCAAAGGGCATATCCCGGCTTTAATTGCCTTCGTAATTTACATCATTTCCAGTACAGCTGAGACAAACCGCGGACCTTTCGACATGGCTGAAGCGGAGTCTGAACTTACTGCCGGGTACCATACTGAGTATTCCGGAATCAGATTTGCTTTTTTCTACCTTGCCGAATATATTAATATGTTCATCGTGGCATCAATTGCTGCTACTTTATTTCTGGGTGGATGGATGCCATTTCATGTTGGTTCCTGGGATGGATTTAACAGGATTATGGATTTTATCCCTCCATTTATATGGTACATAGGAAAGACCTTTTTTATCATATGGATCATAATGTTATTTAAATGGACTTTCCCCAGGCTGAGGATCGACCAGCTTCTGACCCTGGAATGGAAGTACCTTTTGCCGATCAATCTGTTGAATGTATTGATTATGGCTTTTATTGTACTCATGGGCTGGCATTTTTAATAGTAAATAATTATAAATATATATCTCTGAATGAGAAGTATAATAGAATATCTAAGGGAAATAGTTCTCGGGATCTGGTCACTGCTGAAAGGAATGAAAGTGACATCAACATACTTTTTCAGCCCAGGAAAAATTGTTACGCAGAAATATCCCGAAAACCGGAAAAGCCTTGTAATGCTTGAACGCTTCAAAGGTGAGGTAGTGATGCCGCATAATGAAAAGAATGAACATAAATGTACAGGTTGCGGAATTTGTGAAATAAATTGTCCCAATGGTACAATTGAAATCATTTCAAAAGTGATTATCACCGAAGATGGCAAGAAAAAAAAGGCTATTGATAAACATATTTACAGGCTTGGAATGTGTACATTTTGTGCTCTATGTGTCAAAACCTGCCCTTCCAATGCACTAGCGTTTTCTCAGAAGTTTGAGCATGCGGTCTTTAACAGGGCCCTTCTGAACAAAATATTAAATAAACCAGGTTCCCAATTAATGAAAGGAGTTGAGTAATGATCTCTAATCAGATAATGTTTATTCTGTTTTCAGCAATGATTATTGTCTTTTCAATACTGACAGTGACATCGCGTAAGATTTTACGAGCTGCCGTGTATCTTCTTTTTGTTCTGGTTTCTACTTCAGGACTTTATTTCATGCTGGATTATCAATTTCTGGCTGCTGTGCAGTTGACATTGTACGCCGGTGGTATTGTAGTTCTTATCATATTCTCGATACTTTTGACAAGTCATATAAGCCAGAAGTTCGAACCCACAGGAATTATGAAATCAGTTTTTTCTGCAATCGCCTCAATAGCCGGAGCCATACTCGCGATAATAACAATTCTTGATTATAATTTTTCTGCTACTGCTCAGGCTGCTAAAGAGGTTGATATGCGACTGATTGGAAACAGTCTGTTATCAGTTGATTATGACGGATACATACTTCCTTTTGAAGTAATATCAGTTCTGCTTCTTGCAGCAATGATAGCAGCTATAGTAATTGCAAAAAGAGGAGGACCTGAAAAAAGCGAGTTACCAACATTAAAACAGGAATAATATGAGCACAGGAATACCAGTACAATACTTTTTGGTTCTGGCCACGATAATGTTTTTTACAGGCATTTACGGATTTCTTACACGAAGAAATTTGATAACAATGCTGATGTCAGTGGAACTGATACTAAACGCGGTAAACATAAACTTCCTTGCTTTTAACAGGTATCTATATCCTCATAAACTCGAGGGTATGTTTTTCAGCCTCTTTATTATCGCCGTCGCTGCTTCAGAAGCTGCAGTAGCTATAGCCATAGTAATTAATATCTACAGGCGGTTTGCAACAATTAATGTTGAAGATGTTAACGAAATGAAACATTAAAAAAATAGTGCGCGATACGTGATCAATACAACCATACAACTTTACCACCTTACAACCTTATAACCTTAGGCAACTTATAATATGATAAATTTCAGCTATACAATATGGATTCCTCTGCTTCCCTTTTTCATGTTTATATTTCTGGGATTAGCAGGTCATAAGTATTTTCCAAAACTTTCAGGCATATTAGGAACCTGCGGATTGGCAATAATTACAGTGTTGTCATATATTACTGCTTACAAATACTTTTTCACAACTGAGAAGGTAGATGGGGCATTTCAGAAAATAACAGCTTTTAATACAACCTGGCTCCAGTTTACTGATAAGCTTCATATTGATTTGGGTGTCCTTCTTGACCCTATTTCAGTGATGATGCTTGTTGTGATCACAACAGTTTCGCTGATGGTTCACATTTACAGTCTGGGCTACATGAAGGGGGAAAAAGGATTTGAACGATTTTTCGCATTTCTCTCACTCTTCAGCTTTTCGATGCTTGGATTAGTTCTGGCTACCAACATTTTTCAGATGTATATATTCTGGGAACTTGTCGGAGTATCATCTTTCTTGTTAATAGGATTCTATTACCAGAAGCCTTCTGCTGTGAGAGCATCAAAAAAAGCGTTTATCGTAACCAGATTCGCAGATCTCGGATTTCTGATAGGGATTCTTATCCTGTCGTTCAATACAAAAACATTTGATTTTATTTCACTCACTGATCCTTCAGGAACTGCAATTACACAGGGAAGCGGAATTGGCTTTCTGGGACTTTCAATAATGACCTGGTCGATGATATTTGTGTTTATGGGTGGCGTGGGTAAATCAGCAATGTTTCCTTTCCATATTTGGCTTCCTGATGCAATGGAGGGCCCGACGCCCGTTTCAGCGCTTATTCATGCTGCTACAATGGTTGTTGCCGGTGTTTACCTTGTTGCAAGAATGTTCCCTATATACGCATTAGCTGCTCCTGTTGCACTTAATATTGTGGCTTATGTCGGGGCTTTCTCTTCTATATTTGCCGCAATCATTGCATGTACCCAGACTGATATCAAAAGGGTACTGGCCTACTCCACTATGTCGCAGATCGGTTATATGATGCTTGCCCTTGGTGTTTCGGGCTACGGAGGTCATGAAGGATTAGGATATATGGCATCAATGTTCCATCTGTTCACACATGCTATGTTCAAGGCATTGCTTTTCCTTGGTGCAGGTGCAATAATACACGCGGTTCACAGTAACCACATGACCGAAATGGGTGGATTACGCAAGTATCTTCCTATAACCCATATTACTTTTCTTATTGCCTGTCTGACTATTGCCGGAATTCCGCCATTATCAGGCTTTTTCAGCAAGGATGAGATACTGGCTGCAGCGTTGCACCACAATAAACTGTTGTTCGCTGTAGAGTATGCCGTTGCCGGACTTACGGCATTCTATATGTTCAGGCTCTATTTCAGTGTTTTCTGGGGAAAAGAAACAGCTTATCATCATACTCCTCACGAAGCCCCGGCAACAATGACAATACCGTTAATTATCCTCGCTATAGGATCAGTTCTCACAGGATTTATTCCATTTAATCAACTTGTTACCTCTGATGGCAGGGCTTTTGAATCAGAACTTGAACTTATGGTAGCAATTCCTTCAGTACTGATTGGTCTCCTGGGGATTGGAATAGCATACATATTGTATAAGAAGGAAAGTGCAATCCCCGATAAGCTTGCCGCAACTTTTAAGTATAGTTATAAATGGGCCTACAACAAATTTTATATGGATGAAGTATATCTCTTTGTTACCAAAAAGATAATTTTCAAACTCATTTCTGAGCCTGTTGCATGGTTCGACAGGAACGTGGTAGATGCAACAATGAATGCTATAGCCAGCGTAACTCAGGGTGTCTCATTCAGAATAAGAGGATTTCAATCGGGACAACTGCAGAAATATGGTTTTGTATTTATTACAGGAGCAATTATGCTGGCAATACTATTTATATACCTATGGAAGTAATTGATTATCAAGAAAAAGACATTTAATTATGGATATTTTAAGCCTGTTTGTACTAATACCAGTTCTGACCATTACCGGCATCCTGCTTTTAAAGGATGCACGCCAGGTTCGTCTTGTAGCCATATTCGGCATGAGCCTCCAATTAATCATGGCTGCTGTCCTTGTTTTCCTTTATTTGTCAGCACGTCATTCCGGGAATACTGATGAAATGCTATTTGTAAAAGATTACTTATGGTTTAAGAGTCTTAATATCCATTATGCTGTTGGTGTTGATGGAATATCCGTCGCGTTGATTTCCCTGACCTCAATAGTTGTTTTTGCAGGATTATTTGCATCATGGGAAGTTGAATATCTGAAGAAAGAGTTTTTTATTTCTCTTATTCTTCTTGCAACAGGGGTTTTTGGGTTTTTCATTTCGATCGACCTGTTCACAATGTTCCTGTTTTACGAGCTCGCGGTAATTCCTATGTACCTTTTAATTGGAATATGGGGCACAGGACCAAAAGAATATTCAGCTATGAAACTGACTCTGATGCTTATGGGTGGTTCTGCATTGCTGCTATTAGGAATATTGGGAATATATTTCAACTCTGCACCGAACGGAGGCCGGCTGACTTTTAATATACTCGAGATTTCAAAGGTAGTGATCCCGATATCTGCTCAAAGGATATTCTTCCCGCTCACATTTATCGGATTCGGTGTTCTGGGCGCACTTTTCCCATTTCATACATGGTCACCTGACGGACATGCTTCCGCTCCTACCGCGGTCTCAATGCTGCACGCAGGTGTTCTGATGAAACTTGGCGGATACGGTGCTTTCAGGGTGGCGATTTTCCTTATGCCCCAGGCTGCAAAAGAATTATCATGGATCTTTATTATTCTCACTTCAATAAGTGTGGTATATGGTGCTTTTGGAGCAATAGCACAGAAAGATCTCAAATATATTAATGCTTACTCTTCAGTAAGTCATTGTGGTCTGGTATTGTTTGCAGTATTGATGATGAACAAGACAGCTATGAACGGAGCGATCATACAAATGATCTCACATGGCTTAATGACAGCACTTTTCTTTGCTCTTATCGGGATGCTTTATGGACGTACCCACACCAGAATGATAAACCAGATGGGTGGTCTGATGAAGGTTATTCCTTTCCTTTCTGTATGTTATGTTATAGCAGGTCTGGCTTCTCTTGGACTTCCCGGATTGAGTGGATTTGTAGCTGAAATGACAATTTTCGTTGGAGCATTTCAGCATCCCGAACTCTTTTACAGGATCGTTACAATACTGGCCATCTCATCGATTGTCATTACAGCGGTATATATTTTAAGGGTCATTGCAGTCCTCTTACTTGGTCCGACAACTAATGAACATTTCGAGCATCTGCCTGATGCAAAATGGTTTGAGAAAATATCCGTTGTTACTTTAATCGGTTCAGTTGCAGCTATTGGACTTGCCCCATTCTGGCTTTCTTCAATGATAGGAACAAGTCTACAACCAATAGTGGACCGTATAGTTGCTCTTAACCCGTTTTGAGTTTTGATTTATAAATGTTTGGATAATTTTATAATATGAGCTTAGGAACCTTTTTTATAATGCGGCATGAACTGCTTCTGATAACTGCAGCTCTACTGGTGCTGATAGCAGAGATCTTCGTTGATGCCGGTAAAAAGAGAAGCATAAGTCTCTTCTCAGTCATTATTTTTGGCGTGATAACCCTTGCAGGATTCATTCCGTCACCAACAGGCACCGTCTTTGGAGGAATGTATATTTCATCAGGGACTACATTGTTGATGAAGAATATCCTGAATATTGGAGTATTTCTTGTGTTTATTCAGTCGCTGACATGGCTTAAAAAGGAAGAAAATTCAGAAAAAATTAGTGAGTATTTTATTCTGCTTATATTCACACTTACAGGTATGAATTTCATGATCTCAGCCGGTCACTTTTTAATGTTTTATATAGGAATTGAACTGGCTACCATACCAATTGCGGCATTAGCTGCATTTGACCGTTACAGGAATAAATCTGCCGAAGCCGGTATAAAGCTCATATTTTCATCGGCATTGTCTTCAGGTATCCTTTTGTATGGATTATCAATGATTTACGGTACAACAGGCACTCTGTATTTCAGTGAAGTCGCCAAACTGTTTGTTAATAATAACCTGCAGATACTGGCGTTTATCTTTTTCTTTGCCGGGATGGCATTTAAAATTTCGATAGTACCTTTCCACCTGTGGACCGCTGACGTATATGAAGGTTCTCCCATAAATATAACTTCTTATCTTTCTGTAATTTCGAAAGGGGCGGCGGTCTTTGTACTGATAATCATTTTGTATACTGTATTCCCGGTAATAATGGGTACATGGCAGAAAACAATTTATGTTACGGCTATTCTGACAATGACAATTGGTAACCTGTTTGCCATACGCCAGCAAAATCTGAAAAGGTTTCTTGCGTTCTCTTCTATTTCGCAGGCCGGATATATCCTACTCGGATTTATAGGTGGAAACCAGCTTGGAATGGCTTCAGTAATATACTACATATTGGTCTACATTTTTTCAAACCTGGGTGCATTCGGTGTTGTTACGGCGATATCCAATGCAACAGGAAAAGAAAATATGGATGACTATAACGGATTATATCAGACAAACCCGAAACTTAGTCTGATAATGATGCTGGCGCTATTTTCGCTGGCAGGTATTCCACCGGTTGCAGGCTTTTTCGGCAAGTTTTTCCTTTTCACCGCGGCCGCTCAGAAAGGATTCTATCTGCTTGTCCTGATTGCAGTCTTAAATACAATTATCTCTTTATTTTACTATCTACTTGTTGTTAAAGCAATGTTCATCAATAAAAATGAAAATCCAATTGAAAAGTTCAGAAGTGACTTTCCGACCAGATTTGCACTTGGCCTCTGTGTTGCCGGTATTGTTATAACCGGGTTCGCGAGTATAATTTTTGAAGCAATAAAGAATCTGAGTTTCGGAGTTTAATTAAAAGTAGAAGCCATGGCTATAAATAATGCAAAACATATTGTAAGTGAGATAAATGGTATTCGTTGCACCATTATTGAAACAGGGGCTTCACTTGAAAGGGTTGCGTTCCTTAGTGACCTGCTATCATTTAACAATCTTGAAGTAAAAGATATGCCTGAAGTGGCTGGTGAACAGGGCGGCGAACCAAAATATACTATCGGAGTAACGGATCTTATTTTCAATCCGGTATTTTCTATTTACGAAAAACAACTTAAAACCAAAGAAGGTCCTGCAGTAACTCCGGGTTACTGGAAACAGGAATGTACGGAATGTGATCCACGATACTGGACGAGACGAAAAGGCGCCAGGCACACAATAGACGGTTAAGGAATTACAGATTTTCATCATTCCATATCTCCCAGGCTTTTTCTGCCTGGGAATGGAGCATTTTAATCCCGCTTATGGTTTTGCATCCCTGCTCCTTCCCCATCCTGAGAAATGATGTAAGCTCAGGATTATAAACCAGATCAAATAAGATATGTTTTTCATTCAGCAACCTGTAGTTTATATCAGGCTTGCCGGCAATATCAGGAAACATTCCGAGAGGTGTAGTATTGACAATCAGCTTGGTACTGTTTATTAACCTTAGATCAATATCATCGTATGAAATCACACCTGTTTTTTTGTTTCTCGACACAAGAGTAACATTCAACCCAAGTTTTTTAAGTACATAACAAACAGCCCGCGAGCTTCCCCCGGTTCCAAGAACAATAGCATTCCCTTTACTTTCGGTTATATATGGCAACAGAGTATCTCTGATACCAGTTACATCACTGTTAAAACCAGATAATTTCACTTTCCCGTCGGATCTTTTGATTTTGATCACGTTAACAGCACCTATCTCTTCCGCTTCCTGTGTTATGTGGTCAAGGTAGAGGATCACTGCTGATTTATAAGGTATTGTAACGTTAAGTCCGCACAGTTCAGTATCGGCATCAATCAGAGACGGAAGCAGTTTCAGGTTATCAATCGGGTAATTTTCATATGAACAATCATTAATATGCTCATTCTGAAACTTTCCAGCAAAATATTCATTTGAGAAAGAATGTCCCAGAGGATATCCTATGAGTCCAAATTTTCTCATTCTTGAATTATTTTATCAGGTAAAGTTATAATGACGATATGGAATTTACTGTTTCAGATTATCCGGAAGAAACTGAAAAAAGGTATCTCCACGCAGTCCAAGACGCAGCGTCTCAAGCGGAATGATCTCATGTGGAGCTATATTTCCGAGGTTGACATTCGCACCAAAATGTTTTATGAACCATGCTTGCTGTGATTTCAACGGAGCTTCCCATATTACATTTTCAAGTTTTACATGTTCAGCTATTCCACTGATTATCTTATTGTTTATCGAACCATCCTCGTTATAAATTCCGGTTGTCCCTGATTCACGTGCTTCAGCAATAACCTTTACAGAACCAGCATTTAGTTCACTTTTCATCATTGCAACCCATTCCTCAGGAGTATAAATGACGTCTTTTTTCTTTGATCCGACTTCAGAAATAACAGTACCTCTCTCTGCAAGTATGCTGATATATTCCAGTTTCCTGTTGTGCTCGAAATCATAAGATCCGTCAGATACCTCCACCAATTCAATTTCATATTTGTCGAGGAATTTCACGAACCCGGCGAACATGTCTCTTATGATAAAAGCTTCAAAGAGGGTTCCTCCAAAATATGGAATTACCCCAGCTTTTTTATATATCGCAATTTTCTTTTCAAAACCGGGTGTTATAAGTGATGTACCAAAACCAAGTTTTACAAAATCCGTGTACTCACTGCCAACAGACATAAAATCCTCAGCCTCCCTTATACTCAGACCTTTGTCCATAACCATTGTAATACCTGAATTTCGCGGTTTAACAGGTCTTTCAGGTATGAATGGAAGAACATTTTTCATTTTGTGTAATATTGATTATGGGAAAAGATTATTTCCCCCGAGAAGCTTTTTAATCTTCCTGGTCAGAAGTTTTAAAGGGAATATACCCTCAAAATCAGAGTAAAGTTCTTTGTCGATATTTAAAGCAATTGATAGATGGCGGAAAGCCTTTTCATTATTGCCGGTATGTAAATAAAATGAGGCCAGAAGGTAATTTATGCCAGGTAAATCTCCTGTAATTTTATAGGCATGTTCAAGATACGGCAGAGCTTTCTCTGCAAGTCCGTCTTTAAGAATGATATTACCCAGATCTGCCCATACTTCGTCATAATAGGCGTCGAGTTTTAAAGCTTCCCTGAAACATCTTAAAGCTTCCTTCTTCTCTCCTTTGGAATAGTGAGCTTTCCCCAGCAGATACCATATTTCAGGGTTCTCATCATCGAGACGAACTGCTTTTCTGAAAAAGATGAGGCT
The DNA here is from genome assembly GCA_025358455.1 of Bacteroidales bacterium. Lineage (GTDB taxonomy): Bacteria > Bacteroidota > Bacteroidia > Bacteroidales > VadinHA17 > LD21. Next base: position 51,188 of record JANYJP010000108.1, read on the forward strand.
GTCTTCAATATTGCCGGTGTTCAGCGCTATGATTCCCAGTCCAAACCATGGATCAGCAAAATCAGGTGCAAGTTCAATTGCCTCCTGATAATACTTCCTTGCCATGGTCAATTCACCGGTTTTTTCATAGCATTCTGCAAGATAAGTCATTGCTTCAAAACTTTCCGGCTCGTTTTCAAGGTATTCATGATATACAGGAATTGCTTCCGCAAATTTTTCTATATTACTGAGAATATTTCCCTTGTTGAATAACGCAAAAGTATTCTGAGAATTAACAGCAAGTGCATAATCATAAGCTTCCATTGCTTTCTCAGACAATTCAAGCTTATTATATATTATCCCGAGATTATACCAGGCACTATCGGAAAAAGGTTCTTCTTCAAGATACAGGAGATAATATTTAATACTATTCTCAAAATCTTCAGTTTTCTCATAAGCGTAAGCGAGATCGTAAAGATGAGCCTTAAATTCCGGCTCCATCTCAACCAACCTGATCATATATGGAATCAGATGCTCATAATAATTCAGGTTCTGGAGAACTGAAGTGATTGCAAAAAGTATGTTTTCTACATCCTCTGAATCAAGTGTAAGAGAATAATCGAACATCTTCTTCGCGCCCTGAATATCGCCAAGAATGCCTAACGCGGTTCCTTTTGCTATAAATATCTCATGATTTCCGGGCTCAATGTTCTCCAGCTTTTTGAGCAGCCTCAAAGCTTCCACAGCTTTTCCCTTATCAAGCAAAACCCTGGCCTTCCTTAACTGTAACGATACTGAATGGGGATGTTGTTCACTTGCAAGAGTCGCGGCATCAAATGCCTTGGTAGAGTTGTTGCTCTCAATATAATAGTCAATAATCGTCTCAAATTCAATAACATCAAAAAAATAACTTTCATTATTTTTTCTCATTATCTCAAACTTCTGGACCGCATGTTTAACCTCTTCCTCGTAGGAAAACCCATACTTATCATCTTCCATGGCTCACAAAAATATGCTTACAAAATTAATACTATTTTTAATACGGGTGTTTACATAAATTGCCAATTATCAACATTTTATTTTATTTATAAACACGTGAATTCTAGATCAATAAGTATATAACGCGAATAAATAGTATTATTTCACCTTCCTGACGCAACCTCATACCCGAAAAAGTCATCTATTATTTATACACGGATATTTATTAAATTAATATACCCTTATTTACCCTAGAATTAACCTAAATTCTATCTTCGAAGAACCGGGCGACCTCCCGGTTTTTCATTTTATATTAATATATTTGTATGGATTCTCTTCTGAAAATTATTATTTCTATGAAAAGATCATCATACAACTATTTTACAATGTTGGTTTTTAGTATAGTGTTGATTTCATTGTTCCTTACAGATTGTAAGAAAACCGGGAACCCAATAAAATTTCCTAAAGGCACATTCCCCGACACAGTCATTAACATTCTGGATATCAATTCATCATATGATGATTATAACCTTGCCCTGTACCAGTTAAATGCAGCCTCACCAATAGTATTTTCGAGTAACAGGAAAAGCAGCGGGGGTCAATTTGACCTGGAGCAGGCTATTATAACTTTTGTTTTTGATCAGACAAATGGAAGTTTTGTTATGGATGCAGCTATGACTTATGACCCGTTCCTTACCAAACTGATAAACAAAGCCGTAACTCCAACGAATGATTTTGGTCCTTACCGTTTGTTTAGTTCAATAGATGGATTTGAATATCTTATTCTCTCATCAGTTAACTCACAGGGAAATCTTGATTTGTTTTATCTTAAAAATTTTCCGGTTAACGGTTCAAGTCTGCCAGACGTTGATGGACCATACCCGGTAAAACTCCTGAATACATCTTTCAATGATGCATATCTGTCATTAGACCAAAACCAGGATTCAGCATATTTTACTTCCGACAGAGATGGTAATTTTGACATTTATGTGCATTCCAGACCTAATGAAATGCCCCTTGCAAGATGGTTTAACAGTGACTTCACTACATCGGTAAAGGTTGACAGTATCAATAGCTCCGGAGACGATAAGTGCCCGATGATATACAAAAAGATAATGGTTTTTACCTCCAACAGGCCGGGCGGATTGGGAGGTTATGATCTTTATTATTCTGTATTCAGAAACGGAAAATGGAACTTACCTGTCAATTTTGGCCCGGGAATTAATACTTCATCTGATGAGTTCAGACCGGTAATCGGTTATAATCCTGATTTCAAGAATAATTACCTTATGTTTTCTTCCAACAGACCCGGTGGTAAAGGTGGATTTGATCTTTATTTTGCCGGTATGAAATTCCCTGAAAAATAAATAACCACCATCCCTGTAAAAGCTTCAGTCTCTTGAGGCAGCATTTAGTGTATTGAGTAAGAGCGCCACTCTTGTCATTGGTCCTACCCCTCCGGGAACAGGCGTGATATAAGAGCATCCCGGAGCTACATTTTCAAAATCAACATCTCCCACCAATTTAAAACCCGATTTGTTTTCAGGGCTGACAATACGCGTGGTTCCGACATCAAAAACCACAGCTCCCTCTTTAACCATATCTGCAGTAATAAATGCAGGCGATCCGATTGCAGCAATTATAATGTCAGCCTGACTGACAAGCTCACCGATGTTTTTTGTCCGGCTGTGCACAACTGTAACAGTTGCATCCATACCTTTCTGTGAAAGTAGAATGCTTACCGGTCTGCCCACAATATTACTCCGTCCGATGACCACGCATTTTTTCCCTGATGTTTCGATTTTGTATCTTTTAATAAGTTCAACAATCCCATAAGGTGTTGCAGGAATATACCCCGGCAGTCCGATAACCATCTTTCCTATATTAACAGGATGAAAGCCATCAGCATCTTTTTTAGGATCAATTGCTTCAATGACTTTATTTTCTGATATATGACCCGGTAAAGGCAACTGTACTATAAACCCATCAACATCGGAATCATTATTAAGTTCTGCAATTTTGTCAAGCAAAACAGTCTCGGAAACATCAACGCCATAGCGGATCAGCGATGATTTGAAACCGACTTCATGGCAGTCTTTTACTTTATTAGCTACATAAGTTTCGCTTGAGCCATTGTTGCCGACCAGAATTGCAGCCAGATGTGGAATTTTTTTACCTTCAGATCTGAGTTTTGCAACTTCAGCTGCTATTTCCTGCTTAATTTCAGCTGCAACTTTCTTACCGTCAATGATTCTATACATCTTAGAGTTTATTTCTTACCCATAAGCCTGGCTACGTTACCACTTTTTGTCATCATCTTCATCATCTTTCTGGTCTCATCAAACTGCTTCAGGAGTTTATTCACCTCCTGTACGCTGGTTCCGCTTCCCATAGCAATTCGTTTACGCCTGCTGCCATTCAGAACAACCGGATTAATCCTCTCTTCGGGAGTCATACTTCTTATAATTGCTTCTATTCCTTTAAATGCATTGTCGTCGATATCCAGATCTTTAACAGCTTTCCCTACACCAGGGATCATTGCCATCAGGTCCTTAACATTACCCATTTTCTTTATCTGCTGTATCTGTGTTATAAAATCGTTGAAATCGAACTGATCCTTTGCAATTTTCTTCTGAAGTTTTCTGGCTTCTTCCGAATCAAACTGTTCCTGAGCTTTTTCAACAAGGGAAACAATATCGCCCATCCCAAGAATTCTGTCAGCCATTCTTTCCGGATAGAAAATATCGATAGCATCCATTTTTTCTCCCGAGCTAATAAACTTTATAGGTTTATTAACAACAGATTTTATCGACAGCGCAGCCCCACCCCTTGTATCGCCGTCAAGTTTGGTCAATACAACTCCATCAAAATCAAGCCTTTCATTGAATTCTCTGGCGGTATTAACGGCATCCTGACCAGTCATGGCATCAACTACAAACAATATTTCATGAGGGCTTACGGCATCTTTAACGGATGCAATCTCATTCATCATATCCTCATCAATAGCAAGACGTCCTGCAGTATCTATAATTACAAGGTCGTATCCATTCTTCTTTGCTTCTTTTACAGCATTACGAGCTATAACGACAGGGTTGAGATTTCCATCTTCAGTATAAACAGGAACTTCTATCTGGGTCCCAATGATCTTTAACTGCTCAATAGCCGCGGGCCGGTATACATCACAAGCAACAAGAAGAGGATTTTTTCCTCTTTTGCTTTTAACCCATTTTGCCAGTTTACCGCTGAAAGTGGTTTTACCAGAACCCTGAAGCCCGGCTATCAGAATAACAGAAGGATTAATTTTAATATTGATATCGGTTTTCTCAACCCCCATGAGTTCAACCAGCTCATCGTGAACAATCTTAACGAGCATTTGCGAAGGATTGACCGAATTAAGAACCTCCTGCCCAATAGCCTTCTGCTTAATTGAATCAGTAAATTGTTTTGCGATTTTAAAATTTACATCGGCGTCGAGAAGCGCTCTGCGAACCTCCTTAAGTGTCTCAGCAATATTTATTTCTGATATTCTGCCCTGTCCTTTAAGAAGTTTAAAGGATTTCTCCAGCCGTTCACTTAAATTTTCAAACATATAATTTTAGAATAAATAATTTAATATATAACTTTTACCCCCTGGGCTTTTTATTTTATTAGCTCGATTTTGGGGCCAATATCATTTACATTCTCTCAGGCATTTCGATTCCCAATAACCACATGCCTTCGTAAAGTATTTCGCTGGTAACTTTCGATAGAACCAGCCTGAAATTTCTGACCGCAGTATCGTCTTCACCCAGAATTGAATAATCATGATAAAACTGATTATATTCTCTTGACAGGTCATAACAATAGTTAGCTATTAGCGCAGGACTATAATCTGTTGCTGCCTGTGAAACCGTCTCTGAATATTTTCGCAGCAGTTTAATAAGTTCAATTTCCTTAATGCCTGCTTTGGCTTCATTTAAACTGCCTGTTTCAGTGAGAATACCTGTCTGTTCTGCTTTCCTGAATACAGATTTTATTCTGGCATATGTATATTGAATAAATGGACCTGTATTTCCATTAAAATCAATTGATTCAGCCGGATTAAAGGTCATATTTTTCCGCGGATCCACTTTAAGAATATAGTATTTAAGGGCTCCGAGGCCTATTTTCCTGAATACATCTTCCTTTTCTTCTTCTGAAAAATCCGATAGTTTACCCAGTTCCAGGGAAACCTCCATTGCTGTTTCCTGCATCTCTTTTATAAGATCATCAGCATCAACAATTGTTCCTTCGCGCGATTTCATTCTCCCTTCCGGAAGCTCAACCATTCCGTATGAAAAATGAATAAGTCCATCGGACCAGGTATATCCCATCCGATTGAGGATTGCTCTGAGAACCTGGAAATGATAATTCTGTTCATTCCCCACCACGTATATATTCTTATCGAATTTATACTCATTATAACGGGCTACCGCCGTTCCCAGGTCCTGAGTCATATATACAGCAGTACCGTCTGAACGAAGCAAAAGCTTCTGATCAAGTCCATCATATGTAAGGTCAGCCCAGATTGAACTATCCTCATTCCTGTAAAGAATATCCTTTTTAAGGGCAGAAAGAACTATTTCTTTACCGGTTTTGTATGTATCTGATTCATAATAGATCTTATCGAAATCCACACCAAGCTTCTTATACGTCTCATCAAACCCTGCATAAACCCAGGAATTCATTTTCTTCCAGAGATCAATCACTTCCTTATCGCCTGCCTCCCACTTAAGCAACATTTCCCTGGTCTCTTTCATGAGTGGTGCAGAATTCTTTGCCTCATTCTCATCTGTCCCTGCCTGTATAAGCTTTTCAATCTGAGCTTTATACTCCTTTTCAAACAGAACATAATATTTCCCCACAAGGTGATCACCCTTCATGCCTGATGAAGCTGGCGTTTCACCATTACCGAATTTTTGCCATGCAAGCATTGACTTGCAAATATGGATACCACGGTCATTAACAATATTGGTCTTTATTACCCTGTGCCCGCATGCAGATAATATCCTGAATAGCGAATAACCGAGAAGATTGTTGCGGATATGACCAAGATGTAGCGGTTTATTTGTATTCGGTGAGGAGTATTCCACAAGAATTGTTTCAGGATCAGAAACCTGACTGTTTTCGAGATGACTCTTTTCGATTGTCATCCTCCTGAAATATTCAATCCACCAAACATCGGAAATTTCAAGGTTCAAAAACCCCTTAATAACATTAAAACCAGCTATATCAGGGAATTTTTCTACCAGATAACTTCCTATAGTCTCTCCCGTTTTTTCAGGTGTGTTTTTTGAATAGCGCAAAAGAGGAAAGACTACAAGAGTGAAATCCCCTTTGAAATCTTTCCGCGTTTCCTGTATCTGAATCAGGTCGTCTGCAACCTCACTATTATAAAGAATTTTAACAGCTTCTTTTACCTTTTCTTTAAGAACAATCTCCATTTTTTCTTAACAAATTTCAGCCTGCAAAGATAACATATTAATGTATTGACATCAATAAAACATTATCAAAAAGGGAGATAAAGCAACTCATCGGGTTTAGTTATTTATACCAACTGTCCTTATTTTTTGACAACTGACCAGTTCTTTTTGATAAAGAAGTCGGCACTCTTAAAAAGTTATTCTATTTTTGATCTTTATATATTATATCTCTGAAGGTAAATATCCATTATAGTGGAATTAAAAAGTTTATTTGTCGAATCCGGTGTTAAAACCCCGCAAATTGATCTGAATCACCTTACCGGTGAACTTATCTTTTCCGGAAAGTCAATCCCTGAGAATGCAGCAGGCCTGTACGAGAATGCATATAAATGGGTTCTGGAATATATAAAGAAACCAAGACATACTACTAATCTGAGGTTGAACCTTGAGTATTTTAATACTTCATCTTCAATCTGGCTTGCAAAAATTGTTAAAGCACTCTGTTCTATAAAAGTCAGTGAATATACACTCCTTATTCATCTGTATTTTGATATAGAGGAATTTGACAACATGGAAGTTGATGATCTTAAGGATGCATTGAGTCCTATTATTGATATGATAGGCACTCCAAGTCTTAGTCTCGGCATTAAGATATACGGAACCGATGATAAGGGAGAAATCCTGAAAGAGTCAATGGTCCTTATCTGATTCTTTTTCCTGGTTGATCCGGTCAACAATCACTGCGGGAAGGCAGGTCATCACTTTCATCTAAAAATAATAAAAGAAGTTTCCTCCAAACAACGGGATTTACATTGACCGTAATAATTCCGGTAAAACCATCTTTACTTCAGATTTTTGACATAACTTTAATTCGCCATTTTATTGTTAAAGCCATGCGAGCAGTATTCATTGTTTTGCTTTCAATATTCACTATTATGGAAACTTATTCTCAAAATAAGACAGTTGACAGACTGCCTGTTGCAGCAGGAAGATTTTATTCTGCGGACAAAGAAACACTGACAAAAGATCTATCCGGGCTTTTTAAAAACTGTAAAAAAACAACCGGAGACCAGATTGTAAGGGCTATAATCAGCCCACACGCAGGTTACGTCTTTTCGGGTGAAATTGCTGCTGCTGCATTTTCGTCAATACCAGTTAATTCAGAATATAAAAACATTTTTATTATAGGGTCGAGTCATGTTATGGCATTTGATGGCGCATCAGTTTATAATACAGGAGATTACATTACTCCTTTGGGTAAGATAGCAGTTAACAGGGAAATCGCAAATACACTCATCCGTGATAACAAAGTATTCAATTTCCCGATAGATGCGCATGAGCAGGACCACTGTATTGAAGTTCAAATACCATTTATTCAATATTATTTTAAGAACACTCCAACTATCGTCCCGATTATTTTAGGAACCAATAATGAGAGGACAATAAAACATATTGCCGAGGCTTTAAGACCATGGTTCACTCCTGAAAATCTTTTCGTTATCAGCAGTGACTTTTCACATTATCCTCCTTATAATGAAGCCATTGAAACAGACAAGCTGACTGCTCTGAGTATTGAATCAGGTGATCCTGTAACTTTTCTGAACACCCTTAAAAAGAATTCTGAAAAACAGATCAAAGGATTAGTTACCAGCATGTGCGGATGGACGTCAGGCTTAACCCTTATTTATCTGGCTGAAAAAAACGATCAGCTTGAATATAAGCTTATTGATTATTGCAATTCAGGCGATTCACAAATCGGTGGAAAAGATGAAGTGGTTGGCTATAATGCTATTGTGTTAACTGAAAAAAAACAGAACGCAGTTAAAAAACCAGAATTGAAGGAAGAGCTTTTATTCACAGAAGAAGAGAAATCACGGCTTTTTACATTGGCAAAAAACAGTATACAGGCTAGGCTTGACAATAATAAACCTGAAGCAGCGGTTGAGACAGATATGCCTTCAAAATTTATGAAACCACTGGGGGCATTTGTAACTCTTAAAATCAATGGCGCTTTGAGAGGGTGTATAGGACGATTCATCTCATCAGAACCGCTTTATGAAGTTGTAAAAGCATCGGCAGTTTCATCAGCGTTCGATGATCCGCGATTTCCTCCACTTACTAAGGAGGAATTTAAAAAAACCCAGATAGAAATAACTGTTCTCGGGCCTTTAAAGAAGATAAATAATATCAATGAAATAATTCTCGGCAGGCATGGCATTTATATTAAGAAGGATAACAAGTCAGGAACGATGCTTCCACAGGTCGCAACTGAAAACGGCTGGACTGTTGAAGAGTTCCTCGGATATACTTCGCGTGATAAAGCCGGATTGGAATGGGATGGGTGGAAAACTGCTGAAATCTATATATACGAAGGAGTTGTGCTCGAAGATAACAAGTAGTAAACATGTATCATGTTATTGGAACAGGGTTAACTGCAATACTTTTATATTTAATCAGTTACACATTATATCGACTCGATTATTATTCTCTTCAATTTCATAAAAAGTTCTGGAACTCGCTACTTGCAATTTCATTTCTGGTCACTGCTCTTGCCGGATTATTTATGGCACTGCAGGTTACCTATAAATGGAACATTCCTTTTGTCAAATCTGTTCTTAAATGGCATGTGGAATTTGGAATAGGTATGGCTGTAACCGGTATTTTCCATCTCATTTGGCATCTCAGCTATTATGGTAAGATATTAAGTAAGGAAACTAAAATAGCTGAACCAGAATCTTTTCAGAAGCTTCCATTCTCCGATATCGGTTATAACCTTTTTATTGTTGGTTTTGTCAGTTCGTCAATCCAGTTTTTGCTTATAAGGGAAATGATGAATATTGCGGGAGGATATGAGCTGATTACAGGAATATTTCTTGCTTCCTGGCTGATAACATCCGCTATTGGAGCATTACTGGCAGGGAGATCAATTATTAACGATATCAGAAAGATCAATCTCGTTTTCACTCTCAGTCCTGTCATTTCACTTTTACTGCTCTTTTTATTATCGAGGCTTTTCCTTAACAACGGTGAAACGCCATCATTCCTGGTAAGCATCATTTACACTTTTCTTGTTCTTATTCCTTTCTGTCTGGTATCAGGTTTTACATTTGTAAGACTGATGTCAATTGCCAGGTCAGTCAATAAATTTAATCCGGGAAAATCTTTTTCAATTGAAACTGCAGGGGGTATTGCATCAGGATTAATTATTGCATTTCTCACCGCCGGAGTCCTCAATAACTACCAGTTGCTGCTGACAATAATTCTACTGGCAAATGTTTATGTATTTCTGACCTTCAGGATAATTGATTTCAAGATAAAGATATCAGTCAAAATACTGACTATCATCATTATATCGGCAATAATAACAAAAAATCCGGACACTTTTTTCCGGCATATATTACTTCCGGGTATTACTATTACAAGCACAGAAGATACTCCATATGGCAATATAACAAAAGGTACATACCAGGGTGATGAAAGCACCTATTATAATCAGAGACTTCTATCCTATAAAAACGATGTGGCTGAAAGAGAAGAGGATATTCATTATGCAATGCTTCAATGTGAATCTCCTGAAAAAGTTGTTTTAATATCAGGATCACTTCAGTCTCATCTTCCGGAAATATTTAAATATCCGGTTAAAAAGGTTACTTATATTGAACGCGATCCGGCTCTTACCAGATCAGAAAAGCTGGTTCATGATTCCTTACGGGCAGCACTGGTAATTGAGAATAATGATGCCTTCAGGTATATCAGAAGCCAGACTGAAATGGTTGATGTTGTAATTCTGCTGATTCCACCCCCATCAACTCTCCTTTTGAACAAGTACTACACAACTGAATTCTTTGCTGCAGTAAAGAATAGGCTAAATCAGGGCGGCGTATTTATGTGCTCGCCCGGTCCTGGTGACAATTATCTTAACAAAGAATCTCTAAATCTGTATTCATCAGTCTTTAACAGCCTGGAAAAAGTATTCAAAAATGTGAGACCCATCCTGGGTAATAAGCTATATTTTGTAGCATCAGATAAAGAACTTTCTGTTTCAGTTTGTCATCTTTCCGATGAAAAAAAAATCAGAAATATTTATGTCAGTTCTGACTTTCTTGATGACGCCCTGATACTGAATAAATCAAATGAAATAATATCTCTGATGGACAGAGGAGTCAGACAAAACACTTCTGCTTTTCCGGTAGCGTGTTTTCATTTTCAATCGTACAATATAAGCAAAAACCTTGGTGAGAAGACCATTGCAATAGCTCTGCTGATCATGCTCTTCGCATTGCCTGTACTGGCAATAAAAAGAAAAAATCTTATCATGTATTTTAGTGCTTCAGCATTGGCTGGTTTTGAGATTATAGTTTTATTAACCCTGCAAATAATCATTGGAAACATGTATCAGCTTACAGGGCTGATAATAGCCGGACTTATGGCTGGACTTGCATTCGGGGCCGGAATAAATTCAAGTTTCCTTAATACATTATCTCCGCGGATGAAATGCACTATTCTGGTTTGCTTTTACGTTTGTATAGGTATGACCTTTAATTTTATTCTTGAGGTGCATGGTGGAATTCCTGCAGTAAGTATACTTCTTCTTTTAGTTTTTTTACCGGCACTTCTAACCGGAAATATCTTTCGTGAACTTACAATTATTGAGTCAGATCATGCTGCTTCGTCAGCGATTTATAGTGCGGATCTGGCCGGGTCAGCCCTTGGATTTATATTTGTGTCGGGGTTTGCAGTTCCGTTATTCGGAATCAAGGTCTCAATCTTTTTATTATCAGCACTTATATTTACCGGGATTCTGTTTGGAACAGTTAGGAACAAATAGTAGTTTTATTAATTATTGGAGCGTCGCTCCTTACTAAGATGCAAAATAAAAAATATGATATAAGCAAGCGTGATTTTCTAAAGAAATCACTGGCATTATCAGCAGCTTTTATGTGCTTCCCCTGCCGGGCCGTTTTTGCGGAAACGGACTCTGAAGAGCAGGGAATTTACAAAAGAATTGCAATGTTCCAGGAGGAAACCGCACGTGGAATAATGTGCAGAATCTGCCCCAACGAGTGTGTCCTGAAAGAGGGCGAATTAAGTAAATGCAATAACAGGAAAGTTCATAACTCTAAGTTATATACACTAGCATTTGGAAACCCATGTTCGGTAAATGTTGATCCTGTTGAGAAGAAACCATTATATCATTTTCTGCCAGGATCGAGAGCGTTCTCTATTGCAACCGCGGGCTGCAACCTGGTTTGTCTGAATTGCCAGAACTGGACTATTTCACAAACCAGTCCGGATAAAACCAGGAATGCCGATCTTATGCCTGAGAAAGTTGTTGAAGAATGCCTTAAAGCAAATTGTGCTTCAATAGCATACACATATTCAGAACCTGTAACTTTTTATGAATATGTTTTTGAGACAGCCACACTTGCCAGAAAGGCCGGCATAAAAAACATAATAAAATCTAATGGTTATATAAATCCGGAACCTCTTAGAAAGCTTTGCAGTGTTGCTGATGCAGCCAATATTGATCTTAAAGCATTCAGTGAAAGCACTTACCTGAAACTAACCGGAGGAAAGTTACAACCTGTTCTTGATACGCTGAAGATTTATAAAGAAATGGGAGTCTGGCTTGAGATAACCAATCTGGTAATTCCCACGTGGACCGACAACCTGGATGATATCAGGAAAATGTGCCGGTGGTTAAGTGATAATGGATTTCAAAATACTCCTTTACATCTCAGCAGGTTCTATCCTCTTCATAAACTTGAACAATTGCCGCCAACGCCTGTTGAAGTACTCAATAAGGCATACGCCATTGCAGCTGAAGAAGGGTTAAAATATGTTTATACAGGCAATGCTCCTGGTAATGAAATGGCTGATACTAAGTGTCCCTCATGCAATTCTACCATTGTGGTCAGACAAGGATTCAGGATAGCATCAAATAATATTACCGGGGGGAAATGTAATAAATGCGGAAATAAAATTGATGGTGTTTGGAATTAAATATCAACCGGATAAATGCAGATATTATTAACAGGGGTTACAGGATATGAAACTATCAGAAGCTAAGTCACGAATTGATGAGCTGCGAAAGGAACTCGAAGAACATAATCGCAAATATTACGTTCTGAATCAGCCTGAAATTACAGATTTTCAATATGATATTCTTTTAAACGAGCTCGATACTCTTGAAAAAAAATTCCCTGAGTTTATTATCGAAGACTCTCCTACCATAAGAGTTGGAAGCGATATTACAAGGGAATTCGTGCAATTTGAGCACAAATATCCGATGCTATCACTTGGAAACACTTACAACGAAGATGAGCTCAGGGATTTTGATGCCAGGATCAGGAAATCAACAACTGAATTAATTGAATACGTTTGTGAACTGAAGTTTGATGGAGCGTCAATAAGTATAACCTATGAAAATGGAGCACTCAGCCGTGCAATAACAAGGGGCGATGGTACAAGAGGTGATGATGTTACTCTGAATGTAAAAACCATTAAAAGTATTCCTCATAGCATAACCGGCAAAAAGCTTCCTTCCGAATTTGTCATCAGAGGGGAGATCATGATGCCACGGGCTGTATTTGACAGACTAAATGAAGAGAGAACAGCGGCAGAAATTGCTCCTTTTGCCAATCCGCGCAATGCAGCTGCCGGCACACTTAAACTTCTTGATCCGAAAATTGTCGCCTCTAGATCACTGGTATGCATGGTGTATTTTCTTCTTGCAGAAGAGCTCCCGTATGATAATCATTATGAAAATCTGAAAGAAGCTTCAGAATGGGGATTCACAGTTCCCGAGAGTATCAGGTTATGCAGGAATATCGATGAAGTATTAAAATTTATCTCGCAGTGGGATACCCCGCGAAAAAACCTTCCTTATGATATTGATGGTGTAGTAATAAAAGTGAACTCGCTTAAACTTCAAAAAGATCTCGGTTTCACGGCTAAATCGCCCCGCTGGGCAATTGCATATAAGTATAAGGCTGAAGAGGCTTCAACAAGATTATTATCAGTTGTTTTCCAGGTTGGAAGAACAGGAACAGTAACTCCTGTTGCTAACCTTGAACCTGTTCTTCTTTCGGGGTCAACTGTAAAACGTGCTACCCTTCACAATGCTGATCAGATCGCTCTTCTGGATCTTCATTTAAACGATATGGTTTATGTAGAAAAGGGTGGTGAAATAATACCAAAAATTATTGGTGTCGATCACTCCTTTCGAAATGAAACCAGTAAAAAAATTGTATTCATTTCGAACTGCCCTGAATGTGGAACACCACTCGTAAAAAACGAAGGCGAGGTAAATCATTTCTGTCCGAATTACCTCCATTGTCCTCCACAGCTAAAAGGAAGAATAGAACATTTTATAAGCAGAAAGGCAATGAATATTGATGGACTGGGAGAAGAGACAATAGATCTTCTATTCAGCAAAAATCTTATCAGGAACTTTTCCGACCTGTATGATTTAAAGGCTGAACAACTCGTCCCGCTTGAGCGTCTTGGAGAAAAGTCCGCTTCCAATATCATAAAAAGTATAAAAAAATCTGTCGATACTCCATATCATCGTGTTCTTTATGCACTTGGAATCAGGCATGTCGGAGAAACAGTGGCAAAAATAATTTCCGGTAAGTTCAAGACAATTGACGATCTCATTAATTCTGATCCTGAACAACTTACGGGCATAAGAGAAATAGGGCCAAAAATTGCAGCAAGTATTATTGCCTATTTAATTGACAATGAAAATATTGAAATAATCAGGCGGCTGAAACTGAACGGAATAAGATTCAGTGAAGATACTGTGACAAAGAAAACCGGTAATACACTTGATGGTAAAATAATAGTAATATCGGGAGTCTTTCTGAAACACAGCAGAGATGAATACAAAGAAATGATTGAAAATAATGGAGGCAAAAATTCATCAGCAGTATCAGGAAGCACATCATTTATTCTTGCCGGAGACAACATGGGACAGTCTAAAAAAGAGAAAGCGGTTGAGCTTGGCGTACCTCTGGTAAGTGAGAATGAATTTCTTGAAATTATTGGTGAAGAATAATCAGGTCACACACATATTTTGACAAAAAACTCTTAGGTTTGTATTATGGAATTATTTAAAAATATCAGACAGAAAATCGGAAAGGCTATACTTACAAATAAACTTGCAAAAACGAAAAGAAAAGTTTTCTATTCGAACATTGATACGGTAAAAAAGATTGGAATTGTGTGGGATGCTTCAAGGTCTGATGAATTTGCCAGTTTAACAAGGTTTCATCAAAAAATGAACGAACATAATATTGAAGTTAAAGTACTAGGATATTTCCCCGGCAGAGAACTCCCGGATAAATATACTGCTATAAGATATCTCACATGTATCAAAAAACAGGAATTAAACTTTTTTTATAATCCGGTATCATCTGAGTCCGATTCTTTTATACATAACCGGTTTGATATCCTCATTGATGTCAATTTCAAAAAACTGTTTCCACTTCATTATATATCATCATTATCCAATGCCGCTTTAAAAGTGGGATTATTTGAGGCTGAAACTAAGGACACTCCTTTCGATCTTATGATGGAAATTAAAAGCCCTGTGGATGTTGATATTTATCTTAACCATGTATTACAATATCTTGAAATGATAAATGCCGGAACAGTTAAACAAAATAATAACTAATAAGCACATGAAAATATTTAAAGGGACAGGAGTTGCCATTGTAACACCGTTTAAGAATGACTCCAGTATAGATTTTGCTGCTTTGGGGCGCGTTATCAATCATGTTATTACCGGGGGCGTAAACTATATTGTTGCATTGGGTACAACAGGTGAATCTGTTACCCTTTCAAAAGAAGAGAAGAAAGCGGTGATCTCGTATGTTATTGAAGCAATTGATAGCCGGGTTCCATTGGTTGTGGGGATAGGCGGAAATAATACTCAGGAAATAGTAAATTCTCTGAGACATTCAAATCTTACCGGGGTAGATGGTATACTATCCGTAGCTCCGTATTATAATAAACCAAGCCAAAAGGGTATATTTCAGCATTTTAAAGCTATTGCAACAAGTAGTCCACTGCCTGTGATAATTTATAATGTCCCGGGCAGAACATGCAGCAATATTTCTTCAGACACCTGTGTGGAACTCGCGCATGAATGTGAAAATATAATAGCTGTTAAAGAGGCCTCCGGTGATATTAGCCAGATCATGAAGATATTAAAGAATAAACCCGAGAATTTCAGCGTCATCTCCGGTGATGACATGATGACCCTGCCAATTTTGGCTGCAGGCGGGTCAGGCGTAATATCTGTTCTCGCTAATGCTTTCCCTTCCCAGACAAGTGAACTTGTTAATCATTGCCTTAAGAATAATTTTAAATCAGCCCGAGAAATTCAGTTCCGCTTTCTTGAAATGATCGAATTATTGTTTATCGATGGCAATCCGTCGGGTGTAAAGGCAATGCTTAATATCATGAACATATCACAGAATATCCTCAGACTGCCCCTGGTACCCGTAAGCAGGACTGTATATACCAGAATACAGAAAGCTATTGAAGAAGTAAATAAAGTCTGATCAGACATTGGCATTTGCATCCAGGGTTCCCCCCTGCTGCAAACCATGACAATTTTTGTATTTTTTGCCACTGCCGCAAGGACAAGGATCATTTCTCCCAACCTTCTTATCAACCCTCACAGGTTCTGTCTTCTGATTCTTATCCTGTCCACCGCCGGTATTGCTGTATTGTGAGAAGTCACTTTTTGAGGTTCGCATGTTACTCATATCGACCTGCCTTCTGCGCTGTGCTTCCTTTACCTGTTCCGGATCCTGTGTCGGAATATGCCCTTTCATGAGTGTGCCCACAACATCTCTGTTAACCTGGGTAATCATCGTCTTGAACAACTCAAAGGATTCAAATTTATAGATCAGGAGCGGGTCTTTCTGTTCATAAGTAGCATTCTGAACTGATTGTTTAAGTTCATCCATCTCTCTCAGGTGTTCTTTCCATGAATCATCTATTGTTGCAAGAACAACTGTTTTCTCATATGATTTTGCGAGTTCCCTGCCTTCAGATTCAGCAGTAGCTTTCAGGTTTGTCACTACCTGAAAAACCTTTACGCCGTCTGAAATCGGAACAACAACATTTTCATAAGTATGCGACATCCTTTCATAAACATCCTTAAGAACAGGATAAGCCTGGGCGGATATTGATTCAACTTTTCTTTTATAGGTATCAAGAACCTTTAAGTAGACCTTATCAGTTACTGCACCAGAATTATCTTTTTTAAATACCTCTTCCTTTATAGGAGAATCCATTGAAAATGAGCGAATAAGGTCAAAATCAAATCCTTCAAAATCGCCATCGTTATGATATGTCTCTACCAGATTTTCGGTAACATCGAACATCATATTTGCAATATCAACGCTTAACCTGTCACCAAGAAGCGCGTGGCGTCTCTTTTTATAAATGACCTCTCGCTGTGAGTTCATTACATCATCATATTCGAGCAATCTTTTCCTTATGCCAAAGTTATTTTCTTCGACTTTTTTCTGTGCCCTTTCAATAGATTTGGTAATCATCGAATGCTGGATCATCTCACCATCTTTCAGACCCAGTTTATCCATAATACCTGCAATTCTTTCTGAACCAAACAGTCTCATCAGTTCATCTTCAAGAGATACAAAGAACTGAGAAGAACCCGGATCGCCCTGTCTTCCTGAACGTCCGCGTAACTGACGGTCAACCCTTCTGGACTCATGTCGTTCAGTACCTATTATTGCCAGTCCACCTGCCTGCCTGACTTCTTGAGTAAGTTTTATATCAGTACCACGGCCAGCCATATTGGTTGCAATTGTGATTGTGCCGGTTTTTCCTGCTTCGGCAACAATCTCAGCTTCACGCTGATGCAGCTTTGCATTTAAAACATTGTGCTTTAACCCCTTCATTTTGAGCATTCTGCTCAGTAATTCGGATATTTCCACTGAAGTTGTTCCTACCAGAACAGGACGTCCCAGACGGTTCATCTCAGCAATCTCATCTATTACAGCATTATATTTTTCCCTTTTTGTTTTATAAACAAGATCTTCCCTGTCAAATCTTATTACAGGGCGGTTCGTTGGTATTACCACAACATCAAGTTTATATATATCCCACAATTCACCGGCTTCTGTTTCGGCAGTACCGGTCATGCCGGCCAGTTTATGATACATTCTGAAATAATTCTGGAGCGTTATTGTTGCGTAAGTCTGAGTTGCAGCTTCAACCTTAACATTTTCCTTAGCTTCAATTGCCTGGTGAAGTCCATCGGAATATCTCCTGCCTTCAAGCACACGACCAGTTTGCTCATCAACGATTTTAACTTTATTGTCCACCACTATGTACTCGGTATCCAGATCAAAAAGTGTCCAGGCTTTAAGCAGCTGAGTCATGGTATGAACCCGTTCCGACTTTACTGAATAATCCTGAAGCAGTTCGTCCTTAACCTTCAACTTTTCTTTATCAGACAATTCTGACTTCTCAATATCTGCAATCATTGACCCAACATCAGGAAGGATAAAAAAGCTGGCGTCTTCTACCGAGTCGGAAATAAGATCAAGTCCTTTTTCTGTTAGTTCAATTGAATTTGCCTTTTCGTCAATAATAAAGAATAGCTCTTCAGTTACCTTCGGCATATCCTTGTTATTATTCTGCATATAGGTATTTTCGGTCTTCAGCAGTAACGACTTGTTTCCTTCCTCGCTAAGGAACTTAATAAGAGCCTTATTTTTTGGAAGACCTTTAAAAGCCCTTAGAAGCAAGAGACCACCCTCGTCATTTTTATTTTCGTTAATGAGCCTTTTTGAATCAGCAAGGATCTGAGTAACAAGCTTTTTCTGAGCGCCAACTAGTTTTTCAACCTTTGGCTTCAATTCATCAAATTGTTGAAAATCGCCCCTGGCGGTCGGACCGGAAATAATGAGCGGAGTACGGGCATCATCGATTAATACAGAGTCGACCTCATCAACAATACCATAATGATGTTTCCGCTGTACAAGATCTTCGGGATTGATAGCCATATTATCCCTGAGATAGTCAAACCCAAATTCGTTATTGGTTCCGAAAGTAATATCAGCATTATAAGCTTTACGCCGTTCCTGAGAGTTGGGCTGGTGCTTATCTATACAATCAACAGAAAGACCATGAAACTCATATATTGGTCCCATCCATTCTGAGTCACGTTTTGACAAATAATCATTAACCGTTACAATATGTACTCCCTTGCCTGCCAGGGCATTAAGGAAGACAGGAAGGGTAGCGACAACTGTTTTTCCCTCGCCGGTCCCCATTTCTGCAATTTTACCTTTATGAAGGGCAACGCCACCTATCAGCTGAACATCGTAGTGAACCATATCCCAGGTAATCTCATTTCCACCAGCAATCCATTTGTTACTCCAGAGCGCTTTGTCATCTTTAATTGTTATACTCTCTCTTGTTGCAGCCAGATCCCTGTCAAATTGTCTTGCTGTAACTTCCAATACACTATTTGCTTTGAATCTTCTGGTAGTTTCTTTTACTATTGCAAAAGCCTTTGGTACAAGGCTGTCAAGTACTTCTTCAAGCTTTTCGTTAATCTGTTTTTCAATCTTATCTATATCATTATAAAGCTCTTCTTTCAGATAGACATCTTCTTCCTTTTCTGCTTTGTCTCTGAGCGATTTAATCTCATTTTCATATACTTCAACGCTTGCAAGAATCTCTTTCCTGAGATCATCAGTTCTCTCTCTTAAACCATCATTCGATATACTACTAAGTTTTTCAAATTCACTATGAATTTTTTCAACATAAGGATTAAGCTCTTTTAAATCCCGCTCATATTTGTTTCCCAGAAAAATACCCAAAACATTATTTATAATGCTCATTTTTAGATGTGTTACAGTTTTTAAAAATATCCAGCAAAATTAGCTTTATTTTCCAATAAAGAATTCCAAAATCTCAGTTTATGCAAAAACCCCGCCATAATTGCGGGGCTTTGGATTTATTTAATCAGATTATACTTTATTGTCTTTATTCCATCGTCACGATATAAAATAATTATATACATACCGGAAGAATAGGCAGTCAGGTCAATTACGGTGTCAGAATCACCCATAATCCGGTCTTTAATCAGACATATCCCCGAGGAATTGAAAACACTGTATCTCATTGGTTTACTGCCATCAGGAACTATCTGTGACCGGGTAATATAAACAAGTCCCCTTCCGGGATTTGGATATACAATTATTGGTTCAGATTTGATAATTTCAACAGCGTCAATCAGCGGGTTTATTTTCAGATCCTCAATTACCCATCCCCATCCGTTTGCAAATGGGTCGGAAAATAATCTGAAACGCAATAATAATGTATCCCCTGCGGAAATTTTGTCAGACGGGCGGTAGAAAATTGTGTGCTTTCTAAGCAGGTTTTCAGTTCCTGCAAACGTTGAATTTTGTCCGGCAAACGAGCTGTTAAATGCAGTATCCCAAACAGCATATAATCTTGAATCGTAACCATCCGTCAGGTTAAACCATGTTTTCCCGAAATTTTTCGAACCATCAAGTATCACATAATCATAAAAGTTGGGAGATCCGAAAACTGAACCTGTCTCACCTGGTTCTACCAGTACTACCTCGCTGAAATTTATCAGCAAGCCTGATTCTTTGAATTTAAGGGGATGACGTAACATAGCTGTGTACTCAATACTTGCATCATTTCTTTCCGGGCTCTCATATGGATGTTTAGTATTCAGGCCATATTTACTGAAGAAAGGTGGCATCGAAATGTTAAAACCAAAATTCAGGAAGTCCGGGGCAGCTCCTGTAAAATCAGTTGAGTAGCTGTCCACAACAGGCTCAATATTTTCAATCCGAATTGCAAAATATCCTGTTTTGGGCAATATGGATTTATTAGGTAATAATGCAGTATCAATTGCAAATATCCGATAACTTATTGAATCTCCTCCTCTCAGGTTTAATCCTTTAGCTTTTATAAATGCACTGTAACTATCAGATTTTCCTAAACTTAATCCGATAAACGATGAGGTTCCGTTATTAATTTTATACTCAAGATAAACTGTATCCAGACCCAGGTTATCAGTTACAGTAGAATTAAACCTTATCGTATCAATAGTTTCAAGATAAAAACTAATGGGAGTATGTGTTATTACCGGCTTGACGGTATCTTTACCTATATAAACCCTATACTTCAGCGAATCAATTAGTGAAGGGGATCTGTAAAGTCTCAAAAAAACATCTTCAGCAAAGAAATAATACTGAAGTTCAGAATTATATCCCGGAATTTTTATAGTAGCACTAAATGAGTTATCTGAATTTGGAGATATCATTAAAAGCGTATTGCTGGTGCTAAATTTATTGAATGAAAATACAACTCCTACTTTATTTCTATTATATGAAGTATCCGATTTAATCTGAGCTGTGAGAACGACCTGAGTCAGGTGGCTCTCTGTATCCCGCACCGGTGTAGGAATGATTCTGGTATTAATCCAGCCAAGATCGCCCAGTATTGATAAAGTAAATTTTCCGGGGTCATGAATAGCTTCCCCGAGATCGATAAATGGCGTCATCAATCCATCAATATTAGGCGAAGCAACATCATCGAGATGTGAAATGCTGGATCCGGCATCCCATTTTGGAGGTGCGTATAATTTTGCTCTGCCACCTAAAGTATAATTTTTCAATAGCGGACCATTAAAATAGATTTGTCCTCCGGTGAGTTGTGTAAGAAGACTTGCTGAATGATTTCGGAACTTTAAGGTATCTGTGAGCCTGTCGCCACTCAGGTTTTCAATAAATGTGTCATAGATTATCGGGAATGACCCAATTCCCCACGCCCCTGCTGTTCCTTCGGAATTCATGCTGTCGAAAAAACCAAGGCCGTGACAAATCTCATGTAAAGCAACAGTTACAAGATCATACTTTGTGGTCGGGGTTTGACCATCAGTGCCAAGATACCAGTTTATTGAACTATTAACAGTCAATAGCACATCTCCCTGTAAATCGTTATTGAGGCTTTTCCCTGCAATCTTTTCTGCGAGGGCGACCGGGTACAGAACCCTTGGGTTAAGGGCGTTTATAAACCAACCGCCAGCATAAGCTGTTATGCTCGACTGAGCGAGAACTCCTGCCTTAGTAATTTTTTCCCAGCTGGCTATAATTGTTAGTTTTGTATCAGCCGGAAGTATTGATTGAAGGATTAATCTGGCTTTATCCAGGGCAGCTTCCGCCTGGGCTGAAAATCCGGTATAGTAGATTGTTATTGACGCACCGCTTTTTGCCCCTGACTTTCTGAAGAACTCCTTTGGAGCTGGTATATAGATCTTTTTGACTTTAGTTCCAGCGTAACAAACACCAGTTATTGAAGAATTAGGTATAAGCTTCTGCCCGGAAACGGGCAGAAGCGATACAAATAGAAAAAGGCCAATTGAAAAAATGGAGTTCTTTTTCATGGACGAGGCTGAGTACCTGCTGCCTGACTTCTCAGGCTTAAGATATCTCTGTCGAACTGATAATAATTATTTTTACCAAGCAGTTTGATCTTATCCAGGATGAGCCTGGCTGATGCTTCTTCTTCAACCTGTTCCATGACGAACCATTGTAAAAAATTGTGGGTATTAAAGTCCTTCTGTTCAAGAGTAAGATCCACAATCTCATTTATGCTTGCTGTTACGAACTCTTCATGTTTAAGAACTTCCGTGAACAAGTACTCGATGTTCTTGAATTCATCAGGCGGTTTTTTTAATGCCGGCATAACAGCATTCCCAGCCCGTTCATTTACGTATTTTATGAATTTAAGCATGTGCAGCCGCTCCTCATCTGACTGGATATAGAGCCAGGCAGCTACACCACTGAAACCATGTGTTTCGGCCCATGAAGCCATCGCAAGATAAAGGCTTGAGGAATAACCTTCTCTTTCTACCTGTCTGTTGCAGATATCTTCTATTTTTTTATTTAACATAAAAATGAGGTTTAATTGTTTTTTAATATAACATTAATTTCATGATGGTTGTTCAAAAGCTAACAGTTCTTCTATTTTTACTATAAGATCGTTTATCGAAAAAGGTTTTGAATAAATTGCATCGGCACCCAGAGCTTTTGCCAGGTTCAGATAGCTCCCCGGGCCAGCTTTGCCCCCACCCGATATCGCAACAATTTTAATTGATGGTTTCAATTCTTTCAGTTTCATAATTACCTTCAGACCATCTTCTTCGGGCATAATCAGATCAGTTACTACCATATCTGTAGATGACGGTTTAAAGTGAGCTATAGCATCTCTGCCATTAACTGCTTCAAATACTGTAAAATTATGCCTTATCAGCGATATCTTCAGCATCTCTCTCAGTTCCTTTTCGTCCTCAACAATTAATATCCCGGGCATTGTATGTAAATTTAAAGTGTTGTAGAAGTCATTGGATTATTGGATTATTGGATTATTAGGTTATCGGATTGAAAAATAATCTTTTATTAGTTCATCTGTCTATCTTAATGAAATCTGTATGGCATTTCTGATTTCCTTAAGAGAAACAGGTTTTATCAGTTGCTGTTTAATAATTCCCGAATTTAGTAAATTTTCTTCAGTTAATTCCTGATTTGGATCAGTGATAAGTATACATGGAGTATTAATCCTGAGTCTCCTGAAAATGCCAACAAGATCTCCATGCTCAATCTGCTTTGAATCGCTCATATAAATAATAAGATCGGGTCGTTCATTAATATAAGCCATAACTTTGATCATATTCCTTCGGTCTGATATGTAACTCAGCTCATAGCCTGTATTTTCAAGAGCCAGGGATAATATACGCGATTCATGTTTGTTTCCGGTAATGAAAAGGATTTTTTTCTTTTCATTTGTATTGCCAGAAAAATCAGGATATTTTTTTGATACCGGAAGGTAAATATAAAAAACTGAACCAATCTCTTTCTTGCTTGAAACAAGTATTTCTCCTTCAATTTCGGTTATGATACCATGTATAACAGACAAGCCCAGTCCGGTTCCTTTTCCGACTTCCCGTGTTGTGAAGAAAGGTTCGAAAATTCTTCTTATTACTGAAGACTCCATCCCTTTACCGGTATCTTTGAACGTCAGGAGAACATATTCATCAGCAACAATATCTTTATTAAGCTCGTGTTTAACATATTTCCCTTCCACAACATCAAGGCTCACTGACAAAGTACCACCGTTCTCCTCCATTGCCTGAATTGCATTTGTCATAAGGTTTAAAAAGACCCTGAATAATTGTGTCGGATCAGCAAAAACATTTGCACTCTTCTCTGAAAACCTGCTTCGGACAATAATGTTTGATGGTATTGAAGATTTCACAAAGCCTATTGTTTCTTTAAGAACTTCAGACACGCTAACCGGGACTTTTTCCTGCTCAACCTGACGGCTGAACGTGAGTATCTGATTTGTAATAGATTGAGCTTTCAACACTGCTCCTTGTATTTTACTCACTTTGTCAGATAAATCAGATTCTTTCGGTAGGTCATCATGCAACATCTCGGAATATCCTGAAATTGTTGCAAGTATATTATTGAAATCGTGTGCAATACCTCCTGCAAGAGCTCCGATTGTCTCAAGTTTCTGTGCCTGCTGCAAACGATTTTCAAGCATCAGTTCACGGGAAGAATCTTCAACAGCAAAGTCAATATAAGAAGGTGAGTCCGACTCATCAACAGCCATAAAACCACTGACCCTGCATGGTATTTCCTCTCCTTTGCAATTTTTCAGAGAAAATTTTCCAAATGATTTCGTATGGCAATCAAGCAGCTGTTCCAACTGCATTTCAAATAGTTCCTGTTCAGGATAAAAGCTCTTGAGATTCATCCGGGTAATCTGATCCTCATCAACACAATCCATGATTCCCAGAAAGGCTTTATTGGCATGAATAATATTTCCTTCAGGGTCGCATCGCAGAAATCCAATCGGAAGATTCGTTTCAAATATCCTCAGCTCCTCCTCTTTCTCAAATGCAGTCTGTTTTGATTGCCTCAGGTCATTTATATCGAATGTCTCAGCCAAAATATGGGTTATTTCACCATCGTCAGCTGCCAATGGGCGAAATACGACCTCAAAATATCTTTTCCCAAGCAGAGGTGTGAGAAAGGAGGCTTCATAGCTTATTGTCTTTCCTGAAAAACATAAATCAATATTATTCTTAATAATTTTATTAAAAGTATCATATCCCCATACATCATCAATGGATTTCCCAACTATTGAATCAACTGCAACCTGATGTGCATTACAGAAGGTGGAGTTAACCTTCTCATAAATATATTCGCGGTTAATGATACTTATCATTGACCTGGAATGATTAATAATCTGATCTGAAAAATCCTTGTCTTTTGAATGGGAACTCAATTTTTCATTGTAATCAGATATCTTAAGCTTCTTGCTCAATATTTATTGATTTAGGTATTAACAGCTACGATTATCCTTATGGAATGTCAAGATTGAATGTTTTCTTCATCTCTTTCAAAGCCGGATATTTGTTAAACAGGTAATTAGATTTTTGTTCATCAGTGTATAGTATGTCATTCGAATCTGCAATATCAACAGTGGTTTCAATTTCAATCTCCGGCATAACAAACTTTTTTTCAAGAAACGCGATAAGCCTCTGCTTATAATTGAGCACAAATGTATCTTTCTGTGCAGCATTGCTGAGGTGTATCTTTATGGTCTGTTCATTTTCAAATTCGGGCTTTATAGTTTTAAACATACTAACTATTCTGGTGCCCTCGCCCTTCAGATGATCTGTAAATTCAATCCATGCAGCTTCAAATGCTTCGTGACTAAATTCATCTTTTGGTTTTAGATCGTTAGTATCAATCTGAAGGCCGGCTGTTTCACTTAACTTCTCATAAGGCTTTTTCTCTTCAGAGATTACGTCTTTTATCGAAAATGTTTTGGATGGACGTTCAATTACCGGATCATGCTTACCGGTTGGAATTAACGGTGCAACTATCTTCTTATCAAATGGTTGATCGGCCTGACGTATAATTTCTGACTTTGAAGGAAGAGGAATTTCTTCCTCCCGGATATTTAACTGTTCTATGTCAGTCTTTTTTTTTTGTAAATCTCCGGTCTGGTCTTCAATAAGTCTGCACAGCCGTATCAGTGAAAGTTCCACATGAAGTCGTGGGTTTTTGCTGCTTTTATAGGCAAGATCACAATTGTTACCGGTTTCAAGGGCCTTAAACAAAAAATCCACCGGACATTTCCCTGTCTGCTGAAGATACCTTTTTTTAATAACAGGAGTGGCCTCAATAAGACGTAAAGTACCTTCGTCTTTACTAATGAGCAGATCACGCAGATGGCTGTTCAGACCTGATATAAAATTGTGCCCGTCAAATCCCTTTTCCAATACCTCGTTAAATGTTAATAAAACATTTGAAACATCACCCGTGAGAGCGGCATCAATGGTTTTAAAATAATATTCATAGTCGAGAACGTTAAGGTTATCAATTACGTCCTTGTACGTAATAGTATTACCACTCAGACTAACAATCTGGTCAAAGATTGATAACGCATCGCGCAATGCCCCGTCAGCTTTCTGACCTATTACGTGCAGTGCTTCCTCGGCTGCATTAATACCCTCACTTTTTGCCACGAACATCAGACGTCCAACAATGTCTTCAATTCTGATTCTGTTAAAATCAAATATCTGGCAACGTGAAAGAATAGTCGGGATGATTTTATGTTTTTCAGTAGTTGCAAGTATAAATATTGCATGAGAAGGGGGTTCCTCAAGGGTTTTGAGGAACGCGTTAAAAGCTGAGGACGAAAGCATATGAACCTCGTCGATTATATAGATACTGTACTTACCGATCTGAGGTGGTATACGGACCTGATCATTGAGACTTCTGATATCTTCCACCTTATTATTAGATGCAGCATCGAGTTCATGGATATTAAATGATCTCGATGAATTAAATGAAAGGCATGACTCACATTTGTCACAGGCTTCAAGATTTTCACCCAGATTAATGCAATTAATTGTTTTAGCGAATATCCTGGCACACGTTGTCTTTCCAACTCCTCTCGGACCACAAAAAAGATATGCATGGGCCAGATGGTTATTCTTAATGGCACTTTTCAGCGTATTTGTAATAGAATCCTGACCAATAACCATATCAAAACTGGCAGGACGGTATTTCCTTGCTGAAACAATGAAGTTTTCCATAAATTACTGACTCTCGTTTACTAAAAATCGTGATACACAAATATAGTTAAAAAGAAAAAAGGAAAAAGGAAAAAGGAAAAAGGAAAAATAAACCCATTAATTTTTGAATAAAGCAAAATAGTTGTACTTTTGCCGACCGAAATCATATTACTAATAAACAATTAATTACTATGTTGAATCAGTACGAAACCGTTTTCATTGCAACTCCCGTTTTATCTGAGAACCAGATGAAGGAAGCGGTACAGAAATTCAAGAAGGT
>JANYJP010000126.1 GCA_025358455.1 Bacteroidales bacterium
GTTATCATAAGAAGGATCGGAAAGTACCACTGTCGAAGGAGTCTGATTATCTATCAACTTATAATCCTTAAGTACTACCGGCGTTTTCTGAAGGGAGGAAATGAGATATTTTCCAATTTCATCTTTTCCGCCACGACCATAGAAACGCACCTCACAATTTTCTTTATCAATTAGTTGTGCCACATTTATCAAAGACACAATTGATGGTCCACCAATATTTATCTTGTCATGTGTCCTGCCTCCTGTTATATTGCTATGGACTAAGGAAAAAGAACTTCTGCTGTACTTTTCAAATTCTTCCTTGAATACGAGATGACCAGGAGTTAATCCGCCGTCACCACGCTTTAATGAAAGATAAGGACGTATAGTGTCGCTGCCAAAATTAATGTTGGTAAATAACAGGTCAACAAGACAACACCCGACTCCTGAAACTATGATCTTTTCTGACATAATAAAAATCTTTGAAATAAGAGATTATTGGTATTTTGCATAATCGTTTACCAACAGATGCACCGGTTTTACATCTTCAATAATTTCAGGGAATCTGCCAAGTTTATCGTAAAAACGGTTGTCGTTAGCATCGTCATTTACAAGGCTTACCTCTCCAATGAGTACCAAGCCTTTTCCTTTCTCACCATAAAATTTGTGATAAACCCGGGGTTTCAGACAAATACTCTGGCCTGGTTTTAAAATGAGAGGTACTCCGGCTTTAACAGTTAATACAACACCATCTATACTGACATTAACCGGTTCCTTAGAAAGTTTCTCATCAGAAGCAGCCATATAGAGTTCCATTACAAGATTTCCGCCGCCTCTGTTTATAATATCTTCTGTTTTATTCCAATGAAAATGGAGGGGTGTTTCCTGCTCTTCATCTGCCACCATTATCTTCTCACAATACATTTTATCTTTTTTGTCATAGTTCCCATTACGGATTGTAAAAAGCGACAAACCCTGCTTTTTGAAATTTCCATTTCCGAAATCGGTAATATCCCATCCAAGTTTATTGTCGATGATCTCAAAACACTTGTCATAAGTTCCTTTCCAGGCTTCTGGTGACCATGATGCCCATACTGGTAACATAAACTGGTGTTTCGCAAAAAATTTTTCAACACCTGTTATGATCGAATTTACTTCACTTCTTTTCATAGCTTATTTTATATTTATTAATCAATAACTGTTGGATTTATTTCAAATATACAAATTTAAAAATGCATTTACTGTCTTTCCATTTTAATATTCAAGAGTTACTTTTCAATCAAGAATGAAGCCGATTTGTCGAAATAAATCTTGAAGAAAAATATAATTTTCATTACTTTAGAATGTGGATAAACTTCATATAATATCATACATAAAACCTATTTATTTGCTGTCATTTTCACAAAAATGGAAGGATCGGCTGCCCATTCCTTATTTGGACTATCGCCCATAACGAATTCAAGTGTTCCTCCTGCTGTTATTTCTGAATGGGTTATCCATGCCCGGTTGAACTCTTTCCCATTCAGTTTTGCCGATTGGATATATTTGTTGCGTTTTGAAAATTTATTTGCTTTAATCGTAAATGTCTTATTATAAGGCAGTTTAATTTGTATCTTTTCGAAAAACGGACTTCCGATAGCATATAATCCATTTCCGGGTGTTACAGGATAAAAACCCATAGCAGAAAATACATACCATGAGCATAATGCTCCGCCATCCTCATCCCCCGGAAGACCAAGGGGATCATCATCGAACCACATATCCATTATCTCATGTATCCTTCTTTGTGTTTTCCACGGTTTACCTGCGTAGTTGTAGAGATAGGGAACATGGAAAGATGGTTCATTACCTGCAGGAAACATTCCATTTAATCCCGAAGCATCGGGAAATTGTCCCATAAATTGCCATTTAGCCATATGTGTTGGTTCATTAAAAAGAGCATCAAGGCGGTTTGAAAATTTCTCTGGCCCTCCCATCAGCGCAATTAGTGAGGGTATATCATGCATTACACTGAAGTTCCATATCCATGCATTGTTTTCAGTGAAATACATCCTGCTACCAATACCCCCGGAGACCTGTGGGTCGAAAGGTTCAACCCAATTGCCGTCAACCATCTTAGGCGACATGAAACCTGTGTTTGGATTGAACACATTAAGAAAGTTTTGTGCACGTTTATTGAAATACAGGTAATCTTCAGTTTTCCCGAGAGCTTTTGCCAGTTGGCCAAGACACCAGTCGTCATAACTATGTTCAAGTGTTACTGCAACCGACTGGCGCTTTTCAAAACCATCAACCATTGGTTCAGTCTCTTTAGCGCCGTCAGGTAATGCAGGATACCAGCCATGCGCTATATAAAAGCTATCGAGTGAACACATAGGCCCGGATCTCCATGGTAACATGGTCCCGCTCATAGCATTCTTTTTTAGTCCTTCATATCCTTTCTCAACATCGAAGTTGGTGCCTCCTTTCTGGTATGTATCCCACAAAAGTGCAGCGGAATGAAATCCTATCATAGCCGGGAAGTCACCATAGAACTGTGGAAATGAAGGCATCCAGCCGCTCTGTTCATACATCAGAACATAAGACTGCACCATATCGACCTGCTGTTCGGGATCTAGTAAATAAAGCAATGGATGGTGGCAGCGGAAAGTATCCCACAACCAGTCATCAACATAGAATGCGCGACCTTTATCTTCATGGACCTTTTTATCGTAACCACTATAATAACGACCATACTCTGAAATATTTACCATGCGCTCCAATCCCCTGTAAAGTGAAGTATAAAAGATTCTTTTCTGACGATCTGTTCCTCCATAAACCTGTATCTTTCCCAAAGCATCTTCCCATATCTGATAACTTGCAGCTAAAACCTTGTCAAACACCTTTCCATTCGTTTCATGGTAAAGATTATCCTTTGCCTGTTTTTCATCAATATAGGATATTCCTATTCTTACTTCTACGGATGCTACCGGGCCATTAAATGTTAAAAAACTTCCTATTTTTCTACCTTTAATCTCTTTATTTCCTTGTGATAAAACTCCTTCCGCAATAGACCCGGAAGAATCGAACGGCTTAGAAAACTCAGCATGGAAATATTGCTTTGTATTATTGAACTCTTCCCATCCCTCAATCGTATTGTTTCCTGTAATAACAAAAGAAGCATTTCCGCGAGATCTGAAAATGACATTTCCGGATTCCTTGTTTTGAAATATGAAGCGGTATATTACAGCCCTTTCAGTGGTTGTCCAGTCTGCCGTAATACCCGAATCCTCAAGTAAAACCTTGTGGTACCAGGGGTGAACTTCTTCCATATCATGATCATAAGATGAAGCGTTTATGTCATATCCTGATAGTACCTCTCCAATAGTCGGCATTAATTCTGTGACATGGCCCATACGGTATGCTGGCATATTGACTGCAAAGCCATAGATTTTATCCGACAAATAACGATCACCAAGGCCAGGCTTCGTAATCGGGAAAACCCTTATCATACTATGTGGTCTGTGGACCGTTGGATTCTTAGTTGTTAAAAGTGTCGCCACGCCTCCAATATTCGGATCAACATACCTGGTAACTTCAGAATTATTACACGAAGTGATAATGACTGACATGAATAAGAACCAGTTTTTCAGTTTATGCATCTTATTAATTTTGAATGTTTGCCTTCCATATTTTGCTAAGTTCAAGAGCAACGGGTTTCGGATTACCGTCAAAATCTATAATTGAAGTATTAACCGGACATGGATAACTGTCATGTCCCATCCAGATTATAAATCCTCCACATTCCGGGAATCGCGATTTATTTGCCTTCAAGGCAATGCTTAGTCCGGTTGTCTGACGTTCCTGACTCCACACGACATAATCTTCAAGGGAAAGTGGTTCTTTACCATTATTATCATTTAAAAAATCTGCCCATTCGATCCACCAGCTTACCTGCCTCCAGAGTGTGTTATTCATGTTTGCAGGAAGTGCAGAATACTCTCCACGGTATTTATTTATCATTTCTGCAGACATAGCTCCCGCGACACCAACCTCTGAATGAATGAGGGCATCATCTAGTTTCCAGAAGACTCTGACAGCATTCATTGTATGGTCTGAGGTGGTATACGGCAGAGTCCAGGGACCATGAACATCCCAGCTGACACCTTTTCCAAAGTTATGCAATCCACCATAGATAGTTGGCCCTGAGGGAGATCCAGTTACGAATCGTCTTCCGGAATCTTCAGCCTTAACCATCTCCTTCATGCATTTTATCATTGGATGCTTATCATTCACCGGAGCACTGTCACCAAATTCATATAATTCATTACCCCCGCACCACAACAAGAGAGAGACATGATTCCTCAATCTTTTTATGTAGCTCTCCGAAATTTTTGACATTACAATAATCTCTTCGGGGGTATCAGGAGGATAATTATCCAATCCGGATGAAGAGAGAGGAAACTCCTGCCATAGCATTAGCCCCATTTCGTCACAGATATTATAAAACCACTCTTTTTCAGGAAAACCGCCTCCCCAGACTCGAAATATATTAACTCCCAGGTCTTTATAAGTTTTTATCAGTTTGCGGTAATCGGCTTCTGTAAGATCAGCAAAATTTGGTCGTATTGGAGTCCAGTTCACACCCTGCAGGAATACCGGCTTATTATTTACACTGCATATCCATGGATCTGCTTGAGGAAGCGCTCCCTTACATGCACGCCACTCAATATTTTTAAATCCTGCATAACGCTCTATAACCTGGCAATTCCTGCCATCGACATCGTACAATGTACAAACAAGTTTGTATAATACCTGGTCACCGGAACCGTTTGGCCACCACCTTTTTATTTTAAGATTATCCCATACTTTACCTGTACGTAACTGTGTAGCAGGAAAAGTTTCATCAAAAACTGGTTCCCCTGTATCTTTTGTAAGTTGTATCCTGACTTTTCCATGAAAAGCCCGCGGAGTTAATTCTGCAGAAATCCTCAAGTTTCCCTGATCCTTCATCCTGTCAGCCTCAGTCACAATCTTAATCTCTTCTATCCTGGCGCTCTCTTTATCAGTAACTTCCAGAAGAATATTATCCCAGATTCCAACCTGCACTATTCTTGGTATCCAGTCCCAACCGTAATAAAACCGTGGTTTCCAGTCTTTTATCCTCGATGTGTAACCAATTTGCCCCAGATAGGATGGAGGACACTCGAAGACTATAGCCAATGTGTTGTTTTGATCCTTCAGAAATGGTGTTATGTCGAAATTGTAAGGAATGAAAGTATTTTTGAATTTCCCGGCTTCCTTACCATTAACCATAATAACTCCGTTATCGTCAAGACCCAGGCAGTGAAGAATTATATTGCTCTCTTTGTTTATCCACTCATCAGGTATTTTTGCAATGAATATCCAATGGCGGTTTTCAATCCATTCAATGGAAATATAATTATTGCCAATATTCCAATCTTTAATGATTCCTGCATCTCTTAATGCTTTTTGTACCGAACCGGGTACTTTTGCCGGAATAGCAATGTATTCAGCTTTAGTCCCTATAAGTTCGTTGAAATTAAAGTCTAATTTCCAATTTTCAGGGCGGTAACCCCATAGCTTCCATTCAAGGGAAGACAAATTATACTCTGTATTACTAACAATTTTATTGTCAATACTTTGAGAGAAGATTAACCCTTTCTGACCAGTTAACAATAATAGTAATATTACGAATATCAACAATGTTTTATTACGCTTGCTCATTTATAACATTTAATAATTAAAATTTACTACTTTCATATTTAAGCTGTCCATACTCATGTTTTCCTCCAGGCACATTATTACCAGGTTACCTGTTCATTAAGTCATTACCTGTCATTTTGACTTCGACCTTTTCACCCTTCCCAACCTTAACCGAATAAGGAATTCCAGGGAGAAGATCAAAACAATTGTCGGTTATATCTGATTCACCATTGATGTCGAGACAAAGTCCCCATACATAAACAGAAGAAGTAATGATTGCGTTGTCACCACTTTGTATTATTGAAACCTGAGGTTTCAGCAAAACAAGGTCTTTAAATCTCGCCAGGAATAACCTTTGCTGTGAAATAATTGATTCTTTATCTTTCAATACAGCAAATGCTCCATGATTTTTAATTCCTGCTTTTTCGAAAGCAGCTTTATCGAACGAAGCTATTATCGTTGATGTATTTGGAGGTAAGACGACATTCTTATAAACGTTAAGAGAAACTTTTCCACTGGTCTCGAACAGGCCATACTGAAGTTTTCCTTTCCACGACTGTTGTTTTTCGTTTATTCCATAAATGTTGATTTTATCACCATCCACAGCAACCACTGCACAAATTTGTTCAAATGCTCTTCTAACTGGATGGTAAGAAAGTTTCTTACGCAAATAATAATCTACAATAGTCCATCCGTGAGTAACCGGCCAGGAGTCGTTAAACATCCAGAATATGGCGCTTGAACTGCTGTACATCCTCCTGTGATAATTATTTATGTACTCCATCAATCCTTCAGACTGAAGTAACGAGCTTGCAAAGACATAATCTTCAAAACTCATTTTCGTATAATCTTTGCCAAGCCAATCTTCAACAAATTTATATGTTACGCCCTTTTTGTCGGTCACGAAATTCATCATGTTATCATGCAAATCCCATGAAAAGGACCGGATAAATTGCTCATCAGGCGGCAGGAATTGGCGTAGTGAGGCAGGAGGGCTGGCACCAAGAACCCCTCCTTCGTTCGGAAAACGATCCACATAATCCCTGTAAGCCCAGAAACTAGTGCTGTCCTTTTGAAGCGAAACTCCCCATGGATGCTGATCCCCTGTTATGGGGCTATTGGGAAATTCAAAATTTTCTGAATATGGAGAACTTGGCCAGTAAAAACGGTATGGATCTTCTTCTTTCATGATGACCGGCATCAAATGGTGGTAAATTATATAATCCGGAACAATTTTCCCGCTGTTTGCAAAACCCCATCCCCATGTTCCCCATTCATTTTCATTATTGCCACACCAGACAATTAA
>JANYJP010000050.1 GCA_025358455.1 Bacteroidales bacterium
TTGCTCTGGTGTGAAAACACGATCCCTGTAAAAGAGGATCTTAACAAAGAATCTGGCAGGAAGACAATGGGGCTTGATGAGGATCAGTTTAAGGGGATACGATTTGTACCGATGAAAAGATCGTCAGGAAATGATGCAAGCTGCCTGAACCTTAATCATATTTCGGCTCCTCCTCTACTCGGCATTGATCCTTCTGATTTTATAGAAAAAAAGTCATTTTCTTTTTCAAAAGTACTCCGATCAAATGTAATTGCGAATCCATGGGAATATTTAAAACTCCCTTCAGAAAAAAATACAATTTATGGCATTGCCGACCAAACAGTTCTTGATTGGGGACTAAAACTAAAGCCCGGAGATACTTTAATCCTCAGGGCAGAGAATGGCATGCCATTGAATATAATCATTGCAGCAGGACTACAATCATCTGTATTTCAGGGTAATGTACTTATAGGGATGGAGAATTTTACGAAGTTTTACCCTTCGGTCTCCGGAAGTTCAGTATTGCTTGTTGATGGTAACAGCAGTCTGACAGATTTATACGAAAGCACGTTGAATGAGAGGCTTGCAAATTATGGTGTAAATATTGAAAAGACATCAGACCGACTTGCATCATTTTATAAAGTTACCAACACTTATCTTTCAGTATTTGGGGTATTTGGAGCTCTGGGAATGATAGTCGGCATCGCGGGACTGGGATTTGTGCTACTACGGAACTATAACCAGAGAAGGCACGAATTTGCACTTATGATGGCAACAGGTTTTCATGTAAAAAAGATCCGGAGAATGATTCTTTCGGAACAAATGCTGATTCTGTTTGCCGGAGTCTCAACCGGCATTATATCAGCTATAATTGCAACATTACCATCATTAAAAAATAATCATGAAATGTCATGGTTGTTTATGATACTGATGATCGTGGCCATAGTAATTACCGGATTGGCTGCCTTGTTAATCTCGGTGAAATCAGTAACAAAGAATTCACTAATTGCAAGTCTGAAAAAAGAATAGGAAAGCTTATTTTTTTCCTACTGCCATAAGATATTTATGAGTTCTGAAAATAATCATTCCGTCGGTAATTGCCGGGGCGGTCATACAAATATCATTCATAGGAATTTCAGCAAGCATATTAAAACTTTCTCCATCCTGTAAAATATAAACCGTTCCCTCCTCATCAACAACATATATTTTTCCATCAGATGCAACAGGAGATGCAATAAAGCTCCGGGTCTTTCCCAG
Organism: Bacteroidales bacterium; assembly: GCA_025358455.1. Taxonomy (GTDB): domain Bacteria; phylum Bacteroidota; class Bacteroidia; order Bacteroidales; family VadinHA17; genus LD21. Next base: position 1,237 of record JANYJP010000050.1, read on the forward strand.
CTTTGCATTATAAATCTCCTTCCCTGTTTCAGGATCGAGGCATACAACAATCCCATTCCAGTTTACATTATAAAGATGGTTCTTATATAAAAGCATTGTATGCATATATGACCCTCCGCGTGGAAGGCTCCATTTTATATAATCGTTTGTTGTTTCATTATCTTTCAATGTAATATCCCCTACTGCATCGGTTTTTACCGCTATAATCGGTGAATATCTTCCGTGGGCGCTGTTAAAATAAATCACATCATTACCTACTATTGGTGTAGGAATCTGGATATCTCCACCACCTGACATCTTCCACACCTCTTTACCTGTTTCAAAATCATATCCGCCACGGTTTTTGTAACCATTAAGAACAACATATGTTTTCCCTGCATTCTGGTAAATATTTGGTGTGCACCAACCCGGGTATTCATCACGCTGAGTTTTCCACAGTTCTTTTCCTGTTTTGATATCATAGGCAGCAACAAAAGAGTTTTCAAGTACATCGCACTGTATAATAAGTACCCCCTTGTAAATGACCGGGGAACTGGCAAACTCCCACTCAGCTGTTTTGACCATGAAGAAAACCGATTTCAGCAAACCAAAACTCTTTTGCCATTTTAGATTTCCATTCATATCGTAACAAAACAAACCCTCTGAACCAAAGAATGCCACGACATATTGCCCATCGGTTGCAACGGATGTATTAGCATGGGTCGATTTTGGGTGACGTTTCATTTTCGGTATCCCTTTATATGATGTTCTGTCCCACAACACTTTTCCGGTGTTCTTATCGATACAATATACTTTCCATTCATGAATTGAAGAGTCCTTTACCGGGGAGATGTCACCATAAATACCTGGTTTAAAGCCAGCGATATCAGCCTGGCTTACAGCGCTTGTTATGAATACTTTATTGTCCCAAATCACGGGACTGGAAAGTCCGAGACCCGGAATCACTGTCTTCCATCTGACATTAATCATCTTGCTTATATCAAAGGATTCAGGAAGATTTGCATTATCTAAAACACCAGAGGAAAATCTTCCACGGTAAGCGGGCCATTGTCTGTCAGGATTAATCTGACAGAAGACCTCATTTATCGAAAAGACCAGGAGACATAATAAAAATGTGAATTCCTTAAATTTCTTCATAAGTTCAAGTTTTGATAATGTCAATTAACCGTTTTTATTCTCAAATTATTAATAAAATTAATACGCTGTTATTAAAATGATTATTTCATTATAATGTTTAAACATCATTGTTTCAAATGTACATTTACTTCAACTCAGTAGAAAATATTTTTGAAGAATAATTGAACACTGTAAATGAAATGCCTATTCTCTCTGCCGCATCCTTTTTTCTCTGACCATTTAAACAAATTGGTCAGATTGATTGTTATATTTGCATCTTTTTGTAAAAAATGAGGACAGAAGAAATTATTGAGAAAGGCAATAGAATAAGATTGATAATTGAGGTTGCTCAAAGACGTTTCGGATTATTTGGAATTGAAAAGACTTCAATGCGTGAAATAGCAAATGATCTTAAATTGTCCAAGGCTTCTTTATATTATTATTTTCCTGACAAGCAGAGTCTTTACAAAGCAGTTGTAGAAAAGGAACAAGCTGAGTTTATTAATAAAATCTCAGAAAGTGTCATGAATATTCAGGAGCCCGAACAACTTCTCCGTGAATATGTAAATGTCCGGCTTTCATATTTCCGCACTTTGCTTAATTTGAGCAGATTAAGACTTGAAGTATATTCAGATCTTAAACCTGTTTTCAGGGATACGATCAGGATATTCAAAGAAAAAGAAAAGGAAATAATTATCAGGGTTTTTGAGAAAGGTGTAAATCTCGGGGTTTTTAAAATTGATGATCCTGATCAGACTGCATCACTGTTTCTTGACCTGCTTAAAGGACTCAGGGTATCAGTAGTGAATGAAAAAGGCACACTCTTTATTGAACAGGATGAGTATGACCGGCTTCTTGAAAATACAATTACCTTTACTGATATTTTTATCAAAGGGCTCAGGAAATAACAGTTTAAAATAGTGAGTATTAAATATCAAAAACAAGATTTATTATATGAAATCAGAATCAGGTAAAAACAGACTCAGAGTATATATTCCACTCACAATAGTAATTTTAGCCGTTATAGCTGGTGGTTGGTTTTGGTACAGAGATTATTCCCGTTATATTACAACTGATGACGCACATGTTGATGCAGATAATGTAGGTGTGGGTTCAAAAATAATGGGCAGGTTAGCTTCAGTTTATGCTAAAGAGGGAGATGCCGTTAAACAAGGTACTCTTCTGGCTGACCTTGACAGTTCGGATTTTATTGCTCAAAGAAATCAGGCTTTGGCTCTGAGGTTGCAGGCACTGGCAAATTTTACACAATCTGAGACGAAATACAGTTCTGATCAGAAAGGCATCAGGGTACTTGAGATAAGCCTTGAACGAGCAAAAGAAGATTTTACCAGGGCCAAAAGTCAGTCAGCCGGTGGAGTCATAACACCAGAGCAATTTGATCATGTTAAGAAGGCTTTTGAGACCGCTGAAGCTCAGCTTGATGCTGCCAAAGCTCAGTTGATGGTATCAAAATCGATGATATCGACGGCAAACGCCGCAGTTGAAACAGCAAATGCCCAGATTAAAGTACTTGACACCCAGCTGAAAAATACAAGACTCTTTGCTCCTGCTGACGGGATACTGGCAAAACGGTGGCTTCTCCAGGGAGATGTAGTTCAGCCAAGTCAATCTGTATTTACAATGACCTTGAACAAAAACCTATGGATCGTGGCATTTCTGGAAGAGACAAAAATCGGAGAAATAAGTGTTGGGCAGGATGTTAGAATTTCTTTAGACGCATTCCCTGACATTTGGTTCAGCGGGAAAATCTTTCTTATCGGATCAAGCACCGCGTCTGTTTTTTCACTAATTCCTGCTAACAATGCTTCAGGGAATTTTACAAAGGTTACCCAGCGAATTCCAATAAGAATCTCAATTGACAAAACTGATAGCAACAAAGATATCTCCTCAATCAATATACTGTCAGGAATGTCAGCAGTTGTCAAGATTATTAAGAACAGGTAATGGAAAGGCGGCGAACTCCCTTACACCGAATCCGTAAACTGGTAAGAAACCGTAACTCGGGCTTTCATCCGAAAAGCCTGAATTACAAATGGTTTTTACTTGCCAATGTTATGCTCGGTACATTTATCGCGGTTCTTGATGCCACAATTGTGAATGTGGGGTTGCCGAAAATAATGGCTTCATTTGGCGTAGGGCTCGATAAAATTGAATGGGTAATAACAGCATACATGCTGGCTATGGCTGTAGCGCTCCCAACGTCAGGCTGGCTGGCTGACAAGTTTGGGTACAAGCAGTTATATTTCATTGGATTATTTCTATTTACACTTGGATCAATGTTATGCGGGAGATCTTCGAATGAGAATATGTTGATCGCATCACGAGTCATTCAGGGTTTAGGAGCAGGTACAATTCAGCCACTTGGTATGGCAATCATTACCAGAGAATTTCCGCCAAGCCAGCGTGGTATCGCGCTTGGCTTCTGGGGCATTTCTGCAGCAGCTTCAGTTTCGTTCGGACCAATTATCGGAGGTTTTCTTATTGATAATTTCAGCTGGCCATTGATCTTCGACGTAAACATACCTATAGGAATAGTGGCTATGTTATTCACAATTGTTGTACAAAGTGAATATATAAACAGGCAGACAAGGAAGTTCGATGTGGTAGGCTTCATATCCGTGACTCTCTTTCTACCCCTTACCTTGTATGCATTATCGCAGGGAAATGCAGCAACAAACTCGGAAGGATGGCATGCACCATATATACTCGGATGCGGGGCAATAGCTTTGATTGCGCTGGCGGTTTTTATAACCGCTGAATTAACAGTTAAAGAACCACTCCTGGATTTACGGCTTCTGATGAATCATAATTTCGGTATCGCAAATATTATTCTTCTTATTTTTAGCCTGGGAATGTTCGGAAGTACCTTTTTATTGCCGTTATATCTTCAGAATTCGTTGGGCTATTCTGCACTACAGTCCGGATCAGTATTCCTTCCTGTTGGCATAATTCAGGGAATAATTGCACCTGTTTCAGGAAGGATTTCTGACAAATTTACCCCAAAACTACCTATTTTTCTGGGTGTTATTCTTCTCGCGTGCAGCTTCTTTCTAAACTCCAGACTATCATGGATGACGGAACTGAACTTCATAATGCTCTCACTCTATTTAAGAGGTCTGGGCATGGGACTGATATTTACTGCTCTAAGCACAATATCGCTATCGGAAATACCAAGAGAAAAAATGGCTCAGGCTTCAGCAATAACAAATTCAATCAGGCAGCTCGGGGGCAGTCTGGGCGTGGCACTCCTTGCAACTTTATTAACCACAAGAGTAAGTTTTCATGGTCAGGTTTTCAATGGAGCAGTGAAACAAAATTCTGAGGTTTATAAGAATACAATAAATAAAATCACATTTCATGTTCAGCACAATGCAGGCAGTTCACCGGCAAATGCCACCAGACAAGGTCAGATGCTAATGCTTTCAAATCTGAACAAACAGGCATATATTGAAGGAATAAATGATGATTTTCTCCTGGCAGGTATCATAACATTGATTGGGGGAATACCTATCCTGTTTCTTCATGGGAAAAAAACAAAAATTCAAAATCTTCCGGCACATGAATAACAAAATAATTAAGAGATCAATTCTTGCATCAGTGATGATGATACTGGTATTTAATCAAATAACTAATTGTCAGACAACTTATCCATCACAGGGAAATACCGATAAAGATTCGCTTACTCTGAAGGACATTATTAAAGTTGTAGTAGCTACACATCCGACTGTTAAGGTTGCCGAAGAAGCAATTAAAAATGCTGATTCAAGGATTGGGCTGGCAAGGTCAGGCTATTATCCGGAAATAGATATGACAGGGAGTTTTGCAAACATCGGACCTGTCACCAAACTTACAATTCCGGATTTCGGTACTTTCCAGCTTTACCCAAATAATAATTATTCAGCATCATTTAATTACAGGCAGGTTGTATATGATTTCGGAAGGACAAGACAGAATATAGAAGTTGAAAATGAAAACAAGGCTTTAGGAGAACAGGCAATTGAACAGGTAAAACAGAAACTTTCACTTTTTACCGTAAATAGCTTTTATACCCTTTTATTCCTGCAGGCCGCAATTAAGATCAAAGACGAGCAAATCGCTGCATTGAACGAACATCTCAATCAGGTTGAAAAAATGATGGCTACAGGATCAGCGACTGAATACCAGGTTCTTGCAACAAAAGTTAAGATATCAACAGTTGAAGGTCAGAAAGTCGATCTGATAGCGGCCTTAACAGCACAGCAGGCAGCTATGAATTCATTATTGGGTAGTAATTACAGCACTTATCCGGTTGTGAAAAATGAACTTATCGCTGAACCTCCTGTCATACCTGCTGACTCCCTTTTAGAATATGCATTTCACAACAGGGATGAAGTGATAATGAACCAGAAAAAGACTGCTCTGGCAGAGTTAAGGTATGGTGTGGCAAAGCTTCAGAATAAACCGATGTTGAGTCTCCAGGCATCCGCCGGGGCAAAAAACGGTTATATCCCCGATCTCAATAAACTGACACCAAATTATGTTCTGGGTCTTGGTTTGCGAATCCCTATTTTTGACGGGATGAAGAACAAATATTCAGTTTCACAGGCTCAGTCTGCTATAACTTCATTGAGGTACGAATCTGATTTTACAAGACGAAACATTTCGAATGAGCTATTTGAAGCAGAGGCTTATATGTCTGCGGCAGAGAAAAAGGTCAGCCAATTCATCCTTCAGCTTTCACAGGCAGAAAAGGCAAATTCACTGGCAGAAACAAGCTTTAAATCAGGGGTGATCACAAACCTTGATCTTCTCGATGCCAATACTTCTGTATCTGAAAGCAGATTAATACTTCTGAAAGCGAGAATTGATTATGCAGCAAGCATATACAAACTTAAAGCTGCTCTGGGAGAAAGGATTTATTAAAAAGAAAAAAATTCTAATCATCATCATCATCATTGTTCTTTTTATTTGACATTGAAGAGGCATTTTCATTACCAACTGAGTCAAAAAATATTGTAAGGGTACATGTATCTTTCAAAAAATCTATCTTTCCTGTTTCTACCCTCTTAATTGTTTTTATCCCTGTTCTTTCACTCAGATCATTAACCAGCTGGTTATAGTTTTCAGGTTTAATAAGTTCAATTTTCTCATATGTTATTGTTTTTGATGATTCGTGCTTCAACAGCCATCTCTTCTCGAAACCATAAGTTATTGCAATAAGTATCAGGTTGGTAAATAGCAAATCAGCAAGACTGGTTCTTATTCCGGCAAGTGCATTGATTACCGAAATACCTATAACAAGGAAAAGGTACGTCATCTCCCTGATTGGAATTGAGTCAGTTCTGTAACGGATTATCCCGAAGATTGCAAAAAGTCCGAGGGCAAATCCCATCTGTAGTTTAACACTTGCAAGAAGGAAACATAAAAGGAAGATAACGCTTGAAATCAAAATAAAAGTGAACAGATAGTCTTTTCTTTTCGTGGTTGAATAGTATAACCACCTTACGAGTAAGAGTATAACTACGGTATTAAGGGCATACCGGAAAACAAATTCCAAAAAAGCCGGTATATCAATAACCTCTACACCGGCTATTTTGATAGAATCAAACGCTAATATGTGAGCTATATTCATTTTCTATTTTTTTTATAAGTAAGAGTTTTGATTTAATTAAATTCGTCCGGGGTGGATTGTGAAGTAATGAGGCGCCAACGCAATATTTACTGAAACCTGTTGACCGCACCGACATCTCTTTCAGCCTTTTTGCCATAAGTGACGAATAATTGATACGGTCTTTCTTCAATTCGACAATGGCAATAGAAGGCATTTCTATATTATTCCCCGTAGTGTCAGCGAAACACAGGTCATAATCAATTGTTACCCGTTCTTTCATATCTGATCCTATGAAGGTTGCCCTTTTAAACCTGCTGATCAGCACAGGTTTCAGAAAAAGAGAGACTTGCGGCACATACATACTGATGAACTCAGAAGCCTTATTGTCGCATAAGCTGTCGGATGATAATTTATTTTCTATCCTCCATTTAATTGTCCTGTTTTTGTTGGTAGTCCTTTTTACTTCAAGGAATGTCATGCCTGTTGATTCATATTTTCTAAAACGGACCTTATTCCTTTCCAGCTTACCTGTAAGATGCTGGTTAAAAAACATGAAGTCGCTGGTATCAAGGTAGGTTGTACAATATGAGTATAATCTCTCATTGTTGATTTCGAGAATTTTATAACCTCTGTCAAGACTTGTCAGTAAATCAGTGACTCTGCCGGCAGACAATACAAATTTCAGATCAGTTCTGTTCATAAAACTGACCTGATCCATTTCATTTAATCCTATCGGAGTAAATGAATTTAATGCCTCCCTGGTATCCGGAAAAAGCATCATTTAAAAATTTGTATACTTATAAAATTTCTTTGACTTGATTTTCTTATTATTATCATAGACTGTCTTCTCCGTTCGCAGACCATTTTCAATTTTGTATTCTGATGTTTCAATAAGCTTTCCTGCAGAATCAAATTCTTCTTCTTTTATTTTGTTATTTTCTACATCATACTGGTATTTAAAGTGCTTATTTACTTTACCTTGTTTGTAGGCAATATCCTCAATTACATTGCCTCCTGCATCATAATATGTTTCAGATTCCTTATATTGTTTCTTAACAAGCATATCATATTTTTCTTCCGTTACTATCAGACTTTTAATCTTTTCCCTGGTAACCTGATTCTGGCACACTGCTGTTAAGCTTGTTACAAGCGCCAATATCATCAAAATAGCTGACTTAACTTTTTTCATAAATCTGATCTTTTTACTGGTTTTGAGAAAAATCATAAAATATCATTATCAACATTCAGATATTCAAAAACACCTTAAAAATCTATTTTCCACGATACAAATGCATAAAAACAAATGTATTCATTAGTTTTAAATAAACCTAATCTAAATAACTCTCTGATTCGTTACATATCACTAATATACAAGATATTATGATACATAGCTCAACTAATTCACCTGGTATTCCGAACTTATTTAAAACTTAATATTATAGTTTATTGAAACTATGTACATATCAGATATGTGAGGTTCAAAATCACGCTGCAACATATATCCGGCATCGACAGATTGCTTTTGGGTAATTTTGCACTCAACGCCTGCGGCAAACCTGTTTTTATCTGAAAAACGATGGGCATTAGCAAATAATTGACTGAATGATTCAAAATACAAATACGGATTTAAAGGAAATTGAGTGATTATATAAACAGCTTTAAGTTTTATTCTGAAGTGATAATCAGGAATCTCATCTGATGCTTTTTCAATGAATGTCTTATTCTGATACTGAAACCGGAACCTCGATGAGAAAATGAAATTACCGGATGGTAAAGTAGCTTTTATGTCGGCGAATAATTTATGACGTGGATAGAATCGCGAATTACTTTCAATCTTCTCAGTAAACCTGTATGAACCTGATGCGGAAAGGTGTTTATTTAATTTATATGTAATTCCACCTTCAAAAAATGCCTGATCTGTTCGGGTCGCATTATTAAAGGTGCGAAGAACTGCTGCTAAATCTATTTCAATCTTCTTGCTGATTGAATGTTCAGCATTAAATCCATACCATATGCCAAAATCTCTATTCTGGCAGTAACCCGTTTGCATGAAAATTATAAGAAATAAAAAGAAAAATAATATTCTAAACTTCATTAAAATCTATATTTACAAGCCGATGTTCCATTAAACGGTTATATAATCCCTTAAAAAACTATTTTGAACTGCCATTGGTTATGTTGAAGGAAGGGTTTTGCCATCTGAAAAAGCCAGTGCCATCAGGAAATCTCGAATATGATAATTCGAGCGTTTGAGCAGGATATTCAACTTTATCAATCTGAGAACCATCGCTATTAGAAAAAATTACCTTTTCTCCCAGCGATGAAAGACTAAAGTTAGTATGCAACCCTGCCTGGGTAGTATCTTTATCAGCCCATATTATAAGGTATTCGTTTCCTTCTATATATGTGCCGGATGGAAATTTCCATTTTTTGGGATTGTTTTTACTGTCCGAGAGGTAGTATCCTGTAATATCAATCTTCGTTGATGTTAGATTAAATAATTCAATCCAGTCATCATACTGACCATTCTGATCCGCAACAACTGTTGAATTTACAGGCATTACCTCATTTATTACAATACTCTTCCCATCAGTATCATAGGTTTTTTTACAGGAAAAGCTAATTATTATAATGAACAATGATATTAGTAAAATATTCTTTTTAATCATCTGATAACAGGTTATTTAACTGAATTAAGTCCAAGATTCAATACCGGTTTAGAACCTGAAATAACAAGTGCAGCGCCAAGTGCCGAAGAATTTGCAATTTCAGAAGTAAATACATTTTTCGAAGGATATGCCTCAGTTATAAGATTCAGGAAAAGTTCATTTTTAGAAAAGCCTCCTGTTATATAAAGATTCTCGGTATCATCCTCAGACGGCAGTACCATATTTATTGACTCAACTGTAAGATCACAGAGTTCATTCATCAATTGATGATAGGCTTCTTCAAAGGTACTGAACTCATACATATCAACATATTTCTTAATTTCAGGTGAATATGCCCCGGTTCGAAAGAATACTTTCTTTTCATTAAATTTAGACTTTAAAAAGGCTGACAATTTTTTATCGGCTTTTACTTTTTTATAATAATCCTCTGATTTCCTGAAGTGTTCTGCCAGAATTAAAAGAGCGGATTCGTGCAGATGGCCAAGGAATAATCTGGAAGATTTAACTGGTTGCCCTTCAATACTCATATAGCACAGGCAATCTCTGTCAAGCTGTTCCGATGTTAATTTTTCAGTGTTATAAGGATTCATATTTATACACCATGTTCCGGTCGATAGAAGCAGAAACTTTCCTTTGCTGCTCGAAAAATATGGAGCAAGTGAAGAAGAACTGTCATGTATTCCAATGCCTACCAATATTTTCTTCCCATCAATAATCATTTCATTCAACGTCGCTACCGGAACAGGTTGCGGCAGGTTAAGGCCAAGAGTTTCAACCCAGTAATGATATTTCATGTTGTCGAAATCCCATAATGCCGTATGACATCCGATAGAAGTATGTTCAGAGTAGATTTTCCCGGTTAAAACATAGGAAAGGTATTGTGGAAAATGAAGTATGTGTCTTACTTTGGCAAATACTTCCGGTTTGGCAAACTTAAGCCATAGTGGTTGTATTCCTGAGTTAAGCATACCCAGAGCGGGGGAAGCGGTCCTTCTGCAAAATTCATCCCTGCCTCCATGTCGCTTGTAGAGGCTTTCAGGAATTATTTCAGCTATTGGTTTCAGATAATTATAAACAGGAGTCAGTCTCTTTCCATTTTCATCGAGATAAACAATAGTAGCTCCATATGTAGTAAAATTGACCGCTTTCAGGTCAAATTTATCTGACTTCACTAATCCGGAAAGAGATTCATGTATCCAGTTTTCAATATGTTCAATATCATCGCACTCAAAGCCATCATCATCTTTAATCTCGGCAAATTTCTGTTCTGATTCCAGCACAACGCGCAGGTCTTCATCAAACAGCAATAATTTCTTATTTGTTTTACCAATATCAAATATTGCTATAACTGTCTCTTTCATTTCATTCTCAAAGATTTACATTATATGGTATTCAACTTTAAATTACCCGGTTAGAGCCCCATTTGGGGTGCGAAGGGTGTAAAAATTGGTGGCACAAAGCCTATCTTTTTAGAAGAACCTCTTTTTCATATTTCATAATCTCATCAATATAATCTTGTCCTACAAGCACTTTGCTTTTCATGCAGTAATAATCGTATACGGCACCGAAAGGCATTGATTTAAGTAATTCAAGAAGCGCTAGTCTTTCGAAGTTCTTTCCCTCATCTTCAAATTTCAGAAGGGTTTTGCCAGGTTCCAGCAAGGCGTACATAAAAGCCATTTGCGCAGACCGGGTTCCTATAACATAAGCGCCGATACGGTTCAGACTGGCATCAAAGAAGTCTAGTCCTACATTTACTCTTTTCAGGGCATTGCAACGTACTATTTCTCCGGTAATGAGTAAAAGTTCGTCGTTAAAAGTAAGAACATGATCGCTGTCCCAACGAACACCACGTGTAAGATGCAACAAAATCTCATCGACAAACTGCAGAATGGAAGATATCTTGTCTCCCACCATCTCGGTTGGATGGAAATGACCATTGTCAAGAGTAATCATGGTATTGTTTCTGATAGCATATCCAACATAAAAATCATGCGATCCAACAACCATTGACTCTGAACCTATTCCAAACAACTTGCTCTCTACGGAATCTTTCAGGTGCTTCTTTGGATATTTAACTGCAAAAATCTCATCCAAAGATTTTTTCAATTGTCCGCGTAACCCATTCCTGTCAACAGGAGTATCTTTCGATCCGTCCGGAATCCATATATTATGCACTGCAGGAGTGCCGAGTTGTTTCCCCATTTCTGCTGCTATTGCTCGGCACCTTTTTGTATGCTCGACCCAGAATTTCCTGATTTTCTCATTTTTGGCAGATAGGGTAAATCCATCGTCGGCATAGGGATGTGAAAAGCATGTGCAGTTGAAATCGAGTCCTATTCCTCTTTTCTTTGCCCAGTCGATCCATCCCTGGAAATGCTTTACTTCAATCTGATCACGGTCAACTGTTTCTCCTCCAAACTCACCATAAATAGCATGAAGGTTTAACCTTTGTTTCCCGGGTAGCAGCGACATCACCTTGTCGAGGTCTGCCCTCATTTGTTCAATGGTTTTTGATTTTCCGGGAAAGTTTCCGGTAGCCTGAATTCCTCCGCCACCAAGTACAGATCCAGCCTTTTCGAAACCGCCTACATCATCGGTCTGCCAGCAATGCAAACTGATATTGATATTATCCATTTCTGCTATCACCTTGTCGGTATCGACTCCCAGTGCGGCATATCTTTCTTTTGCCAGTTGATATGATTTTTCAATCATTTCTTTTTTCATAATATGATTGTATTTAACATAACGTTTCACTTTTTACTTTTGTCTTTATCTTTGTCTTCATTCCATATAGAAAACCTGTTCCAAAGGAATTGTTACCGGAGAGTTATCCGGATTTGTTTCCATAATATCGGCCATAAATTTCCACCATTTTTTGACAACTTCAGTATTTCCAAGATCCTGCGATGAGCTCTCGCCGGATTGTTCCTGATAAGCAAAAAGTGTGTTAGTTTCTTCATCGAGGAAGATTGAATAGTTTCCAATTCCTTCATTTTTAAGTAAAAGTACAAGTTCGGGCCATATTTCACTATGACGTTTTTTATACTCCTCCTTAAAACCGGGAAGCATTTTCATTTTAAAACCAAATCTCTTTGTCTCCATATTACTTAGCCTAATTTGACTACAAACGTTGATAGTATCAGTAGAATTATTCCGATCGATAATACAATTAGTGTTTTTCTTTTAACCCCCTTCCATTCACTCAGGAAGATGCCCCATATATTACTTATTGCAATATTTAATGCCATCAGGATGCTCCATCCGAACACAGCCATTCCCGGG
>JANYJP010000054.1 GCA_025358455.1 Bacteroidales bacterium
AATGCGCCATTTCCCTGTTGTTGACAAAAAGATGATCAGGAACCTTAAAGTAGCAAGTGAAACGATGCTTAAAGCAGGAATGCTTGGTTCCAATGCCGAGGGATTGTTTAAACCAAAGTAACAAAAGACAAAAGACAAAAGTAAAAAGTAAAAGGCCTCAAGACTACAACACTACAAGACCGCAAGACCGCTAGACTAAGATTGAGCCGTTCTAAATAACTTATTGTCCATTTAGTTGTTTATCATTATATTACAGAATGTGATCTATTTCCGGTCGAAGGTTCTATTTGTAATTAACATGATATTGTCTATTTTTGACACCATTAAAATTTCAGGGTATGGATTTATCAGGTAAATATTATAAAGCCTACACAGCTCGTCAGGAGGCAATTAAAAAGCAGTATAGCCATAAGCAGGCGGAAAAGCAACACTCAAAGGGCAAACTTACCGCCCATGAACGGATCAACCTTCTTTTTGACCACGGAACTTTTGAAGAAATAGATGAATTTGTTACTCCGGCAGATCAGCCTGTTGAATTTGGCAAGGTAGAAAGGTATTATGGTGACGGAGTAATTGTGGGACATGGCAAAGTGAACGGTCGTCTGATATTTGCCTATGCTCAGGACTTTACAATTATGGGCGGATCGCTGGGGATTGTTCATGCAAAGAAAATAGCCAAAATACAGGAAATGGCGCTTAAGATGGGTTCTCCGATTATTGCATTAATCGACTCAGGCGGTGCACGGATTCAGGAAGGTGTTGCCAGCCTTAGTGGATATGCCCGGATTTTTTATAATATAATTCAATCATCAGGAATAATTCCGCAGATATCTATTATAATGGGACCTGCAGCAGGTGGCGCCGTATACTCCCCTGCCCTGACTGATTTTGTCTTTATGGTTAACCATACAAGCTATATGTTCGTTACCGGACCCAATGTAGTAAAGGAGGTTTTAAATGAGGATGTAACACTTGAAGGACTTGGAGGTGCTGAAATACATGCACGAAAAAGCGGTGTCGCGCATATGATTTATGACGATGAGGAAAATACAATTCTTGCTCTGAAGAAATTCCTGTCTTATCTCCCATCTAATAATGTGGAAAATCCACCTGTAGTTGCCGATGACGGGTCGATTGGGGAAATTAATGAAAAACTCAGGGATATTATTCCGGACGATCCCAACAAAGCTTACGATGTTAAAGATGTTATAAACCAGCTTGTTGACAGGAACAGTTTTTTTGAGACAGCGGAGCTCTTCGGGGCCAACCTCGTAACCGGATTTGCCAGAATAAAAGGTAAATCTGTTGGTATTGTAGCAAACCAGCCAAAAGTTCTGGCCGGTGTACTTGATATCGATTCATCAACAAAAGGTGCAAGATTTATCAGGTTTTGTGATGCCTTTAACATACCCATAATTACACTCGAAGATGTCCCGGGATTCCTTCCAGGTGTCGACCAGGAGCATGCAGGGATAATCAGGCATGGTGCAAAAATGCTTTTTGCTTATAGTGAAGCCACTGTTCCCAAGATAACTGTTATTCTTCGAAAAGCATACGGGGGAGCTTTTATTGTGATGAACAGTAAAAGCCTTGGAGGCGATTTTAACTACGCGTGGCCTTCAGCTGAAATTGCTGTTATGGGCCCTGATGGTGCTGTTGCAATACTTTACAGAAAAGAACTCGCTGAATCAAAAAATCCGGTTGAACTTAAAAAAGAACTTGTAAAAAAATATCGTGATAAAATTGCAAATCCTTTTATCGCTGATGAAAGCGGATATATTGATGAAGTTATTGATCCGGCTGTAACAAGGAAAAAGATTATATCAGCGTTAAATGCATTGAGTAACAAATGGGTTAAGGTACCGGCAAGGAAGCATGGTAATATGCCGTTATAAGAAAACAGACAAAATGAACAAAGAACCTTTATGAGGGTTAACAATTCAGGAATTTAGCACTATGAAAATAAAAAGGATATTAATTGCGAACAGAGGCGAGATTGCCGTAAGGATAATGAAGACTGCCCGTCTGATGAAAATTGAAACTGTCGCTGTTAAAACTGCTGTTGAGACCAACGCCATGTACCTTGCAAATGCGGATGTCATTTTTGACAATACTGAAGATGTTTCAGATATCCCGGTATTCCTCGATATTGAAAAGTTGATTGCCATTGCCCTGAAAACTAAAGCCAACGCGATCCATCCGGGTTACGGGTTCCTGGCTGAGAACGCTTATTTTGCTCAGAAGTGTATCGATAATGATATAATTTTCATAGGTCCATCCCCAGATGCTATTTACAAGATGGGCAATAAGACAATTGCACGTAAAATTGCTTTAGCAGGAGGCATACCCATGGCAATGGGAAGTGAGGGAAATATTTCGAATGAGGAGGAAGCAGTTATAATTGCTGAAAAAATAGGCTACCCTGTTATAATAAAGGCTGCTTCAGGAGGCGGAGGAAGAGGGATGAGGATAGTAAGGAAATCTGACGAGATGGAAAAGATGTTTCTTATTGCGAGTAAAGAAGCAGAAAAAGCCTTTAACGATCCTTCCGTATTTGTTGAAAAATATATTGAAAATCCTAAACACATTGAGTTTCAAATACTTGGAGATACTAAAGGCAATGTAATCCATCTAGGTGAAAGAGAGTGTTCAATCCAAAGGAAACACCAGAAATTACTTGAGGAAGCTCCTTCGTCAGCACTGGATGATAACCTCAGGGAACAAATGGGAAATCTGGCTGTACAGATTGCAAAAGCAGTTGATTACTATTCAGCAGGAACAGTGGAGTTTCTTCTGGATTCTGATAAAAATTTCTATTTCATGGAAATGAACACCAGGATACAGGTTGAGCATCCCGTAACTGAAATTATAACAGGTATTGACCTTATTGAACAGCAGATCAGGATTGCAAATGGAGAAGAACTCAGATATAAACAAAGTGATATTAAACTTAATGGGTGGGCCATCGAATGCCGTATAAATGCTGAAGATGTTCAGGCAGGATTTGCACCTGATCCGGGAAAAATTCAAAATTTTCATATGCCTACGGATGCCTGTGTAAGAGTTGATACCGGAGTTCAGGCCGGATCCTCAATTGTAGCCAGTTATGACTCAATGGTAGCGAAGCTGATTGTAAAAGGAAAAAATAGAAAAGATGCTATCAAAAACTGCAAGATGGCACTTGATAAAGTCTGGATAAAAGGTACAAAAACTACTTTGCCATTCTTCCGTATGCTGATGCGACATCAGAAGTTTCAGGATGGAAGTTTTACGACAGCATTTATTGAAAAAGACCTGGAAAAGAACTATTACAACAGCGAATATGAAGAGATGCTTGCTGCCTGGCTGGCAACCAAATTGTTTGTAGAAGAAAACTTTAAGGATAACAGCAACAGCATTGATTTTGAACATGGGAAAGAAATGAGCCCATGGCTGCTTAATAAAAGAATAAACCAATTTTAAACCGGACTATTGACAATGGCAAACGATAAACTGCAGATAAAGAAACTCTTTGCGCTTTCATCTGAAAACAAAAAATTCAGCTTTTCGATACCTTTGAAGCATAGTATCCGGATCGGGAAAAGAGATTATGAAGTTAAACTGAAGGCTGACGAAAAGTATGGCACATATGTTTTGTGGAAGAACCGTAAGTACCCTGTCGAAATTATCCGGTCACGTCAGAATAAGTATGAGATACTCTTTAACGATATCAGTTATACATTTACTGTAGAAACGCCTTTCTCATTGCAAAGGATGAAAGTACTTAACTCAAAAAAAGATAAGGCCGAAAAAGAGTATATAAAGGCACCAATGCCAGGAAAAATAATTGATGTTCTTGTCAGGGAGGGAGCAAGTGTTCTGAGGGGAGAACCTTTAGTAATACTTGAAGCAATGAAGATGCAGAATGAGATTGTATCTCCTGTAAGCGGTACTGTTGTTAAAGTTACTGCCAGAGCAAATACCAATGTAATGAAAGATGATCTCCTTGTTGAAATAAAACTCTGAATAAGCTTTGTTAATCAGGCACTAGTCAATATTTTTGGATCGCGTATTATGAATTTAATATCAGCTGAGCCAATTTATAAAAAGGCTCCACATTATTCCGGATTGTATAAAATAATAAAGGTTCCCCGCTCAGGAGGAACCTCTTATAGTCTTAGCTTTTTACAGGTATATTTTTAAGGGCACCAACCAGGAAATTCCAGAATTTTCCTACTGAAGCAATATTAACCTTCTCATCAGGGGAATGAGGATATCTGATGGTAGGACCAAAAGATATCATATCAAGATGAGGATAAACACCACCTATGAGACCGCACTCGAGGCCTGCATGAATAGCTTTAATTTCAGGAACCTTTCCAAACAACTCTTTGTAAACGGTACTCATGGTTTTAAGAATCGGAGACTTCATATCAGGTTTCCATCCGGGATAACCACCTTCAAGTTTAACCTCTGCATTTATAAGATGAAATGCTGCAGCTATTTTCCAGGCAGCAGCCTCTTTTGCAGAATCAACAGAGCTCCTGCAAAGGCAATATGCTTCGAATTTTCCTTTTTTGCAGGATACAATTGCCAGGTTATTTGAAGTTTCCACAAGGCCTTTCATTGCCTGACTCATTCTTATTACCCCGTTAGGGCAAATAAATACTGCACGAATGATTTTGTATTGATCATCCTGGTTCATGACTTTTTCAGGAATTTTAATTTTCTCGCTGGTAAATAAAACGTCCGGTTCTGTTTCTGCAAACTCAGCCTTATATATTATTTGGTAACCGCTTACAAAAGCTTCAAATTCTTTTTCCTTTTTGTCAGGAACCAGAATAACTGCATAAGATTCACGTGGAATTGCGTTGCGAAGATCGCCTCCGGCAGCCTCCGCAAGCCTGATTCCAAAATCTGATTCCGCCTGCATCAGGAAACGAAACATAAGTTTATTCGAGTTAGCTCTACCCAAAGCAATATCAACTCCCGAATGCCCTCCTTTCAATCCTTTAGCAACTATTTTATATGCAACCATTCCTTTGGGAGATGCTTCTTCCTTATATAATTTTACAGCAGCTACATCAATCCCACCTGCGCAACCAACATATAATTCGCCTTCATCCTCAGAGTCGAGATTCATCAGGATGTCGCCTTTAAGCAAACCTTTTTTGAGTCCGAAAACGCCTGTCATTCCGGTTTCTTCATCAATTGTGAATAGGGCTTCAACAGGTCCATGTACAAGGTCATTCGATGCTAATACAGCCATTGTTGCAGCAACCCCGATTCCGTTATCGGAACCGAGTGTTGTACCGTTAGCTTTTACCCATTCGCCATCGATTACCGTTTCAATAGGATCCTTTTCGAAATCATGTTTCTTATCGCTGTTTTTCTGCGGTACCATATCGAGATGAGTCTGGAAAATCACTCCTTTTCTGTTTTCCATTCCCTTTGTAGCAGGTTTCCGGATAATTACGTTTCCAACAGTATCGACGATAGTTTCGAGGTTATGTTTTTTACCAAACTCCTTCATATATTCAATCATCTTCTGTTCATGCTTTGAAGGACGCGGAATCTGGGTAATTTCGTAAAAGTGATTCCACAATTGTTTCGGTTCTAGTTTACGTATGTCGCTCATATTCAATAATTTTTAATTAATAATTTTCAAGATAATAAAATTAGTACAATTTGTTAATAAAAACAATGATAATTTACGTACTGCAGTATGAATAAGTCTTTATTTCTCCGTGCTGTAACTAAATACAGGATTGTAACAAAAACTTAACAATACAATCCCTTTGAGATTCGTAACAATTTTGTTACATTGCTGACACCTGAGTAAGCCTATTTTCAAAATACAACAGAATATAAATGAGCAGCATATCTTTTCATCTTATTTCAAAAGCTCGAAATACTATCAAATTAATTATTAATAAAAGCTAAATGACGTTTTTATCTATTGTTGTTGCTCTGGTCATAATCTTTGACTTTATTAATGGTTTTCATGATTCGGCAAATTCCATAGCAACAGTAGTTTCAACAAAAGTACTTTCTCCTATTGCGGCTGTCACCATGGCTGCTTTTTTTAATTTTATTGCATTCCTTGTATTTACTCCAAAAGTAGCTTTTACCATGGGGAAAGGAGTCATCAATCCTGATGTGATAAATCTTACGGTTATTGCTTCTGCGCTGGTTGCTGCAATTTGCTGGAACCTCGTAACATGGTGGCTGGGACTTCCTTCCAGTTCTTCACATACACTTGTCGGAGGGCTTGTCGGTGCAGCTGTTGCCAGTTCAGGTTGGAGTTCAGTAATAATGTCAGGAGTTATAAAAATTGTTATTTTTATTGTCGTTGCCCCGGTTCTCGGGATGGTCATGTCTTTTATAATCTCAGCTATTGTGATCTTTTTTGCGAGGAACCATTCTCCTTCAGGAATTGACAAACATTTCAGACGACTTCAGCTTTTATCTGCTGCAGCCTTTAGCCTGGGGCATGGTGGCAATGACGCTCAGAAGTCGATGGGAATTATCTGGGTTGCTCTTATCGTTTCAGGTTTAGCAACAAAAAATGATCCCATCGCTTTATGGATTGTCCTTTCCTGCCAGGGTGCAATTGCCTTAGGGACATTATTAGGTGGCTGGAGAATTGTCAAAACGATGGGTCAGAAGATAACCAAGCTTAAACCATTTGAAGGATTCTGTGCCGAATCGGCAGGCGCTATTACTCTTTTTGGAGCCACCCATTTCGGAATCCCGGTAAGTACAACTCATGTTATTACCGGAGCAATAATAGGCGCAGGAGCAAGAAAAGGAGCATCGGCCGTTAAATGGGGAGTAACAACCAAAATATTCTGGGCATGGTTACTAACAATTCCCGTATCAGCCATAGTAGGATTAGTAATGTTTCATATTCTTAATTTTATTCTTGCCTAGATTATTATTAACAAAGTTATATAATATTGATAATTATGAACATAGATAGTTTTCTTAAGTTTTTTGTCCCAAAGGATCATTCTTTCTTTCCTCTGTTTGAAAGTGATGCACAAAACCTGGTTAAAGCAGCTGAACTTCTTAAAGAACTAATGTCAAGCACTGAGATCGCTGAGCATGAAAGACTTAATAAAGAAATCAAGGATGTAGAGCATATAGGTGACGATATCACTGTTAAAACATACATTCAGCTTAACAAATCATTCATAACTCCATTCGACAGGGAAGATATTCATGAGCTGACAGCTAATATTGATGATGTGGTAGATTCAATAAATGGTATCAGCCGTAGAATTTGTCTTTACAGACCAAAGAAGATGATCCCTATTTACAAAGAGATGGCAATTTTAATCTATGCAGGTGCAAAGGAGATAGAAGCAGCAATTCATTGCCTTAAGGATCCTGTTGCTAACAAAGAAAAAATAACTCTTGCATGCGAGAAGGTAACCTCAATTGAACACGAAGCTGATGAGTTGTATTTTGTTGGCGTATCTGAACTGTTTGAAAAAGAAGAAGATCCAAAAGAATTAATCAAAAATAATAAAATTCTTGAGATCCTTGAAAGATGCGTGGATGAGGAAGAGGATGTTACTGATACCCTCAAGGCGATTCTTATTAAAATGGCATAATTCAGGATTATAGCAGGCAATTGAGAATAATCTTCTAATCATCATTAGTAATTGCGAATAATATCTATTACTCAAATTCCAATTTAAACATTCGGAATTGTGAATTGTTTATCATACACGTAATTATCGTTTGTGATTATATTTTTATTCAATTGTGACAGACATATTATATAAATATATAAGGCGATCAGCCCTTTTTTTGTTTTTAAGCCCGGTTGCACTGAATGCACAGATACTCAGGGATTCTACAGCTCTCAGACTGGTCAAAGATGGCATTGCTGCCATTTACAATCTTCAGTTTGAAAAAGCCCGCGAAGTCTGCAGCAGGCTTGATAATTCGTATCCCGGACATCCTGATCTTTACCTGATTAAAGGATTGATCACGTATTGGGAAAATTATCCACTGATTCCTTCCTCGACTGCCCGTGCGGTATATGAAAAAAATATGCGAAGCTGTATTGATCTGTGTGAAGCAAAACATAATACGCTGGATGATGCAGAGTATTTACTTGCGAATCTTTCAGCCAGAGGAATGTTACTCCTGTTTTATTCCGATAATGATATGAATAAGGAAGTGATTCCTCTTGCAATCAGTACATATCAATACATCAGACGTTCCTTTAACTATACTTCTGTTTATACTGATTTCTATTTCTTTACCGGACTCTACAATTATTATCGCCAGGCTTATCCTGAAGCCTATCCTGCATATAAGGCCCTGGCATTTCTTTTTCCAAAAGGTGACAAGGCAAAGGGAATCGAAGAACTTCACAGGGCATCAAAGTATTCAATACTTTTTAAAGCGGAATCCTCTTCTTTTCTGTCGGCAATTTGTTTAAGTTTTGAAAATAATTTTGAGCAGGCATATGAACACAGCAAATATCTTCACGAACTCTACCCCTCAAATATCCAGTACTTTTCAATGTTTATCAAAAATCTGCTTCTCATCAGGAAATACGAGGAAGCAGAACGATACATTAAATCTTTATCTGCCTTAAAGAACAATTCTTATTTCAAGGCTCAGGTCGCAATCTACAATGGCATTTTACAGGAAAAAAAATATCACAATAATAAACTGGCTGAAGAATACTATTTGAAAGGAATAAACGACATTTCAGTTTATGGTTATTTAGGGAACGAATTTAAAGCATATGGATATTTCGGGTTGAGTCGAATCAAAAAGCTTACAGGCGATGATGACTCAAGTAAATCATATAGAAAAATGGCTCTGGATATAGCAGATTTTAAAAAAGTTGATTTTGATGATTTGCCGTAACCGGCATAATTAACAGTCAGCTTTTTATCATAGTCAGCACCATCTTGAATTTTTCGGTTGCATTAACAGCATGGGGTATATTTGCTGGCATAATAATACTCTGACCTTTATCAAGGATGAATGTTTTTCCACCTATCACTACTTCTCCTCTCCCATCAACTACCATGATCATTGCATCAAAAGGGGCGGTGTGTTCAGATAAAGCCTCACCTTTTGCAAATGAAAAAAGAGAGATATTTCCTGTTTGCTTTTTCAAAACAGTTTTGCTAACGATACCACCATCTGAATAGTCAATGGATTCGTTAAAACTGAAGACCTTTGATTTTTCAAACTCATTTGTATCCATAATATTCTTTTATTCGTTGGAGATCAATCAAGAATAGAACACCTGTAAAATTACAAACTTTTACCTTTCAATCACCCCGCATTTTGCAGGGTCATACTAAAAATTCACTTAATTAGTTCTTAATATTTGGTAACTCCAATCCATAACCTTTCTTTTTGTCTTCAGCTTTAAGAAGCAAAGCAAAAACCAGAGCCAGAACACCAAACCCTGTAAAAATCATCATAGGAATAGTGTAGTTATAATTTGATACCTGAACTCCGTCGACCAGGTGAGTACCGGTTATGCAATATTTATTAAGGACCCATCCTATCAGAGCAGGAACACCCATTAATCCCCAGTTTTGGACCCAGAAGATCATGGCGTATGCTGAACCAAGTTGTTTTTCAGGAATTATTTTAGGAACAGAAGGCCACATAGCTGATGGTACCAGAGAGAAACCAATTCCCAAAATTACAATAAGAATTATCGCAACCGGCGTTTGTTTCAGAAATGGAACTGAAAACAAAGCATGAACAATAATAAGAAGTATTGATCCGAGTATCATGATGCTTGCCCCTTTACCTTTTCTGTCATATAAATTACCAAACAGCGGGGTTAAAAGAATTGTGCCGAAAGGCAATAACGCGGGTATAGCACCTGCAAACTCAGGGTCAACGCCAAATTTATTTACCATCAAATCAGATGCATATTTAAGGAACGGGAATACTGATGAATAGAATAATACGCAGAGAATAGCAAGGTACCACCATCCTTTATTAGTTACAATAAACCAGATGTCTGATATCCGGAATGACTCTTCGTCACCAACTACCCCGCTTCTGTCTGCTTCAGCTGCAACAGATTTATCAAGTTTCTTATCCATCGTTGCATAAATAAAAAATGCAACCATACCGATACATAACATTATCAGACAAACCAGAATCGGCGCTGATACTTTATGGAAAGCATTCGCTATAGGAACAGAAGTTGAGAGAGCCAGTGCGGTACCCATCCTTGCAGTAGCCATTTCAAGACCCATTGCAAGAGCTAATTCCTTTCCCTTAAACCACTTCACAATAATCTTTGATACTGTTATTCCCGCAACCTCCACTCCCACTCCGAAAGTGGCAAAACCAAGACCCGCAACAACAACCTGTGCTTTCATTCCAAGCATTTGATGACCATCGAGTGCATGAGTTGAAATTGCCCAATATTTAATTCCAGTACCAATAACCATGACGATTGTTGCCATTTTACCGGTAAATCTCACTCCCATCTTGTCAAGAATGATTCCACCGATAATCAGCATTAAAAGAAACACATTAAACCATCCATAAGCGCTCGTAAAAAATCCGTACTCGGCACTGTTCCAAAGAAGTTCTCTCTCCAGCATCGGCTTTAGCGGAGCCATCACATCGGTAAGATAATAACCGCATAACATCGAGAAGGCCACAATGGCCAGCGCTGTCCAACGTGCTGCCTTGGAGTCGCGCAGAGTATTTGTTATAGTTTCCATAATTCTAAATTAGTAATTGATTTTGACCGGTAAATGTAGAAAATAAATTGAATGAACAATCTTCTTAACAATAGTAATCTTGAACTAATATCCGGACAGTTTGTTGATAATCATAAAAACGGGTAAATCATAATAGAATTATAAAAATATTTTGCTTTATCTTGCGTTCAATAATATGAATTTAATTATCAGAATAATTATATGAAAAAGAGTATAATAATTATATTGTTAGCTTTAACAGTTTGTACAGCTAAATCGCAGAATACCATTACTCCTACACAGTCATCGGTTAAGTGGTTTACATTACAGGAAGCAGAAAAGCTCAACAAACAATCTCCCCGTCCTTTCTTTATAGACGCTTACACCGACTGGTGCGGCTGGTGTAAAAAAATGGATAAAGAAACATTTACAAATTCTGTAATATCTGAAATCCTTAATAATAAATTCTATCCGGTCAAGTTTGATGCTGAAGGAAAAGAGAGTATTAACTTTCTTGGTAAGACTTATGTAAATGACGGAAAAGCTGGTAATGCACATCAATTGGCTGTGGCTCTGCTGAAGGGACAGTTATCTTATCCGACAGTAGTGTTCCTTACCGCTTACCCTGATGGAAAAACAGAAGCAACACCTGTACCCGGGTTCAGAGTAGCAAAAGATATGGAAGTTCTTCTCAGCTATTTTGCTGATAAGGCATACGAGACCCAGAAGTGGGAAGATTTTCAGAAGAATTTTAAAGGGAAAGTGCAGTAAGGCGTGAGGTGGGATCAGGGAACAGATAGGAACCAGCCTTCCGAACCAGTCTCATTATTTGCCTATAATATAGTTTGCAGGGAGTTGAATGACCTGACCGAACTGATATATAAGTCTTCTTGAATTAAACAGTATCTCAGAACCCAGGCTGATTTTCATATTTACAACATCAGGAACCCTGTAATATAGTTTATCATATTTTGGGCTTTTTGTTTCAGGCCTGGCATTATTCATGATTGAAAGATTTTTGGTTTTCTGTTCCGGATTAAATTCCGCAACAACTGATTTTCCACCTTTTATATTTCCGGATGCGGGGCCCGTTGCTTCGGAGAATTGAAAAAGCACAACAGGTTTACCAACCATTTCTTTTGCCGGAATAATATTACAGGTGAATGTTCTTTTCTCTTTAATAGTTTTCCCGGTGAATAACTCAGTATATTCTCTTTCAAGTCTGTTCATCTCATTTATAGCTGCCTCGTTCTGTGGGAAAACATTGGCTTCACCTGTCAGAATAAGATGTTTGCCGTCTCTCATTTCCATAAGCCTTTTGGCTGCTTTTTCAGCCAGTTGATCAACAGAAAGCATTTTCTTCTTTTCAACTATATATGGGATCCTGATAAAAGAGGAATCGACATTTACCCGTTTAAACGCAGTATCCCTCTGCAACTGGAAATATTCATCTGAACCAAGATCTGACGAGCGAAACTGGTTAAGCACTGAATTATTGATTCCGCTCTTATTCTCTGATGAATTAAATATTTCGGGATTAAGATCAAGAATCAGTCCCTCCATTTTAAGTGCAAGTACATTTGACCTGAAAAGTGTGTTACTCGCAACCACATAATACTCTGATGGATCCAATTCCTCATTAGCCTTAACTGAGATACCTTCCACGGACCAGTATTCATTCTCATTTTGAATAACATTATTCAGTCCCAGCAGATCACCTGCATATTTTGCATATGGTCCGGGAATTTCTATAGATCTTTCCATTTCAACAATAACAGTAAAAACTGTTCTGGGTAAGCCATATACAATGCTTCCTTCTCTTAAGGTCGCATTATCAGAAAGAGGCGTTATAGTGGCATTATTATCCGCAAGCTTTTTGTTAGTAAAGCATGAAGATGGGATAATAAATATCAGCAGCAAGATGGAGAATCTGAGTAGTTGTTTCATAATGTTTGAGGTTCTAAAATTCAAAATTCAAAATAATTGAGGTGAGTTTAAAAGGCCGGAAAAATTCAATTTCCATTATCCCTTATACTGTTAAACGCCTTTCCGATACAATTAATTATATCAGAAGCAATAATTGATTCAAAACATGATTCTCCGGCAGCAATGTCGCCAGCCAGCCCATGGAGATATACTCCCAATACAGCAGTATTATAAGGTGTATAGCCCTGCGCAAGCAAAGATAACATAATTCCGGTTAGCACATCACCACTGCCACCTGTAGCCATGCCAGGATTACCTGTGCTGTTAAAGGCCACAAGGCCCTCAGGAGTTGTGACAGATGTATGTGCTCCTTTCAGAACCACGATACAATTATATCTACCGGAGAATTCAATCTGTTTTTCAAGACGTTGAAATCCATTTAATGATTTACCTGCAAGTCGTTCAAACTCTTTGGGATGTGGGGTAAGAATGGTGCCCGCGGGCAACAGGGAACGCCACTCCTTATTCAGTGATAGAATATTAAGTGCGTCAGCATCAAGAACCAAAGGTTTTTTACAATGAGTCAAAAGATTGAATAACGCTTTTTGTGATTCCGGTTCTGTTCCTACACCGGGACCCATGCCAATTGCATTGTAAGCGTCTAAATCTCCAATTTCAGAAATTAAATTTTCTTTCTTATCAGCTTTTACCATTGCCTCGGGTAAGGTACTTTGTATAATTGAAACACCACATGATGGCACATGACAGGTTATAAGTCCTATACCTGTTCTGAGAGCAGCAGTGGCTCCCAGAATAGCCGCACCCATTTTACCATACGACCCTGAAATCAGCAGGCCGTGACCAAAATTTCCTTTATGGTCAAATGTGTTTCTTTTTTTTAGTAGTGGAACTATGTCATCGTTTCTTAATATACGGTATGGAGAATCTACTTTTCTTATTGCATTGTTATCCAATCCTATAGGTAATACGAGCCACTCACCCGGATAGGGGGCATTATCGCCAAACATAAAACTGATTTTCGGAAATTGAAAACTCAGGGTGAAGTCAGCTTTAACAATGCTGTTATAGTTATTAGAACTATTATCCTCTCCAAATAATCCGGAAGGTATATCTATTGAAATTTTTATGGAATCAGAAAGATTAATTTGTTCTATTACCTGTTCAGCTAAACCATCAACAGGATGCGTCAGTCCCGAACCAAAGATAGCATCAACTACTATATCGTCCGAAGCCAGAACCGGAAATTGATCAATAGATGTAAGATTATTAAAGGTTGTTATTTTTGATTTTCCAAGTCGTTTCCTGTTCAATTCCCAGTCAGAAGTTGTTTTTTCGGTGAATTTAACATAAAAAACTTCTACAGAATATCCGCTTTCTGACAGCATTCGTGCAAGGGCGAGACCATCACCTCCATTATTTCCCGGTCCGGCGAAAACAAAAATATGTTCTGACCGGTTGAACTTCGCCGTGATCCATTTGTATAACTGACCGGCGGCTCGCTCCATGAGATCAATTGAACTTATTGGTTCAGACTGAATTGTGAGAGCATCAATTTCTCTTATCTGTTCACTTGTAAATATTTTCATCCTGAATTTTGATTAATATACAAATTTACAATCTTCATTGATTAATAAAAAGTAAGCAGCTAATATTGAACATCCCAATCATGAGAAAAAGAAGTTCTTCCTTTCAAAAAGATTAATACATTTGTTAATGGTCGTTACCAAAACTATTTACTAACCTAAAACACCTGATATGCTTAAGAATCATCCCAAGGGACTACTTGTAGCCTTTTTTTCAAATATGGGCGAAAGGTTCGGATTTTATACAATGATGGCAATACTTGTCCTTTTTCTCCAGGCCAAGTTTGGACTTCCTGCTGACAAAGCAGGAATAATATACAGCTGGTTTTATTTCAGCATTTATGCTTTAGCACTGCTTGGAGGTATTCTGGCTGACGCCACCAAAAAATATAAACTGGTAATTCTGGCCGGGATCATAATAATGTTTGCAGGTTACATCATAATGGCAGTCCCCGGGCTGACACTGACAGTTACAATTATTGGTTTATTTACGATTGCTCTGGGCAACGGACTTTTCAAAGGAAATCTTCAGGCTGTTGTTGGTCAGATGTATGACGATCCCAGATATTCCAAACTAAGGGATTCTGCTTTTATGATATTTTATATGGGCATAAATGTTGGTGCTTTTTTTGCTCCTTTTGCTGCAACAGGTATGCGAAACTGGTGGCTGAAAACAAACGGATTTGCGCATGATGGAAGTCTTCCTTCATTGTGCCATCAGTTCATTAATGGAACACTAAAAGACATATCATCATTTCAGCAGCTTGCTGATAAAGTGAACCTTAGCGGACCGGTTACTGATCTGTCTGCTTTTGCAAACAATTATCTTGAAGTTTTTTCAAAAGGATATAATTACGCGTTTGGTGTAGCTGCCATAGCTATGGTAATCTCCCTTCTGGTTTACATTTTCTTTAATAAATTCTTGCCTGATAAAGAGAAGAAAACAGAAATAGTTACCGAAAAAATTGATTTCAAACCTGCTGCTCTTTTTGCTGCAATATTCGCCATGGCTTTAACAGCCTTCGGACTTCAGTTTATCCCGCAGCTGGGAGACTCTTCTGCACAACGCTGGGCTTCCGGTTTAGCTTTTGGACTCTTTGCAGGATTTGTTACATGGATTATTCTAAGCTCACGTAAGGAAGAGAGGACAAGAATCACTGCCCTTGTTCTGGTATTTATTGTAGTAATTTTCTTTTGGATGTCATTTCATCAGAATGGCCTTACCCAATCGCTTTTTGCCAGAGACTATACTGTAAAACAGGTAGGACCCTTTACCAATATGTTTTTCACCTTACCCTCGATGCTTGCTGTTGTGGGTGCGATCGCGGGATTGATAATTCTGCTGTATAAGAACCTGAAATCCAATACTAAAATAGCAGGAGGAATATTGTTTTTAATAGCACTTCTGCTTGGACTTTTTTTCATAACTGGTTTCGACCCAAGCGGATTGCTGGGAAAATTATTTACATCCTTCGGATCACAAAATTCAATTTCGCCTGAAGTATTCCAGTCTTTTAATCCTTTGTTTATTGTTGCCCTCACCTTTCCTGTTATGGCAGCTTTTGCCTGGATGAATAAGAAGGGGATTGAACCCTCCACACCAAAGAAGATCGGGATAGGAATGATAATTGCGGCCCTGGGATTTATTGTGGTTCTAATATCTTCACTCGGTGCACCATCCCCGGCATCTCTTGCCGGAGCTCCGGTTGCAGATCCCGACAGAGTATCACCCTATTGGCTAATAAGCAGTTACCTTATCCTTACCATTGCAGAGCTGTTCCTGAGCCCCATGGGACTTTCATTCGTATCGAAGGTTGCTCCGTCACGCTTCCAGGGATTGATGCAGGGTGGCTGGCTTCTCGCGACAGCTGTGGGAAATAAACTGCTCTTTATTGGTACTCTTCTCTGGGTCAAAGTTGAGTTAAGCACTCTTTGGCTTGTATTCATTATTTGCTGCCTGATTTCAGCCGGATTTATCTTCTCGATCCTTAAACGGCTTGAGAAGGTTGGAAAAGATTAAATCGTTATTGATTTTATTAATTTCTTAGTCAGTTTTTATGAATTGTTTATCACTTTTTGCCAGCTTTATTTGATATTTAAAATAAAAACAGATAATTACCTTATTTTTACTATTTTTGAACAATGAATAATGCATCGCTTGAGATGCATTTTCATTTTATACTGCATTAAGCTATGAAAGTCCTGAAATTTGGCGGTACATCAGTTGGATCTCCTGAACGTATAAAGGAAGTAATAAAGATAATCACCTCTCAGGAATCTCCATGTGTAATCGTTATATCTGCTTTTCATGGAATAACAGATGATCTGAAACATATCAGTGAACTTGCATCTATTAGAAATGATGAGTACAAAATACTACTTAAAAAGATTATAACCAGACACATTGATGATACAAAACAATTAATCAAAAACGACCGCCTGCCGGTTGTGATTGAAGGCATTAATAGTATTTGCAGAGAGCTACAGGAAATCCTTAACGGTATTTACCTTCTGCGTGAGTTAAGCGCACGCTCACTAGATCAGACTCTTGGCACCGGAGAATTGCTTTCATCACTAATAATCAGTAATCTTATTGATGACAGCCGGTACATTGATTCCCGGAATATTATTAAAACTGATAGCAATTTCGGTTTTGCCAGGGTAGATTTTACCCTATCGGATGAGCTGATCCGGAAAAGTTTCAGCGGAAGCAATAAGTTCACCATTGTTCCGGGTTTCATATCGAGCAATCACAATAACGAAACAACCACACTGGGAAGAGGAGGCTCAGATTATACAGCATCGATAATAGCTGCAGCCCTTGATGCAGAAAGTCTGGAAATATGGACAGACGTTGATGGTTTTATGACAGCTGATCCGAAAAATGTCGAAAAAGCATATGCGATTGAAAACCTTACATATTCAGAAGCAATAGAATTATCACACTTTGGTGCAAAAGTAATCTACACACCAACACTTCGTCCTGTTTACAAAAAAAATATTCCTATAATAGTTCTCAATTCTTTTAATCCCACTTCAAAGGGAACCGTAATAAGTAATAAATCATCGGATAATAAAAGAAGTCCTATCAAAGGTATTTCATCTATAAACCATATTGATCTGATCACATTACAGGGTACTGGTATGGTTGGAGTTACAGGCATATCTATGCGTTTATTTGGCGCCCTTGCCAGAAAGAATATCAATATAATACTCATAACTCAGGCTTCTTCAGAATATTCAATAACGTTTGCAGTTAACCCATCTGATTCAGTTATAGCAGCTGAGTCAATCCATAATGAATTTAATACAGAGATAGACCTGAACAGTGAACTGAAAATTCTTGTTGAAAAAAATCTTTCAATAATTGCAATAGTGGGTGAAAGAATGAAGAATACACCAGGAATTTCTGCCACTCTTTTTAAGGCGTTGGGGAGGAATGGAATAAACGTTATTGCTACTGCACAGGGCTCCTCGGAATTAAATATTTCAGTAGTAATTAAAAATGAAAGTCTTAAAAAGGCGCTGAATGTTATCCATGACGGATTTTTCCTTTCAAGGTTTAAAGAGATGCATCTTTTTGTTGCGGGAACTGGTCTGGTTGGTACAAGCCTGCTAAAACAGATTCTCCAGCAGCAATCACCGCTTCTTTGCGAGCATTGTCTTAAAATAAACCTGATTGGTGTAACGAATACCAGGAAAATGCTCATTGACAAGAAGGGTATACCCATGGAAGATTATAGGGAAACTCTGAAAACGGATGGCGATAAAGCTGATATTTCAGAATTCATACATCAAATGACAAAGCTTAATCTGCGAAATTCAGTATTTATTGATTGCACAGCTGACAAAACGGTCGCGTCGCTGTATCCCGATATTCTTTCAAAGTATGTATCAATTGTCACGGCCAATAAAATTGCCTGTTCTTCAGAGTTCAGGTATTACCAGAAAATTAAAAACCTGGCTAATGAAAAGGGTGTTAAATTAATATATGAAACCACAGTCGGCGCGGGGCTCCCCATAATAAAAACTATCAATGATTTAGTACTTAGCGGTGATAAAATAATAAAGATTGAAGCAGTTCTCTCCGGTACAATGAATTTTATTTTTAATGAACTCAGCCCTGAAGTACCGTTAAGCATGGCAATCAGGAAGGCAAGAGAAAAAGGATATTCAGAACCTGATCCCAGGGTAGACCTGAGCGGAACAGATGTTGTAAGAAAAATACTGATACTGGCACGCGAAGCCGGATATACTCTGGAAAAAGATGATGTTATTGTAAAGAAATTTCTTCCCGAGGAATGTTTTGAAGGCGATCTGAATGATTTTTTTGAAAAAGTAAAAGATTATGATAAAGAATTCGAGCAAAAGAGGAAGTCACTCCTGAAACAGAATAAAAAGTGGAGATTTTTTGCAACTCTCGAACAGGGAAAAGCAAGGGTCGAGCTTCTCACTATCGGATCCGAACATCCGTCATTTAATCTGGAAGGAAGTAATAATATTATTCTTATTACTACAAACAGATATAATGAACTGCCAATGGTTATCAAGGGTTATGGTGCAGGAGCAGAAGTTACTGCTGCAGGGGTGTTTGCAGATTTAATGAGAGTAGTGAATGTTTAAGAAGGCAGAAGCAAGAGATAAAAGTGAAAAGTAATACTATTAAATATTATTCAACTAACGGGAGGTCACCTGAAGTAACTTTTAAGGAGGCTCTGCTTAAAGGTCTTGCACCTGACGGAGGCTTGTATCTTCCTGTATTATTTCCGACTGTTTCGCCTGAAGAATTACAGAGCTTTTCAGGAATGGAATATTACGAAATAGCATTTGCCATTCTTAATAAATACATTGGTAATGAGATGGATGGAAAGGAATTGCTTCGTCTTTGCGCTGATTCATATAACTTTGAGGTACCCATTGAAAAGATATCCAGGCATAAATATATAATGCGTCTTGATCAGGGCCCGACAGCCTCATTCAAGGATTTTGCTGCCAGAATGATGAGCAGGCTCATGCAATTTTCCCTTGCAAAGAACAATCAGCACCTTACGATACTTACAGCAACTTCGGGTGACACAGGTAGTGCTGTAGCAAATGCATTTTACGGACTTAAGAATATTAAAGTTATTATTTTATTCCCTGCCGGTGAGGTTACCCCTGTTCAGAGGAAACAAATGACAACACTTCAAAAGAATATTACTGTACTGGAAGTCAGTGGTAAGTTTGATGATTGTCAGAGGATGGTAAAAAAGGCTTTTCTTGATACTTCCCTGTCACATATTTCGCTTTCTTCAGCAAATTCAATTAATATAGGGAGATTACTTCCACAATCTGTTTATTACTTCTATAGCTGGTCAAAGCTGGCTGCAAGAATAGATGACAAGGCTGTATTCAGCGTCCCGTCAGGTAACTTTGGAAATCTTATGGCCGGTCTGATCGCAGCCCGGATGGGGCTTCCTGTGAAGAAATTCATTATATCGACCAATGCAAATGATGAGGTTCCAGAATTCCTTAGAAATGGTATTTACAAACCGATCAGTCCTTCCATAAATTGCATTTCAAGTGCAATGAACGTTGGTCACCCCAGCAACCTGCCACGGATAATAGCAATATATGGAGGAATGATGGATGAATCAGGAAGAATTAATAGGGAACCTGATATCGAAAGCATGCGTTCTGATCTTTATGGAGTAAGCGTATCGGATGATGATACCCGGGAAACCATTGCGGAAGCCTGGAGAAAATATCAGATACTCCTCGAACCACATGGTG
The DNA here is from genome assembly GCA_025358455.1 of Bacteroidales bacterium. Taxonomy (GTDB): domain Bacteria; phylum Bacteroidota; class Bacteroidia; order Bacteroidales; family VadinHA17; genus LD21. The sequence goes on from JANYJP010000054.1 coordinate 19,997, forward strand.
CAATAGCATGGAAAGGCATTAAGGAGTATTCAAAATCAGGAGGTAAATCCCAGTCAGCAAAGCAACTATATATATCACTTGAGACAGCAAATCCTGCAAAGTTTTCTGAAGAATTACTGAAAATTGTAAATTTCAACCCTCCTCTTCCTTTGTCTATGGAAGGCCTTAATTACAAAGAAGAAAAATATATTACTATGGATAATGATTATCCGGCATTGAGAGAATTAATTCTTAAGTTCGCTAAAGCGGAATAACAAGCGATATATGTATATAATATGTTCTGATCTTGAAGGAGTGTTTGTGCCTGAAATCTGGGTAAATGTTGCGATCCAGACTGGTATCGATGAACTGAAGCTTACCACGCGTGATATTAGCGATTATAATATCCTGATGAAAAAAAGATTAGAGATTTTACAACAGCATGATCTTACTTTAGCGGATATACAGAAAATAATATCAGGACTTAAACCACTTCCCGGTGCACTTGAATTTATTGATTGGTTAAGATCATACACACAGCTCATTGTTGTATCAGACACATTTACGGAATTCGCTGATCCGCTGATGAAGCAACTAGGGAGACCAACTCTGTTTTGCCATCATCTTACTACTGATAATTCGGGACACATAATCAATTATAACCTGAGACAGAAAGATTCAAAGAGATTGGTAACAGAGGCCCTGCAAAGTTTGAACTACAAGGTTATAGCTATCGGAGATTCTTATAATGACATTTCAATGCTTAGAAAAGCAGAAACGGGAATTCTGTTTAATGCTCCAAATAAAGTTATTCAGGAAAATTCCGACTTAATGATAGCCTCCTCCTATGAAGAATTGAAATTGATCATTACAAGGATTATTGCTGAAGAATAGTGACAGGTTTCTTTCTTCACAGATACTTTTGCATATAAATACATGTCATAACCGTAAATCCTGATGTATTTCTTAATAATTAAGGTAATGACAACATTTCATAAGTACAACATTATCTGATACATGTATAATTGGCAGAATATTTTTAGGAGTACCATATTGGGATAGGGAGATCCCTCGCTGGTGCTGCTAACAACAACATATCATAAGTCAAACATTATCTGATACTTGTATTATTGTCAGAATACTTTTAGGAGTACCATAATGGGATAAGGAGATCCCTCGCTAACCTTACTAACAACAACATATCACAAGTCAAACATTATCTGATACATGTATTATTGTCAGAATACTTTTAGGAGTACCACAATGGGATAAGGAGATCCCTCGCTAACGCTGCTACTAACAACAACATTTCATAAAACAAACATTATCTGAAGTTTGTATTATTGTCAGAATACTTTTAGGAGTACCATAATGGGATAAGGAGATCCCTCGCTGGAGCTCGGGATGACATGGAATTTGGGTGGTTACCGGGGTGAAGAAGTGGCGATTCGCGGATGTAACTTTACAAAATGATAACAGTTGTCCCGAATCGCCACTTCTTCACCCCCATGTGTCATCCTCAACAGCGCTGTCATCCCGAACGCCAGTGAGGGATCTCCACTAATCGTTACAGGTCTTTGTAAATAATGTCATATTGCCTGGTGTGAATATTTTTATATCGACTACTAACAACAACATTTCATAAGTACAACATTATCTGAAGTTTGTACTATCACTACACAATTACCAGATTAAGGTGGATGAATGAGGAATTCTAGATGTGTATAAAAATTAGACTTTTTTAATTGGGGGGGGGTTGGGTTATTGAAAAAGTCATTTTTATCACTTTTATCTTATATCTGTTTGCTTTATTACTATTTTTCAATCACGAAGTTATTTGACGTAATAATTTCCTATTTTTACCCCTGATCGTACCTAATCAATTAACCAGCATCATGAAACTTCCACCATCCTCAAAAAACTGGCTGACAATAATCGGTTCAATAATTGCTGTCATTAACCTGTTATTGATATTTCTTCTTTTCATAATATCAACTATCTTTAATAAAGGCAATACAAACCTTGGGCTGTTCATATATATTATACTTCCCGGATTCCTTATTTTAGGATTATTATTAATCCCTGTCGGGATGATAAGGGAAGCGAGAAATATCAGGAGATCAGGCGATAAGGAGACAAAAAGACTTCCCAGAATCGATCTTAATGAACCAACTCACAGAAATGCTTTCATAATATTTACTGTAACTACTATTATAGTTCTCGTTCTTTCAACCATGGGTAGTTTCAAGGCATATCATATTACGGAATCCGTAGAATTCTGTGGTAAACTTTGTCACACCGTTATGGAGCCAGAGCATGTTGCTTATCAGAAATCGCCTCATGCCAATGTATTATGCGTGGAGTGCCATGTAGGGTCCGGAGCATCATGGTATGTTAAATCAAAGTTATCCGGAATGCACCAGGTATATGCTGTTTTAACCAACACTTATCCCCGGCCTATTCAGACGCCTCTCCATGATCTTCGTCCAGCCAGAGAAACATGCGAAAAATGCCATTGGCCACAGAAGTTTTATGCCCGCACGCTCTGGACAAATAAGTATTTTCTTGCTGATTCGTTAAATACTGAATGGGATATAATTCTTCAGATGAAAACGGGTCCGGAATACAGTGGCCTTGGACTGAGAGAAGGAATTCACTGGCATATAAACCCCGCGGTAAATATTGATTATCTTTCGGAAAGCGATAAGCGCGAGAAGATAACTTATGTAAAGTATACAAACAAAACCACGGGAGAGGTGACTATTTACCGGAATTCAGAAACTCCTGTTTCGGACAGCCTGGTCAATGCTTCAGTCCTGAGGACAATGGATTGTATCGATTGCCATAACAGACCATCCCATAACTATAATTCCCCAACAGTATATTTTAATAAAGCAATGATTACAGGAGAGGTTTCGAAAGACATCCCATTTATTAAAAAAGTTGCAATGGGAGTTCTAAGAGAAACATTCTCCACTATTGACACTGCTATGTTAAAAATTGAAGCCGGTATTACAGACTATTACAAAACAGGTTATCCTGATTATTATGCAAAAAATAAGGATTTGATAAGCAGCTCAGTAGCTTCTATCGAGAAGGGATACAGCCAGAACACATTCCCTAAAATGAAAGTAGCTTATGATCTCTACCCTGAACACATTGGACATCTCGAGACCAACGGATGCTTCAGATGTCATAATGGTATCTTTAAAGCAGATAACGGTCGTGTTATAACAAAGGATTGTAATCTTTGCCATACTATTGTTGGTCAGGGTAATCCCGGGAAAATGGAGTACACAAATATCAGGGAAAATCTTGAATTCCGGCATCCGGTTGACATTGGAACGGCCTGGAAAGAAGCCAACTGCTCCGAGTGTCACCTTTATCTGTACTAAGAAATTGAAATTTAGATATATGAATTATATAAGCTCTGTATTGCATCAGTTAACTGCATTACAGAGCTCGCGTTGATTGGTATTTTCTGAAATTATTTTATTATATCTGAGGTATATTGATCTGCAATTTCACTTTGATCTTTTGAAAGACCTGAAATAATAACGACCTGATTGTCTTTCCAGGCAAGGAAAATAGTTCCGTTATACCCATCGGTCAGCATATATTTCCCGCTTCCGGAACCCATAGGATCCATTCCGGTTGCCTTAAGATATGCATTCACAGTTTCAGTTGCTTCCCCGGAGGTTTTGTTTTCAAGAATAAAAATAGAAAAATTGTCAGATCCAATCTCATAAGTTGCTTTATAAGCCTTGTTCAGAAACTTGTGGCCCAATACACTTTCATTTATATATGTTTCTTCATTCACCTTTTTCCCTGTTTCAGGAAACATGGAAAGAGCTTCAGGCATTTTGGTTTCACCCTTCAGCATATTTGCCACTATCTGAGATAATGATTTTGCCGACTGTATTGTTTTTTCGCTTTTAGAATACGTCCTGATCTTTACATAATAATTTCCCTTAAAGAAATTTATTGTTCCGTCAACCTCGTAGCCTTGTGCTCCGATATTAATAAACCGGAACGAGGGTGATCGCTCGGTTGAGTAAATTCCAAAAGCCATAGTATTATCACTATGTCTGTAAATCTCAAGCTTAATTACATTCTTACCTTTCCTATATTCAGCAACATGAAGATCAATGAAACCATAAGCGAGGTAAGTATCAGCTGCCCCGTTTATAAAATTCCATAGCTTATCAGGGCCAAAAACAGGATAACTAAGAACCTTTTTATATCCCTGCAGTGCAGGCATTGTTAAATCCTGCGCCGATACAGTACCGGACATCACAGTAAGTAATAATCCAATAAGAATTTTGTTTCGCATAATAAAGAAATAATTAAAACCAATAATTAAAATTCAAATAATCCATTACCTTCTGTTCCCCCTTGAAATTCCGTTCATAACCGGGGATTATTCTCAACAGAATGTAATTGATTAAGCGAGAAAATCCGCTGGTACATTAATCAGTCTAGAAATATCTGATATTTTTTCCCTGATGTTGAAGTTTTTAGTACAGTTTACCTGACAGACATTACAATCTTTGCAAGGGTTATCATTTGTACCAAGTTCGCCAAGAAGAGAATAAGCCATTCGCGTATTTGAATAACCATAAGCATACATATAAGCTCTCATCAGATCGGGAACGGGAAGTTTTTTTGAACATAACTGAAGGCATTTGGTGCATCCTGTGCAATATAAACCGGTTTCAGCACAGGCAAGAATCAGATCTTTCTTCTCAGCATCCGAAATGGAAATGTCGGAAAGCAATTTCATATTAAGATCAAGCTGATCAAAGTCAGTCATTCCCGGAATTGTTGTGGCAACATCAGTGTTTGACAATACCCATTTAAGTGCCGCTGTGGAATTGATTGGTTTGGTCTTTTCTTTATCAAGGAATCCTCCTCCCGCCATAGTCTTCATTGCAACAATGCCAATACCCGCCTGACTTGCCTTTTTAATGGCGCTGTTCATTTCATTGACATATGTCTGTTTAAAATTGTAGGATGTAAGAATTACATCAAAAATATTTAATCCGGCTGCAGCATCAATAACCACAGGTTCATTAGCATGGGTTGAAAACCCAATGAATTTCACCTTACCGTCTTTTTTAAGTTTTTTTACTGTATCAATTATCGGTTTATATTCAAACATCTCAGGGTTCCTGATATCATGAATATAGAGAATATCAACATAATCCATTTTTAGCCGGGTCAAACTTGTATTGAATTTAGCAAGAAAATCCCCGGCAGTTGTCAGGTCTGAAGGCTTGCCATCGCTGTCCACACCCGCAGGTTTTACTTTTGTTGCCAGATAGAATGAATTTCTTGGATAATCTTTAAGAAGATTCCCCAGCATTATTTCATTATTGCCATTCTGGTACCCATTGGCTGTATCGAAAAGTTTAATTCCCTTTTCATATGCAGCTTTGCAGAGGTTCGGATTATCGGCTCTCATGACTCCGAAACTTATAACGGGCACATTCATTCCCGTTCTGCCCAGAGTTCGTGTAATAAAATTTTGCTGAGGTTCCGATACTGCTGATACTAATGAAGGAGAAAGAGCAACAATTCCTGCGGCACCTGTTATTCCAGTTCTGAGAAAGGCTCTTCTGTTTACATTTTTCATAAATATTCTTTTATTTTAAATTTCTTATTCTTACATCAATCCCGGAATCTTTAAGAAGTTTCAAAATCTCACCGGTATTGGTTTCACCAAAATGGTATGGGTAAAGAATTTTCGGTTTGAATGCCAGCGCTGCATCTGCAACCATTTCCGGGGTCATAGTATAGGGAAGGTTCATTGGCAGAAATGCTACATCAATATTTTTAAGAGCTTTCATTTCAGGTGTATTTTCAGTATCGCCGGCTATATAAAATTTCTTTCCTCCTATTGTAAGAATATACCCCAGCCCCGCTCCTTTCGGATGATAAGGTTGGCCAGGTGCACGTTCATTAACAATATTGTAAGCAGGTACGCCTTCAATTATAATGTTGTTTATCTCCTGCCGGTCGCCAGCCGTCATAACCATTGCCCAGGGAACTTTAACGGAAGAGTTTTGATTGCAAAATACAAGTGTCCCCTGCTTTCTGATGCTATCTATCAGATTAACATCAAGATGATCACCATGTTCATGAGTAACAAGGATAATATCTGCTTTCGGAAGAAAATCATAACTCCCTGAACTGCGGACCGGATCAATATAAATGACAAAGCCATTTACTTTAAACATAAGAGATCCATGTCCGATAAAATGCATTTCAACGATTCCTGCAGAGGTATTAACCTTATCATAAGCAGGAGGTTCCTGAGAATATACCGGAATGGCCATTACAATAATAATTAAGATTAGTAAAATTTTATAAACTCCAGTCAGATTATGTTTGTCCATATCAATAGTTTTTAGAAATTCACAATTTACAAATATACATTCTTACATTTGGTTTTAAGGAGAAGCCATAGCAAATTCTGATATTAACAAGCCTATAACGCTTTGCTCATAAACCTGACAGTGGAAATACTAAGTTAAAATTTTATTCAAATTAATTATAGGTACATTAGTTATATATTGAATTTTTAATAACTTGCCATCAGAATTTAGGTGATAGTGTTAATGAATTAATATTGATGCGTTTAGGGAAAGATAAACGGACTTTCTTTTTGGCAGTTTTTCTGCTTTTATCAGCATCATCCAGTGGACAGGCAGGAAAAAGTTTCAAATACCAGTTTGATGGTAATTTGCAGACGATTAATGTCATAACCGGAACCCGATCCCTGATCGTAAACTACTCAATAACAGAAGTTAAGATCGAGAATATTGTTATTAAGAATGGCACCTTTTACCATGTAACAATTCCGGGTCATATCCCTACTTCACTTCCGGGAAAACCTGAATTTCCTGTATTTAGCCGTCTGATAACAATTCCTGAAGGATCAGGATATAAAATAAAGATCAGTGAAGTCCGGTCATCAAGAATTAACCCTTCCGGAAAAAAAATTGAGGGAATACTATACCCGGTACAGGAGGGTGAAACAAAAAACACCTTGCAGCAAAAACCTGATTTTCAAATTGATAAAGCTTTGTATGCTTCAAGAGGATTTATTACTTCCGATACCGTAAGTATTGAACCATTGGGCAAAGTAAGAAACAATAACATCGCAAACCTTATCATTTCGCCGGTACGTTATAATCCACATTCAAATATTATCGAAGTTATTACCTCGATGAAGGTTGAGATAAGCTTCTCATCATCAGCAGGTATTACTGTAAAATCACTTTTACCGGAATCGGCATCTTTCAACGAATCACTCATAAAAGGGGTTATTAATTACAATTCAAAAGAGGTTATACCAGGATATACTGATCAACCGGTCAAAATGGTAATCATCACAGATATTGCATTTAAAAAGCAGATTGAACCTTTTTTGAGGTGGAAGACACAGAAAGGCTTTAAGATTAAAGTCCTTTACAGAGGTACAGAATATGCAGGTAACAGTTATACCCAACTAAAAGATACACTTGCAAAGATTTACAGAGCTTCGTCTGTGAATGATCCTCCTCCTGAATACCTTCTGATCGTCGGAGACGTAAGCAGGGTGCCCTATTATGGCTCTGACAATGTAACCGATATGTATTATGGCGAATTTGACGGTAACGGTGACTATATACCTGAGATGTTTATAGGAAGGCTTCCGGTGGCCGATACCTCTGAATTAAAATCAGTTGTTAACAAAATTATCCAGTATGAAAAGTTTGAATTTGCTGATACAAATAAATTCCACACCCCGGCAATTGCATCTGCCGGGTACGATGCCGGATATTCCAGTTATATGAATGGCCAGGTAAAATATGCAATTTCAAATTACCTGACCGCAGAAAACAATATTGATGAGCATCATTTTTATTATCCTGAGTCAGAAAATGTTAAGGATTCAATAATTAAACTGATAAATAAAGGGGTCTCGTTTATAAATTATACTGGTCATGGCGATGTAACAGGTTGGTTGCACTTAAATATAAAGTCGGTGGATATTCCTTCTTTTACAAATAAGAATATGTATCCATTTGTAATAAGTAACGCCTGTAGAACTGCAAATTATAGCATACCTGGCTCATTTGGCAACAGGATGGTTGTTACAGCTGATAAGGGGGCTATTGGGTATATCGGATGTTCAAATGATTCATACTGGGATGAAGATTATTACTGGGCAGTCGGACCAGGAACAATAACCGGAAATCCAACCTATTCAGGAAAAGGGTCAGGGGCTTATGACCGGCTATTTCACTCTCATGGGGAATCTCCTTCCGATTGGTATTTCACTATGGGACAAATCAATTATGCCGGTAATCTTGCGGTAAGTGCAAGCACATCAACCCGGAAAAAGTATTATTGGGAAACATATAATCTGGTAGGAGACCCGAGTGTCATTCCTATTATCGGAAAACCAGGTTTATTCAATATCTCATTACCTGATACTCTTCCCAATGAATTAAAATCTTTATCTCTTAATATCCCTCCTTTTGCATATATTGCTATATCTCATTTTGATACTCTTTGGGATGCTTCATACGCAAGCGCATCAGGATCAGTGGTACTTAATATGCCTGGACTATCAAATGATTCATGTCTTGTTGTGATAACAGGACAGAACAAATGTCCTGTTATAAAAACAATACATCTTGCAGATACTAAAAGAGAGTATTTAAATCTCACTTCATCCGGAATTATTGATACCGGGGGTAACAATAACAGCCGGGCTGATTACGGCGAACACATTTACCTTAAACTTGACGTAAGCAATCTTGGTCTTTCAGATGCCCATAATGTTTACGCTAAAATATCTTCAACATCAGAATGGATAAAAATTATCAATGATTCAGCATTTATAGGAACTCTGCCATCAAAGTCAAATATCATTCTTTCAGACAAGCTTGGTATTACAGTTTCAAAAAATGCCCCGGATATGAAAACTGCTACAGTAAATCTTGTTTTAAAAGACGATACTTCAGAAAAACAATACAAAATTGATATCCTCTTACATTCACCGGATTTACAGATAGTCAGTTTTACAATAGATGATACTAAACTTGGAAACGGGGATCTTGTTGCAGACCCGGGAGAAACACTTAATCTTGTTTTCAAGGTAAATAATTATGGATCGAGCGATATCTCAGGACAGTTCAACGTCACTAGTCCTCCAAATGGGATAACTATCCTTCAACCTAGTATAAAATCAGGAGTGCTGAAATTCGGGGAAACAACCGATATCCCAATTACTGTAAAATTATCTGAGACAGTAGCTTCCGGAAGTTCTATTACACTCTCGGCATTCTTAAATTGTGATCAATTCCTTGTAAATAAAGACTTTTCCTTCAGGGTCGGCAGAATAAGGGAAAGTTTTGAAGCATTGTCCTTCAATGTTTTTCCCTGGATAAATATTAGTACTATACCATGGACCGTGACCAGTTCATATTCATACGAAGGGAGTGTATCTGCAAAGTCAGGTGCAATTTCACATAATGGAAGTTCATCGCTTGTTCTCAGGACAACATATTCTGAAGCAGATTCTATTAAATTCTCGTACAAAGTTTCATCTGAGGCAAATTATGATTTTCTTGCTTTTAAACTTAACGGAGTCGAAATCTTAAAAAAATCAGGTGAGGTTCCATGGTCAAGAATAGCTATTCCCGTTCCTGCGGGACTGAATAAAATGGAATGGGTCTACAAAAAGGACCAGTCGGTTACAGCCGGAGCAGACTGTGCATGGATAGACATGATTGACTTTGCGGTAACAGGTTCTGTAAATTATATTCGGAAGGACCTCGTTGTTTCTAAAATAGTATCGCCGGTTCAGAAGGATAAATATGGATTGGAAACAATAACAGTAAACGTCCTTAATATCGGAAGAGACACCCTGAAAGGTTTTAATCTGGCGTATATTATAAACGATCAGTTTCCTGCTAAAAAACAATTCTTTGAAAATCAGGTTATCCCTGAAGGCGATACTGTAACTGTATCATTTAAATTGATACCTGATCTTAAAAAATACGGAATTTATAAGATAGTTGCATACGGGTTTAACAATAATGATGATTATATTAACAACGATACAGCACACGTCAGTATTGAAAATACAATGATTGCTGATATATTAAGTGTATTCCCAAATCCGATAAAGGACCAATTTACAATTTTTATCAATAGCCAGGCAAAAGATGTAGTTCGGATAACCATAACAGGAGTTTCGGGGGTTAAATTATATGAAATTGAGAAAGAGATACTAAGTGGAAAGAATCAGGTAATTATTTCTGATGCAAAACTGCTTCCCGGTCTATATTATCTGAATATCCACGGGGCAACAATTAATAATAGTGTTCCAATTATGAAGATCAATAAATAGTATACATTCAAAACATTTTAATCCTTGATTTTATGACTTCAGAAATAGTGCCGACACGGAATATTGCTTTCGATTTGTTTAAAAAGTATAATAAATCAGAGAGTCTTTTAAAACATGCGCTTTCAGTTGAAGGTGTTATGAGATATATGGCAAAAAAGGCCGGCGAAGATGAAGATAAATGGGGTATTGTCGGTCTGATTCATGACCTTGATTATGAGATGTATCCCGCACAGCATTGCACTATGACTGAAAAGATTTTAAAGGAGAACAACTGGCCGCAGGAGTACATACGTGCAGTTTTGAGTCATGGCTGGGGTCTGGCTTCTGATATTGAGCCGTTAACTTTAATGGAAAAAACAATTTATGCAATTGATGAACTTACCGGTCTTGTTGCCACAAGTGCACTAGTCAGGCCTTCAAAAAGTGTAATGGATATGGAGGCCAGATCAGTTAAAAAGAAATGGAACGATAAGAAATTTGCAGCAGGTGTTGACCGTTCAGTTATTGAGAAAGGAGCTGTGATGCTGGGTTTAAGTATCGACGAACTGATTACTGATTGCATTATGGGAATGAGGGATGTTGCACAGGATATTGGATTGCAGGGCATTAGCCCCACTTTAGGGGGGGGGGGCAAAACATAGGGGCAAAAAAACCGGATCAATCGACCCGGCTTTTTAAAAATCATTCAGAGTATGGTTAAAGAATTTTAAGTTTAATATTTCTGAACCATACATCATTGCCATGGTCCTGAAGACCAATATAACCTTCTTTAGCTGTATTGAGAAACATCGGCCAATCTTTGAATTTTGATGCGGAAACCATTTTTTTCCATGCATCTGTCCAGAGGTGAAACTCAACTACATTAGCACCATTTGAAGAGAATACTACTGTTCCCTGGTATACGAGTATATGAACATGGTTCCATTCACCTGCAGGTTTAGTATTTTGTGGTTTAGCAGGTATAAGATCGTAGAGTGACCCTGCCATGCGGTTACCATCAACACCAAGCTTGGCATCAGGATGTTTGTCATTGTCCAGTATCTGCATTTCCGGAGCCGATTCGTAAATAGGTACACTGTCTATCTCTTGTGCAAGAATAAAAATACCACTGTTTCCTCCTTCGGATATTTTCCATTCAAGGTCCAGTTCGAAGTTGCTTAATTTCTTGTCGTAGATAAGATCACCACCGCTTCCTGCTTCACCGTTTCCGGATGCAATACAATGGAGAGTACCATCAACGACTTCCCATCCTGATTCAGGAAAAGTTTTTTTGTCATAACCGCGCCATCCTGCAGATGTTTTACCATCAAAAATAGAGACAAAACCGTCATCTTTGGCTTTGGTGTTTCCTCCTGATCCGCAAGATGTCACGAGTCCCATAACCAGAACTCCCGATAAAATAATGTTAAAAAGCTTCATAATACTTATTATATTAAAAGTTAAAAGTCACAGGTAAAAATTACCTGTGACTTGTTTTAATTATGCAGGCATTTCAGGTAATGTAAAGCCTTTGCGATAGGTATGTTTAACCATTTCTGCTGCAAACTCTTTAGCATTCAACTTAATGTCTGGTCTGTCGAATTTTGGATCACCGTCAACAATCTTGAAATTGTCTGAAATAGTGAGTCGTACAGAATCAGTATCACTGATATTTGTAAATTCCATCTTCTCTCCATTCCATTCGAGTTCTTTATTCAGGCCCTGAAGCCTGACAGCAAGAACACCCATAACAACCATTTCATTGAAAGGTCCTGCTTCTGAAAAATCAGATTTGGATTTTACTCTGCTCTCTGGTGATTCCTTACAAGCACGTACCCAGTCCATTTCATGTCCGCCATTCATAGCTTTTTCAACTCGTCTTTCGGTCTTAGGAACAACAGGTTTACGTCCTGATAGTAACCATGGGTTAACGCCATAGCAACCGCAAATCAGTGTGTCTTTTGTACCATGGAAGAGAACCCCTCCACCAGAATCATTCATATCTTTCCCGGCTGGCCAACCTGCAGGTTTAACTGGTTGTAATCCACCATCAAACCAGGTTACTTCAACCTGTGGATACTTAATTTTTGCACCTTTAGGAGCAATTCTTTCCGGGAATGTAAGAGTAACCATCTGTGCATTGGGAGCGCAGTCAGTTAATAACAGGGTTGAACTTCCCTGAGCTTTTATAGGGTATCCCAATTTAAGTGATTTAAAGATAGGATGCATAATATGGCAAGCCATGTCGCCAAGAGCACCTGTACCAAAATCCCACCAGCCTCTCCAGTTCCAGGGAGTGTAAATGCTGTTGTATGGACGCATCTTTGTCGGGCCGATAAAAAGATCCCAGTTAAGAGTATCAGGAACCCATTCACCTTTTGGAACATTCAGTCCCTGGGGCCAGATCGGACGGTCAGTAAATGCTTCAACTTTTTTAATATCACCGATTTCGCCATTCTGAATCCATTCTATTGTCTGATTTACACCTTCAGCCGATGAACCCTGGTTTCCCATCTGTGTAGCAACTTTATATTTAGCTGCAAGTTTGGTCAATAACCTTGATTCATAAACAGAGTGTGTCAATGGTTTCTGAACATAAGCATGTTTGCCCATTACGATTGCATTTGAAGCAGCAACGCAATGAGAATGGTCAGCTGTAGCTACAATAACAGCATCAATTGACTTGCCCATTTCATCATACATCTTACGCCAATCCCAATAAGCTTTTGCATTTGGGTTTTCAGCAAATACCTTCTTGGCATACCCCCAGTCAACGTCACATAAAGCAACGATGTTTTCTGTAGGTTTAACGTTCTTCAGGTTAGAGTTCCCCATACCACCAATACCGATAACAGCGATATTCAGTTTGTCACTTGGAGCCTTGTGACCAAGACCGCTAACAACTGAGCTCGGGAGTATAGTCAGACCTGCAGCAACAGCACCGGTTGTACCAATAAAGTTCCGGCGTGTAATGTTTTTTGAATTTTCTTTCATTGTCAGGTAGATTAAAATTTATTATTGAACGATAAAATTAGTAAATTTTTAAATTAGGTCAGGTATATAAATTGCATATTTAAAAACATACATAAAAATCTATAATTCCCTGATCCAGATATTTCTGTATCCAACCGGGTTCCCATGGTCCTGAAGAAGTATGCCCAACGGACCATGTTTTTTAATAGTATACTCAGGGATACCGATATATTGAGTTGGTCCTCTCAGACTGACATTATTCTGAACCAATACACCATTATGTAAAACCGTTACCCGTGGAGGAGTAAAATAGATAAGACTGTCGTTTGAGAAACGCGGAGCTGTATAAATAATATCGTAGATCTGCCATTCCCCGGGCTTTTTGCTGGCATTTACCAGAGGAGGATATTGTTTATAGATACTTCCTGCCTGTCCGTTTCTGTATGTTCGGTTATCATAGCTGTCGAGAACCTGAACTTCATAAAGTTCCTGAAGATAGACTCCGCTATTACCCCTGCCCTGACTATTGCCATTAACTTCTGTGGGAGTTTTCCATTCAATATGCAGCTGAAAATCATTGAAGACACGTTTTGTCTTGATATAACCTGATCCTTTTGTTGAAATCAGAGCTCCGTCCTTAACCGCCCATATAGAAGGTTTTCCATCCATACCCATCCACTCCTTATTAATATCAGTGCCATCAAAAAGGATTATGGCATCTGAAGGCGCATCCCTGTCGGTAGCTCCTGGTTGAATTACTTTTACTTCCGGATTCCATATCTCAGTCATGCCGGGAGTCATTTTATCGGGTCCTGCAGGTACGGGAGGCAGTGGTGTTTTTTGTTGTTCCTGTCCTGAACTGTAAACATACGTGAACAGCATTAAGCCGATGATAAATAATTTTTTCATTTTTATAAAACAGATTAAATTAATTAAACCAATTATGCATATATATAATATATACAAGTACTAGTCGCAAATATAATTCAGCATTTCTTAAAAACCTAATGATATCTTGCCACTTTCGGAAATGGGTATGCAAGCATTAAGGGTAAATTTACCCGTTCCCGGTCATAAGTAAAGGTTTTAATTTTGTTCCAATGAATGTCAGTTAAATTTAAACTACTTTAGCGAGCGAGGAATAATAAAGGGAAAGAGAACATGCAAAAAGGACAGGTAACAATAAAGGATATTGCCAAAGAGCTTGGGATTTCTCCTTCAACTGTGTCAAAAGCGTTGAAAGGACATCGTGATATTAGCAGTTCTACAAAACAAGCTGTAAAAAAACTTGCTGACAGTTGGAATTACAAACCTGACCAGATTGCATTAAGCTTGAAAGGCGGCCTTAGTAAAACTATAGGGGTTATTGTTCCCGAAATTGCTCACTACTTTTTTTCAACAGTGATCGGTGGTATTGAGGACATGGCTTATGATTCAGGATATCATGTAATGTTCTGTCAATCAAGTGAATTATATGCGAGGGAATTAAAAGCTGTAGAAACACTCCTCTCCTGCCGCGTTGACGGAATCCTGGTATCAGTTTCAAAGGAAACAGAAAATTTTGACCATTTAAGAAAAATAAAGAATAACAATATCCCTCTCGTTTTTTTCGATCGCGGATGTGAAGAAATTGATACTGACCGGGTTATTGTCGATGATGAGACAGGGGCCTATGAGGCCGTCAGCCACCTCATATCAATAGGTTGTAAAAACATTATTCATCTTTCGGGCCCGCCAAACCTTTCAATAGGGAAAAATCGTAAAGATGGCTATCTGAGAGCTCTCAGAGAACACAATATGCCTGTAGATGAACCCAATATAATTAAATGCGACTCTATTGAAGCGGCAACTATTATTGTTCCTGAACTGTTAAAAAGAGAGTATAAACCTGACGGCTTTTTCGCTGTAAATGATCTTACCGCCGCCACGACTATGAATATCATAAAAAATATGGGATTTAAAGTCCCCGATGATATTGCAGTGGTGGGGTATACAAGCGGAATGATTTCCGATATAACAAATCCGACTCTTACCTCTGTTGAACAACACGGATATCTGATCGGCAAAGAGGCAGTCAGTTTATTAATTGACCGTATTGAAAAAAAACATGACTTGCCCTGGCAAACAAAAATTATTAAAACGGAACTTGTGATAAAAGGATCCACTCTAAGGAGCCTTGAAAATATTTACGCACAAAATAAGAGTTTATCATACTCCGGGTGACATTCAATATTCTGATATTATCAAACAAATAAAGTAACAGAATCGGGAGATTCCTCTAACGCCATTAATGACAACATTTCATATGTGACGAGCTCACCTAAGGTAATCTCCTTGTACTTCAGACAACCTGATCAAAAATCGAGGAATCTCATAGGACTGCTGGAACTCAATAATTCCTTTTATAGTCAATAATTTTCCTGTTTTCTAAAATATCTTTAATTCAGCATATTATTTTTTTCGTCTTTGGTCTCTTTTTATGGTTCCCGGTAAAGCATTTTTCTATATTTTCAGCAAACGATTGAAACAACGTCGCTCAAGATTTAACAACTTGATTTAACATGGTTTTATTATTCAATATCACCAAGTTATGTTAATAACTATTTTTCACAAATTGTGATATTAATTTTATTTTAATATTGTTTTAATCAGAATTTAATCCATATATTTGTTAGCCGGCAATTGATAAAAAAACCTCAAATGACCGATGCGTTGATAACCTGAAAACCTGTATAGAATTTAACGTACTGATTGAAAATATTTTACATGCGTTTACATTATAGACTTCGAACACCCAATTTTCTATTTTATACTATAATTATACACCCAAATTAACTAACCTAAATGAATTAAACTATGGGAACTTTGCGAATTTCTCTATTTTTATGGAGGAGAAGTATATTAACTCTTCTCTTTTTTGGCTTTGCAATAAGTCTGGCCTGTGCACAGCAAAGAACTGTCACAGGTAAAGTAATTTCTGAAGGGGAGGGACCACTTCCGGGAGTAAACATTGTGCTCCAGGGAACGACACAGGGTACCATGACCGATGCTGGCGGTAATTACAGCATCAGTGTTCCTGGTCCACAGGCAGTCCTTGTCTTTTCTTTTATCAGTTACACTACACAAACTATTATTGTAGGCGCTCAGGCAACCGTCGATGTGGTCCTTGCTCCTGCACTCAGCACACTGAATGAAGTTGTTGTTACAGGGTATGGCACTCAGAAAAAAAGAGAGGTTACAAGTGCAATCACTGCAATTAAATCTGATGAGTTCGTAAAAGGTAGTGTAAGCGACCCGGTTCAGTTAATTCAGGGTAAAGTATCAGGCTTATCAATAAGCAAAGCTGGCGGTGACCCAAACTCAGGATTTGATATACGTTTGAGAGGGATGAGTACTATCGGAGCCAACCTTGGGCCACTCATTGTAATCGATGGTATTGTTGGTGGAGATTTAAGTAACGTCGATCCTAATGACATTGAATCGATAAACGTATTGAAGGACGGATCAGCATCAGCTATTTATGGAACAAGGGGTTCCAGCGGTGTTATCCTCGTTCAGACCAAGAGAGGCAAAAGAGGTTCAGCTGTTATAGAATATAATGTTTATACCACGGCAGAAATGGTTGCCAAAAATACTGATGTTATGAATGCTGCAGAATGGAGAGCATTGAAGTCAGAAATTAACGCAGCCCAGGGTAATAAAATCGGAACCGACTTTGGACAAAATACCGACTGGTTTAAGGAGATTGAACGTACTGCTATTTCACAAGTTCACAACATTTCAATGGCAGGCGGAACTGATAAAACAAGCTATCGTGCTTCAGTCAACTATCGTGATGCACAGGGTATCCAAATCAGTTCAGGTTACAAACAACTGAACGGAAGGATAAATATTTCACAAAAGGCGCTGAATGACAAACTCACTTTGGACCTGAATATGGGAGCAACCGACAAACAGGCCAAACCGGGGTTTTCAGAAGCATTCAGATATGCATCAATTTACAATCCAACAGCACCAGTAAGAAATGATTCTACAAATTTCGACAGATACGATAATTATTTTCAACAGGTTCTTTTCGACTACTATAACCCGGTATCTATCATTAGAGAAAATACAAGAACCAGGTCAAACCGTCTTATGAACCTTTCATTGAAAGGTTCGTATGAAATCATAAAAGGTCTGAGTATTGATGCATTTTATTCTACACAAACCAGTAGCCAGTTATATGGAGAATATTTGAATAAGCACGATTACTGGGGCGGTTTGAACAGGAATGGTTTAGCTACAAGAGAGGAGAATAATTCAATTAACAAACTTTTTGAATCCACAGCACATTATACAGGAGACATTACATCGGATATTAACCTCACTGCTTTGGGTGGATATTCATATCAGGATTTTTCATATGAAGGATTTTATGCCCAGGGCGGAAATTTCCTTATTGATAATTTTACATATAATAATCTTGGCGCTGCTCTTGATTTTAAAAATGGTAAAGGAACAATTACCAGTTATAAAAATTCAAATAAACTCATTGCTTTCTTCGGGCGGGTGAATTTGAATATAAGTGATATGTGGTTTATTATGGCCAGCGCAAGATATGAAGGATCCTCAAAGTTCGGAGTTAACAATAAATGGGGATTATTTCCTGCAGTAAGTGGTGGCGCCGATCTTTCTAAAATATTAAACGTGAGTTTCATTGATAACCTGAAAGTAAGAGCTAATTATGGTATCACAGGAAACCTTCCCAACGATAGTTATCTTTCAATAGGTCGTCTTGGCACACAGGGTAACTTCTACTATAACGGCGTCTTCTCGCCAGGTTATGGTTTTGGAAGCCAGGCTAACCCTGATCTGAAATGGGAAAGAAAAGGTGAATTTGACGGTGGATTTGATTTCTCCCTATGGAATTCAAAATTAACAGGATCATTTGACTATTATACCAGGACAACAACAGGCTTATTATTCCTTTTTGATGTTCCAACGCCTCCGAACTTTTTTAATCAGGCATGGGTTAATATAGGCAAAATGAAGAGTAGCGGTGTCGAGTTAACATTAAATTATAATGTTATCAAGAATACTGATTTCACATATGGCATAAGCCTTACTCCTTCTTATAATATTGATAATACACTTGTTTCACTGTCAGGTACATTTAATGGTTCCGAATTAAAATACGGAGTAAAAGAGCTTGGCGGTATGGGTTCCCCGGGACAAAATCAAACCCCGTTGACACTTGTTGAAGAAGGTAAACCTCTTGGTCAGTTGCTGACATACGTTTACCAGTCAATTGATGACAAAGGCAATTTTGTCTTCAAAGATACTAATGGTGATGGAAAAATTGATGCATCGGACCGCGTTGTAACAGGAAACGGATTACCTAAGTTTTTAATCGGATTTGGAAACAACCTTACTTATAAAAACTTTGACCTTAATGTTTTCTTCCGCGGGGTATTCGGACATGATCTTATCAACTCTTTCCGCGGTTTCTATGAAGTACCTAATTATATCACATCATACAACCTTCCAAAATCAGCCGCAGGAATGCGAAATGCATCCGGTCAGTTATTGAATGTAACATCAGGTACCTTATCCAGTTTATATGTTGAAAAAGCATCTTTTGTTTCTCTCGACAACATGGCCTTAGGTTATAATTTCAAGTTACCTAAAGACGGAGCATTCAGCAAAATCAGAATCTATGCTGCAGGAAACAACCTGTTTTATATCACAAAATATAAAGGTGTAGATCCAAACCCGAGATATGGAGACAGTGAGGATAATAACAATGCTCTTGTCCCAGGGGTTGACAGAAGGAATACTTGGTTCAGAACCAGATCCATAAGTTTTGGTGCTAACTTTGTTTTTTAAATATGAAATGAATAAGATATGAAAACACAAAAAAGAAATAATATGAAAAAATCGCGATATCTTATAAGAGTTGTAATGATTCTTTTGGGAATGGCAGGATTCAGTATGTCATGCACCAAACTTGATGAGACACTCTATAGCGAGGTTACTCCTGCAAACTTCTTCAAAACTGACGCTGAATCAGTTGCTGCACTTGGCGCTGCATATACACAATTGGGAGGATATGCTGGAGGTGCCTTAAAAAATTTACAGGAACTTACTACAGATGAAATGGTTGTTCCTACAAGAGGTTCAGACTGGGATGACGGTGGTAACTGGAGAAGACTCCATCTGCACTCATATAAGTTTGAAGATAATGATATGGGATCTGCCTGGGATTTTTGTTTCGCTGGCGTTACTAAAACTAACTTCCTTATCGACCAATTCCAGTCGCTTGCAAAAGCCGGTCAGGTTGCGCAGGATGTTGCTGATGGTTATTCTTCAGAGCTAAAGACACTTCGTGGTTTCTTCTACTGGCAACTGATTGACCTGTACGGGAATATTCCATTGGTTACACAATATGTAGGCGCACCTGCTGCTCCGACTACAGCTCCAAGGGCAGAGGTATATACAGCTATTGTAAATGATCTGGAAACAGCTGTTCCTTTGACTTCACTAAAAGTCGATGGAACGACCTATGGCCGTATGAATTACTATGCCGGAAAAACACTCCTTGCAAAATTGTACCTGAATGCCGGTGTATACACCGGAACACCTGCATGGCAGAAAGCTATTGATGCATGTGATGCTGTAATTAACTCAGGGAAATATAATCTTGAAGCAAATTATTTCACAAATTTCAATGTAGACAATGCAGCATCGAAAGAGTTTATCTTTGCCATACCTTACGACCAGATATTTTTTACCGGATTCAATCTTAATGCTCAAACATTGCATTATGGAAGCCAGTTTACATACAACCTTACTTTCCAGCCATGGAACGGTTTCTGTTCAATGGAGCAATTCTATAATTCATATGCTGCAACTGATCTCCGGAAAGGCGAAATTGGCACTCCAACTGTAAAGGCTTCTAAACGCGGTAATTTCCTTGCAGGTTATCAGTTTACAAGTGATGGAAAACCAGTTATGGATGATGGTGCTGATGGCCCTGACCCTGATGGAAAACCGCTCAACTTTGGTAATATGCTTCATACTCCCGCTGTAGCACAGCTCAATGAGTTAGGACCTCAGGCATGGCGTCAGTCAGGTGTCAGAATCGGTAAATGGGAATTTCAGATGGGTGGAACACCAGACATGAGTAATGACCTTGTTGTATTCCGTTATGCAGATGTGCTTCTTATGAAAGCTGAAGCACTTTTCCGTCTTGGAAGAACAGCTGAAGCTTTACCAATTGTTAACCAGATCAGAACACGTGCAGGTTTAGATGACCTTACATCATTAGATGGGAAAGTCAGCTTCGACCCTACAGGTCCATCTATTGCCGGTGGTGAATTGTTCAACGAAATAGGACGCGAAATGTTTGCTGAAAATACCAGGAGACAAGAGCTCATCCGTTGGGGATTCTTCAATAAGAATGACAAATGGGTGCTTCCATTCCATAACGTAGGTGACGTACTTACTGTAGGAACTGATAGTCATCTTATGATATACCCTATTGCTAAAAATAAATTAGCTGCTAACCCAAATCTTAAACAGAACCCGGGTTACTAGTAATAATATTTAAACAAATTCTTTAAGAGAGCAGGCAATTGTTATATTTGCCTGCTCTCTTTATTTTGAATATAATTAACATCTTACTTTAGTAACAGGTGGTTGGATTGAAAAGCAATACATGAAATGCAGCGATGTTGGAATTTGAAGAATAGAAGTCTGTTCTCATGGACAATCATTATATTATGTTTTCTGAGCTCGTCATGTAAATCATTACATTCAGATTCAGAT
>JANYJP010000067.1 GCA_025358455.1 Bacteroidales bacterium
CGCATATCGCCATGATGATATGCGGAAATACAGGGGAATGCCTCCGGCTTTCTGGGAATTATATAATAATGAAAAAGAGATCGGAATTACCATTCAAAAACTTGATACCGGATTGGATTGCGGGATCCCTGTTGTAGAAAAATCAGTGCAAATCGGGAAAAAGGATACATTAAGATCATTGAATCAGCGAATATATAATGAAGGCGCTGACATGATGCATGATGCATTGGTAAAATTGTCGGATCCTGAATTTAAACCAGATAAAATTGAATCATTCGGTAAAGTTTATACACTTCCAAATTTGCGGCAGTGGCTCATTCTTCAGATAAAAATACTTTTCAGGATGTTGTAGTTGGCAGTAAGTAGTAAGTAGTAGGTAGTAAGTAGTAAGTTGACAATTGACAATGCCTAAATAACGTTGACCTTTTTAATACTTAAATTACTTCTTTTATAATTGATATGATTTACTGTTGATAACGGGAGATAACTTGAAGAGTTATTCTTGTTATCAATGGTTTCTCTAAACTTTATAGGTGTTAATTTCCCCAATGCTTTGTGTGGTTTTCCAGTGTTATACATAAATACGGCCTTGTCTAGCAGTCTTTTAAGAGAAGCTATGTTAGTTGGACCATAAGGATAAAGATAGTTGTTTTTGATTATCCCATTTAGTCTTTCTGCATGTGCGTTTTCATACACTTTTTCTTCGGTCATTGAGTTTATCATTCCCAACTCTTTGCTGAGTGCTTTGAATTCGTTACAATAGTATTGTCCTCCGCCATCTGAGTGCATGATTGCCCCTTTTAAATTTGCCTTTCCCCGTTCCTTAATTAATCGATATAAAGCTGGCATTGTTGTGTTCTCTGTTCGCAAATTATCACTTTCAGAATACCCGACTATCTCACGATTATATAAATCCATAATAAAAGTAAGATAACGGGTGTCAGATCCAAGATCAAAGTAGGTTATGTCACTCACAAAAACCTGGTTGACACGTGTAACCTCAATATCCTTTATCATGTTCGGAAACCGGGTCACACCAAGGCTGTTGGTTGTAACTCTAAAGTTCTTTAATTGCTTAATCCTGTATCCTGAGTCCATGCAGAAACGCTCAAACTGATCTCTTCCCATACAGATTGGTTGAAGTTTCTGGTAGATATCCCTGGCTGACATACGCGGATGATCACCACGTATCTCATTGATCAGCGGGATTAGCTGCTCCTGTTCTTCATACTTATATTTTCTGCGACTTAGCATCTGATGAAAAGATTGTTTACTTATGCTCAATACTTCAAATAAGCTGCTCAACTTCTTCCGGTGTTCTTTCCTGTTGAAGTGGTACCAGACGAGAGCTTTGAACCTACTTTTTTTTTGATGTCAACATTATACGTAGCCTCTGCTATCTCTATCATCTTGTCCTTAAACTCAAGCAATAATTGCTTCTGACCAACTATTCTCTCAAGTTCTTTTATTCGTTCTTCAAGCATCTTAATCCTTTGAGTATCACTCTTGGGTTCAACTACTTGCTTATGTTCCTTTTTTACCATTGCTGAGTATTTAAATATCCATCGATATACCGATGTCCGACTAACCTGATAGGTCTTACAAACATCTCCTACCGAATTAAAATTTCTCTCAAGATCCCTAACAATCTTCTTTTTAATATCATTACTAAAGTAACGATTTTGCCTTGACCTTAGTTCTTCTGTAAAAATGCTATTTGTTCCCATAATAATACGTTATTTTTGGTCAACGTATTTCAGGCACCGTCAGGGGTGAGACAGAAAGTGAAAAAAACAATTACTAAGTATATTAGTTACTGATTAATTAGAATTAAAAGTGGTATTAAAATCTGAGTATATTGAAGAGATAAATGATTTCCAGGATAGGGATATGGGGATTATCTTTTCAGTGCTGGAGTCGGGGAATTCGGTGGAGCTGCCTGCCGTGGGCTACAGCATGTTTCCTACTTTGCAACCTGGCGATAGAGTTGTTATGAAACCTCTGGCAAATCGGGAATTGCCAATACCCGGAACTATCATAATTTTAAAAGATGACCACAGACTGATAATGCATAGATTATTGAGCATTAAAAATGTATATAATAATACCATGGTTATAACAAGGGGCGATTCAATGCCCAAAGAAGATGATCCCTGGAACCCGGATAATATTTTAGGTTTTGCAACAAGTTTTAAACGATGCGGTAAGCGATATTCTTTGAAATGTTCAAACCCGGCAAAATGGAGATATAGATATAACCGGATACTAGTGGTTCTTTATTCTAAAATAAAGAAGTTGAAACATGTAACTGGTCTTTTCTTTATATTTTAGATCTAAAATACATAAAAAATAACCAACATTTGGTATTATTAAATTAAAATAACTACTTTCGTAATCAATAAGATGGCAATTGTCTTAATGAGTTTTGCTAAAATCGGAAGTTTGACTTTTAAATAAGTTGAGATTTGGTTATGGAGTCAAAACTCAAATATCTTTATTATGAAAAGATTAGTTCTTATAATTATACTACAGCTACAACTTCTAATATTAGTTGCTCAATCAACATATACATGGAACGGCAGCAATAGTGAAGATGTAACTGATGCATCGAACTGGACCCCTAATTGGACTACCCCTGATTTCGAGCCGCTAATCAATAATCTGATTATTCCGGGAGTAACTCCATCTGATCCAGTATTTGGAACATGTAATATTGGAGGCTCATCTATTGGTTCTATTACAATAAATAGTGGCGCTTCGGCAAATATTACATCTCTTATTATTGGTTTCAGTGGAAGCGGAACTCTGACAAATAACGGATATTTACTGATTTTTTCAAGTTTAAAAATTGGAAATGAGGCAGGAGGTATTGGCACATTAAATAATAATGTAAATGCAACTGTCAGTCTTGGAAGTACTACTACAGTCGGGGGCACGGGAAATAATGCCTTTGGGACAATCAATAATAATGGTACTTTAATTTTTAAGACTTTAAATTTAGGAGGATTAGGGACTAATGCGAAGGGAATCTTTGTAAATTCAAATAATGGGTCTTTTACATCTACAAATACCACAATTAATTCTAAGGGTACTTTAACAATTAATAGTACTGCAAAGGGGACCATTTCAAATACTTTGACTAATAATGGAGTCATAAATCTGAACTCAACAAGTGATGGACTTTTTTCCCTAATGTTTAATACATATTTAGGAACAACCGGTGTAGTTAAGCCTCAATTATATCTTTCAGGAGGCGGGAGTCCGAATTATAACTGGCACTATATAGCAATCCCTTTTACTGACGGATTTGATGCATATGATTTCTACACTTTAAGTTCAAACCTGCTGGGTTATGATGAAACAAGAGTTACTACAAATGAATTTCAAGGCTGGTTATGGTATGATGGACTTGCTGGGAGTGGGGTAGCGTCCGGAACTGCATTTTATTGGTTAGATTTTGGCAAGGGATATAATTTTTATCAAAATGTTAGTTCTGCACCAATATTAAGCGGACCACCCGGAATTGCTATAGGATCAACCCTGGGCACTGTTAACACTTCCTATGGTGGAAGTTATAATAACCTTACCCAATATGGATATAATCTGTTAGGCAATTCATTAACCTGTAGCATTGATTGGAACGCGGTTACAGTTAACGGGTCAGTCAGCAGCACAATATATTACACAACAGGAAATAAGTGGGCTGCCTATAACCCCGGTTCCGGGGGTACAGATGGTGGCTCACGTTATATACCTCCACTTCAGGGTTTCTTTGTTAAAGCCAATGCAAGTGGTGCATCTGTTAACTTTACAGGCCCAGGAGTGAAAATACACACCACTCAAGCCAGATTTAAGAAATCCTTAGATTCTCAGGAAGAGATAAATAGCGATGTAATCTATCCAAAAGTCAAACTTGAGCTAACAGGAAATACAACGGCTGATGAAACAATTGTATGGTTCAACGAAAATGCTACAACAGGTTACGACGAAAAATATGATGGTTTCAAACTATTTTCTACTGCTGCCTCAGATGGCCAGCTTTATTCAATCCTCAATGGTAAACAATATGTTATAAATGGGATTTCCCTGCCTTCCAGCTCATTAACCGTTCCATTAGGAATAAATATTCCTCAATCCGGAAGTTATTCCCTGGATAAAAAAGTACTTGAGGAACTTGACAATTATAATGTTTACCTGGTTGATAAAACGAATGGAGATTATACTGTAGATATTAAAAAGGTCGATTCATATAAATTTTCTTCAGATGCCGGCACATATACTGACAGGTTTGTTCTGAAATTTGAGTCTATTCTTACTGCTGTGGAAACGCCTTCTTTTATCAATAAGAAATTTAATATATATGGAACAAAAGACTTCATAAATATTTTGCCATCTGACGATTTTGGAAAAGAATCAATAGTTAGAATTTACGATCTCACAGGCAGGATAGTGAAACAGACTGATATTTCAGAATTTTACAAAGGGAGTCTTCTTCAGATACCTTTTGGAGGATATCAGGGAATATTTATTGTTGAAATCAATTCAGGGTCACTAAGATATAATGAAAAAGTATTTGTACATTAATTAGATTTAGATTAATTTTATTATTATTGCATTAATTATTAATTTAGATTTTATTCTAAATGAAATTGAAGAGACCATATATAAAACCTTCTGCCACAATTATCCAAATTGATAGTTCAATAACACTTATGATGATCTCCAATCCTACTCCTCGTGGAGGAGGGTCCAATAGTCCACAAAAATCAAATGACCAACCATTCCAGACCCCGTTTGGAGATAAGCCCTTCGCGTAAGGGCACAGGGCTCAGGGCACAGAGCACAGTGAAGAAGAAATAAGAACGAAATTTATAGAATCAGAGCCTGCGAGAGGCTCTTTTTCATTTATAAGTAAGGTATGAGCGTAGAGCGTAGAGCGTAGAGCGTAGAGCGTAGAGCGTAGAGCGTAGAGCGTAGAGCGTAGAGCATAGAAGCAAGCATAATACAATCTGTTCATGGATGAATTCCAACTTTCAA
Organism: Bacteroidales bacterium; assembly: GCA_025358455.1. Lineage (GTDB taxonomy): Bacteria > Bacteroidota > Bacteroidia > Bacteroidales > VadinHA17 > LD21. The sequence continues at coordinate 5,038 of JANYJP010000067.1, forward strand.
GGTTTGCCAGCGATTTGGCATCTTCGAATGTCTTCCACGCTCTTTCAAATCGGTACTTAATATAATCGTCCTGTGAATTCTTCATAGTCAGATTCT
>JANYJP010000043.1 GCA_025358455.1 Bacteroidales bacterium
GCAAAGACAAATCAAACCCTTCGCCAACCGGCGAAGGGTTTTTGTTTTCAGTATGGCCGTTCAAAGCTTGCTTTGATAAGGACAGGCTGAAAACAAAAATACCCGCAAAGCGGGTTTGATTTGTCTTTGCAGGTCTCCCCCAAGGGATCACGCCCGAATGAAGTGAGGGCGTAATCCCCGGCAATGAGGTGAGGGCGTAATCCCCGGCACGCTTGCTCCCTCCCGATAGCTATCGGAACCCCTAAAAATGGCTTAATTTACAGATTATAAGGTAATTGTTTGTGAAAACAAAATAAATAGAGGCTGACTCAGTAAAGCCTTATAGCAGTATGCCCGCGAGAGATGCGGAAATATAGGAAGCCATCGTTCCGCAAATCATTGCTTTAAATCCGAGTTTTGCCAGGTCAGCTTTCCGGCTTGGCACAAGAACTCCTATTCCACCAAGCTGTATAGCTATTGAGCTGAAGTTAGCAAACCCGCACAAAGCAAAGCTTGCTATAACCACTGATTTAGCGCTCAGGAAGCCCTGTTGTATCATTGGTGTCAGATCAGAATAAGCGACGAACTCATTTATTACCATTTTGGTCCCCATCAGAGAACCCACATGCAGTGATTCTGACGGAGGGACTCCCATTACAATGGCAAACAAGCTAAAAAATGCGCCGACCACATCTTTAAGGCGAAGGTTCTCAACATTAAGACCCAGGGCATTTAGAGATACCCCAATCCAGCCAAGAAAATGGCCAAAGTATCCCAGCAGCGCATCAACAAGGGCTATAAGAGCAATAACACCAATCAGCATTGCAATAACATTGATGGAGATTTTCATACCATCGCTGGCGCCATGAGAAATTGCATCCATCATATTTGAATGCTCTTTTTTCACTTCAATCTTTACGACTCCCTGTGTTTCAGATTGTTCAGTTTCAGGGAAAACTATTTTAGATATAACCAGGGCGCCTGGTGCTGCCATCAAACTTGCAGCCAGAAGATATGAGGCAGGTACCCCCATTGATATATATACTGCCATTACTCCTCCGGCAATACAAGCCATACTACCTGTCATTGAAGCAAGTAGTTCCGACATTGTCATACCGGAAAGATATGGACGGATCATTATCTGCGCTTCAACCTGTCCAACAAATGCGCTGGCAACGTTTGATAATGCCTCGCTGCCGCTTACTCTCATGGCCCAATGAACAAAACGGGCTAAAACTGCAATTACCCTTTGCATCAGACCCACATGATATGCCATTGCAACAAGAACGCATACGAATATTATTGTCGGAAGAAGTATGAAAAGAAAAACACCGCTTTTTACTATGCCCTCAGGAAGAATCTGTGTTACTTTCGTCAGATCGCCGAAAACGAACAGGCCGCCTGCTTTTGAAAAATCAAGCAGCTTATTAATTGCCTTTCCAAGCCAGAAGAAAATATCCTGGCCTATAGGGACTTTAAGAATAAATATTGCAAGAGTTATCTGAAGAAGTAAACCGGTAATAACCAGCCTGTAATTAATTTTACTGCGATTATTAGACCATAAAAATGCGAGACCAAGAATAACAATTATTCCGATAACACCTGTAAACCTTCCCATGTATGTTTCGATTTAGTATTAGAGTGTTCCTCAAACCTACATTTTTTTTTAATGCACAGCTATGATTCCTCAAAAAAAAGAAATTAACTTTTACCGATAAACGGCTATCTGACCCTTTTTAGGAAGTGCCCTGTAAATAATTTTTGCGTCAGATCTTGGAATTATTAACTTAATAAAGGGATGATATTGAGGAATCTTAAATTGAGCAACGCTTTTTACAGAGTTCCAGGTGTCGGTAACCCGGTCGCTGATGTCAAATCGCCGAAAGCTTATTCTATCGGCAGCTTTTTCTTTTTCTTCCTGATAAACGTATAAAATTATTCCGTTTGTCATTTCAAGTTTAAAATTGACAGGTTCAACAATAGATGTATCCGGCATAACATCAGGTTTGTATTCTGAAGTATCTTTAGGTGCCATTTTTATCATAACCGGTTCCTTCTTTATTGTGGCAAAGGAGTTTGCAATTGTTAATGGAGTTGAAAACATGGTCAATATTGGGTACTCATCGCCTTTCATTAAGATACTGCTGATCCGGAAGCTTTTAATTTTTGTTTCATGAACAGAAACACCGCTTATCTCAAGATTTGCAGTGCTATCTGACAGGTTGACAATAAAATATATAGAATCAGTTTCTGCCATTAATGACCGTGACTGGAGAAATGATTTTTGCCTGAGCATTTTGAGGTAAGCAGAATCAGTAAAGATGCGCTGGTCAACTGGATTTTTTTCATCAGTAATAACACCGGGCAGGCTTTTCAACCTTGATAGTTCCCGCTCCGGGCTCATCATCGACATGATGGAATAATAGATTAAGGCAGCAGAAATTATACAGATCAGGGTTATGAAAGTTATTTTCCCGCCAGAGACTTTCTTGATAGGTTCAGTTTCCATTCTTTAATTTTCAATGATATCAGAAAATATAAACTTTCGATCCAATATTAAGTGTATTATAGACAACCTCAAGATCCTCATCATTCAGACGTACACAGCCGTGAGTGACGGGCATTCCGAGAAACCGTTTATAAATGGTGCCGTGTATCAAAAAACCGTCGCCAATACCCAAAGCATAATCTCCGAGAACACCTGATTCATATCGTGATGGATCATCTTTTGAAGGTACAGGCGATCCCTCTTCAATAAATGACCAGTCGGGTCTTCTCCATGAAGGGTTTGTTATTTTTCCCTGAATCCAGCGTTTACCTCTTGGTGTTTTAAATACCCACGCCTTCCCCTTTTCTGTTTTTAGCATCATTAAGCTGCCTGTACTACAGAATCCTTCCCTTATAAGTTTTTTATTTTTGTATAGGAAAAATCTATTATCGGTGGTATTTATAACTATATATGAAAGTCCGGAAGTATAAGTGTTATACTTCCTAGTAAGACGTTGAATATCCTTAGTTAACAGACCAACTTGCTTTTTATAGTCTGCACCCTTTTTAAAATCCTTATTATTGGCTATTTCAGTTTTCTTAACTGAGGCATTCTCCTGCAGGATTGGCACTATAAAAAGAAAAAAAATAATTATAAAAAGTGCTGTTATTATTGTAATAAAAAAGAAAAAAACAGTACGTAAAAGAAGAAACAACTTAACATTTAAACGTAATTTACTCAGGAATGGAGTATTAATACTGGTAATATCTCCTTTCTCTCCCGGGGTTTGATTCTCTGTAGTTTTCTCAGTCCCGGACAATTGTTCTTCATTTAATATTTTATCATCTCCCATTTCAGATGTATTATCGGTTCACTATATACTTAAGTTCAACCATAGATCCTACGATTGTGACTGGTGTGCCTACTCTGGCAATTTTATATATCTGATCCATCTCTTTATCAGTTAAGGCTATGCAACCCTCAGTCCAATCAATCCCTTTTCCTCCATTACCATGAATTTCTATCAAACCCCCTATTTTTGCAGAAGATGGCAATGAACCACGGGCAATCTCGGATTTAAAATTTCTCAGATCTTCTTCATTAGGATAGTCCAGTAAAAGGGCTTTATAATATTTTGTGTTACGACTATCGAATTTCCTGGTTATTTTATACATCCCTTCAGGAGTGGCATTATCGCCTTTTACTCTTTTATCCCCGACCCAGTTTTTGCCGAGTTCGGCTTCAAACTCCCATTTTCTTGTACCACTTTGATAGACGTAGAATTTTCTTGAAAATTTATCAATAATTATTGAATATTCATGATTTTTTTTCGAATCATTTATTGTTTTTTCTGTCCAGCTTTTCCACGTTGAATATAACTTGAAATAATTCCTGAGATTTGTAGTGGCATTCTCATATGACGAATTAAGCAGATATTCTGAATCGGCAACTTTTCTGTTAGCCTGAAGATACTGGCCTTTATTGTAGAAAATCTCACCTTCCTCAAGCAGCATTTTTCCATTGGAGATCCGGTTTCGTGTTTCTGCAGTCAGTGGATAAGTCGTGAAAAGCTTATTGATCTCAGCAACAATATCATTCAGTGAATCAATTTTTTGTTTTAGTTTGGTTTTAAGATTCTTTGTGCTGAACTGGGAATTTTCTCCAGCCTGTCCTGCCGTTTTTGATGACAGTTCAGCAAACATTTGTACACGATCGTAGTTTCTGAAATAAAGAAATCTTGCATTTTGTCTATGCCAGTTGACCATGGCTGAATCATAGTAGATTTTTGCCTCTGTATACAACTTCTTGGAATATGTATCGGCACGCTCTTTTCCAGCTTGTGAAAGAGCTTCCCTGGCATGTTTCATCTCATGAACCGGTGGAAGTGGCGTAAAGCGGATCAATAGAATAATGATCAACGGTATGGTCACTGCAAAAACTGCAAAAATCAGCACATCTCTCCAAATCTTTCTCATTTCTCCTGTGGCGACTTTAAAAAAAACCCCGGGAAATTCCCGGGGATTTATATAGAAAAGAATCTATTTACTAATTACTATTTTTTGGCAGCTTTTCCACCTTTTACTTTAGCAATTGCATCTTTAAGTTCGGTATTGATACCAACTGCTTTTTCCTTTGCAGCCTTAACTTTGTTCAGTGCATCCATGAATGTACCTTTATCATACAAAGCCTGTGCCTCAGCAACAGTAGCTTCGATGGTAGCCATATCAGTTTTCATAGCTTCAAGTACAGCTGCACCTTCTTTTCCTCGGGGAGCTTTTTTCATAAGAGTTGTATTCTCTTCCATAACAGCTTTGATGTCTGTCATTGAAGTTTCAACCTCTTTTTTAACTTCTTCTTTCTTAACGCCTGCATTAACAGCAACCTGTTTTGCAAGAGCTAAAGTAGTAACTAATTTAGCCTTAGAAGGGCCAAATTTCTTAAATAATTTAGATTCCTGAGCAGCAACGTCAGCGTTGATTGCATTCATAGAATCCTGTACGGCTGCAAATTCAGCGGGTACGTAAACAGGAGCTTCAGCAACTTTTGCAGCTTCGATAGCAGCGTTTGTAGCATCAATTTCAGCCTGTGGTTTTTTACCACAACTCGAAAGGACTGCAACCATAGCAACAGCTGCTAATCCCATTAAAACTTTGTTCTTCATTTTTTTAACCTTTTTAATACTTTGTTTATTTAACAACTTCCGATCTATATATTAATCGTTTAAGTTCAAAAAATTACGGTGCGAATATATTAAAAATATGGCACATGGCACAATAAAAACTGAATAAAATTAGTTTAAGGGCGAAAAAAAAATCCAAAAACCCGTTTTTTAAAAGACTAATTCCCCTTTGTAAAGCCAAGCAGAGGGGGGGGGGAGGGGAAATGTGCCGGGGATTAAGTCCTCACTCCGTTCGGGCTTGATCCCCGGGGGGAGACCTGCAAAGACAAATCAAACCCGCTTTGCGGGTATTTGGTCACAATAGCTATCGGGAGGGGGCAAATGTGCCGGGGATTAAGTCCTCACTCCGTTCGGGCTTGATCCCCGGGGGGAGACCTGCAAAGACAAATCAAACCCGCTTTGCGGGTATTTTTGTTTTCAGCCTGTCCTTATCAAAGCAAGCTTTGAACGGCCATACTGAAAACAAAAACCCTTCGCCGGTTGGCGAAGGGTTTGATTTGTCTTTGC
>JANYJP010000101.1 GCA_025358455.1 Bacteroidales bacterium
CAACCGGTCTATTCAGTATCATCTACCCTGCTCATAAAGGACGATCAGTTAGCGAATATGAATAACAGCGCTGCAAGCGTGATACCCGGGGGAGACATTTTTAAGAGTCAGCAGAACCTGAAAAATGAGATGGGCATACTTAAGTCATTCAGCCTCAATTACAGGGTTATGAGAGAACTGAAGGATTTCCATGTTGTATATACCGGTGTAGGAAAAAGAGGTATCGTGGAATCAAGAATGTATAAATCATGCCCGTTTACCGTGGTCTATGATTCACTTAAGAATGAGCCGAAAAATATTGTTGTGGGTATAGAAATATTATCGGAACAAAAGTTTCGTATTAAACTGAACGGTAAACTGAAAATTGAAAAAGAGAAGAAGTTCGGTGAACGGTTTTCTGAATATGGGTTTGACTTTACTATTGAAAGAAGGAATCCCGGGGACCCTGTTTATTCTGAAAACAGTTCAAATAATTACTACTTCCATTTTACAGATCCCGGTAGTCTGGCAAGCGGCTACAGGGCAAAACTGTCGGTGGCCCCGATAGAGAAAGATGCCTCCCTTATAACACTCTCGGTTTCGGGTTTTGCACCTGAGCAGGAAGCCGATTACCTTAATAAACTCATGGAGGTTTATATTCTTTACGGGCTCGATAATAAAAACCGGACTGCCGATAGTACAATTAAATTTATTGATAGTCAGCTTGCAGTAATATTGGATTCCCTCGATGTTGCCGGAAAGAAACTTGAGGTTTTCAGGACGGCTAACAGTTTTATGGATCTAAGCAGGGAAGGCGCCCTTATCCAAAACAGGCTCGAGAAATTTGAGAACGAGAAAACCGCGTTTGAGCTTCAACTGCAATATTACAACTACCTTTCTGAGTACCTTAATTTAAAGAATGCCGGAGGAACGATCATCTCCCCTTCGGTAATGGGAATAACCGACCAAACACTGATAAAGCTGGTTTATGAGCTTTCTGCTTACCAGAAGGAGATGGAAAAGATGGGGTTCAATATAATAGGTGACCAACCTGCTGCTGCTCTTATGTATAAGCAGACGGAAGAAGCGCGCGAAGCCTTAAAGGAGAATGTGAGGAACGGTATTGCCGGATTAAAGTTGTCAATAACTGAATCGGACAGGAAGATATCCGGTGTTCAGTTTGAGATAAATAAACTCCCCTCCACGGAGAGGAAGCTTATCAATATTCAGCGGAAATTCGATCTGAATAATTCTGTTTATACCTACCTTCTCGAAAAACGTTCCGAATCGGGTATTGCGAGAGCCTCCAATGTATCCGACAACCGCATTATTGACCCTGCTTCGTTCTTCAGTTCGGCGCTTATTAAACCAAAGACAAGGATAAACTATATTATTGCCATTATGCTGGGTTTGATATTGCCTATGGTAGTAATTGCGCTGATTGATTTTTTAAATGACAGGGTAATTGATAAAAAGGATATTGAGAAAAAGACAAAAGTCCCGGTAATAGGATATATAAGCCACAGCGAAAGCAAGAATGAGATAGCTGTTGTCGAGAAGCCCGGATCATCACTGGCGGAGTCTTTCAGGTCGGTACGAACTGCTTTAAAGTATTTTGTAAAGGGAAATGAAGTAGCGGTTATTGCCGTCACATCAACCATCAGTTCCGAGGGAAAGACCTTTATCTCCATTAATCTTGCGGCGATAACGGCAATGCTTGGCAAAAAAGTTCTGCTTATCGGTCTTGATCTCAGGAAACCTAGGATAAACAAGGTTTTTGAATACCATGATAGTCCGGGTATGAGCACATATCTCAGCGGGAATTGTACCTATGAAGAAATAATAAAGGAAACCCACATAGATAATCTTTTCTACGCTCCCTCGGGACCCATACCTCCAAATCCGGCAGAACTGATTGAAAAAGAGCAGATGAAAAAGTTCATGGAGCGGGCAAAGAAAGAATTTGATTACATCATTATCGACACTCCTCCGGTAGCCATTGTTACCGATACGTTACTCCTGGCTCCTTATGTTGATGTCAATCTCTTTATAGTGCGCCA
>JANYJP010000120.1 GCA_025358455.1 Bacteroidales bacterium
TTGGTCAAATGTCTTTTGGGTTTCAAAAGGCCTCAGCGAATTTTGGGTAAAAGCGACTGTTTTGAAGCATGCCGCGAGGGCCTGTAGTAAGCAATACTGTTTGAGGAGGACCGAAGGACGACGAGTTGTATTGCGTGAGCATGCTGAAAAACAGAAGCCTCAAAATTCGCTGAGGCCTTTTGAAACCCAAAAGACATTTGACCAAAAGACAGCGCAGCGTAAAGACAGCTCCGCGTAAAGACAGCGCAGCGTCAAGACAGCGCAGCGTAAAGACTATTTAAACAGCGCAGCGTAAAGACTTTTTACTATATAATCAGCATCGCATCTCCATAGGTACCAAACCGGTACTTCTCCTTAACAGCCGTCTTATAGGCTTCAAAAAGCAGATCATAACCTGCAAATGCTGATACCATCATAAGAAGAGTGGAATAAGGCAGATGAAAATTACTAATCATCATATCGGGAACCTTAAAATCGTAAGGTGGGAAAATAAACTTATTTGTCCAGCCATCAAATGGTTTCAGATAACCATCCGTTGACACAGAACTTTCAAGAGTTCTGACAACGGTTGTTCCGACGGCACAGATCTTATATTTATTATCTTTCGCTTTGTTTACTATTTCAACAGCCTCATCCGTAATCAGAATTCTTTCCGAATCAACTTTGTGTTTGGTGAGATCTTCCACATCAACGCTTCTGAAATTACCCAAACCGACATGAAGTGTTATCTCAGCAAAATCAACACCGATTATCTCCAGTTTCTTGAGTAACTCACGACTGAAATGTAATCCGGCGGTTGGAGCTGCAACTGCGCCTTCGAACTTCGCAAAGATTGTCTGATATCTTTCACTGTCTTCCGGTTCAACCGGTCTGTTAATAAACTTTGGAAGTGGCGTTTCGCCCAGGCTGTACAATGTCTGTTTGAATTCCTCATATGTTCCATCAAACAAAAACCGCAGAGTCCTCCCCCGCGAGGTAGTATTATCGATTACTTCAGCTACAAGAAGGTCGTCCTCCCCAAAGTACAATTTATTTCCTATGCGGATCTTCCTGGCAGGGTCAACCAAAACATCCCACAAACGCTGTTCCCTGTTAAGCTCCCTCAATAAGAAGACTTCGATCTCCGCACCTGTTTTTTCCTTATTTCCATATAACCTTGCCGGAAAGACTTTTGTATTATTAAAAACAAGTACATCGTTTTCGCTAAAATATTCCGTAATATCTTTAAATATCTGATGTTTAAGCTCTCCTGTTTTTTTGTTAACAACCAATAATCTCGATTCATCCCTGTTCGCGGTAGGATATAGCGCAATAAGTTCCTGTGGTAAATTGTACCTGAATTGTGATAGTTTCATAATAAAATATAGTCATTGTAATTTAAAGAATCCATTATACGTAATAATATCTGTTTTGTTTCATAAGAATATAAAATAATTTTCAATTACCTGATGGGGTGTATATTACTAATCAAATTAATTATTCGTTTACAACCTCCCCCGGACTTTCCTGACCAGATTAGTCAGTAACAGGTGTCGGTTTCATTTGTTCAACATACTCATGAAACTTTTCAATGTCAAATGCGTTCTTCACGTTATACGACCCGATAGCTGTTCTTTCCAGAGCCGTTAAATGTGCTCCGCTTTTCAGAGCTTCACCTAAATCTCTTGCAAATGCTCTTATATACGTTCCTTTACTGCAAACAAGTCGTATTTTGGGTTCCGGTATATTAAAAGAAAGTAGTTCAATCTCCCTGAAAAAAACAGTTACGGGAATGAGATCTTTCTGTATTCCCTTTCTTGCAAATTCATAGGCTCTTTTACCATCAATCTGTTTCGCCGAATACATAGGTGGAAGTTGCTTCTGCTCTCCCAAAAAACTATTTAAAGTATCTGTCAGAATCTTTTCTGTAATCTGATCCGTCGGATAATGCTTATCTGTTTCTGTCTCGAGATCAAATGAAGGAGTTGTTGCCCCCAGATGGATTGTAGCTATATACTCTTTATCCAGATCGCGGAATTCATCTATTTTTTTAGTTGCTTTCCCGGTGCAGATTATCATCAGTCCGCTGGCAAGCGGATCGAGAGTTCCGGCATGGCCTACTTTTATCTTTTTTATTTTCAGAGAACCGCGTAACATGCTTCTCACCTTATTAACCAGATCGAAAGATGTCCAATACAAAGGTTTATTAAACGACAGCACCTGCCCCTCCTCAAAGATACTTTTACTCGTGTTATCCATATTAACCATGTAAATTTGAGAGGAATGTTCAGGCACTCGAAACTCGGTCTGACTTCAAACTATCCTTTAACTTTAGTTCTTTTTTACTTTTCAGGTTCTTTTGGCTTTTTCATAATAGCCCATATCTCGAAAATAAAACCTGCCAGAACAACAATGGGAGCAAGAGTTATTCTCCTGAAGCTGAAAATATTGTCACTGAATTTATTGGGATCAGGTGATTTGCCTCCAAGCATCAGAAGAAATCCTATAACTATTATAGCGAATCCGATGGCCAGTAATTTGTAATTCTCACGGCCAAGGGCAAAATTCAATTTTTCCTTATTCTCATTTTTTATGCTCATGATAAATCAATAATAAAGTTTGTCTTCAGAAATACTCAGATACTTGTTAACTGAAAAATATGTGGATACTATGTTTATTATTACACCGACTATTATGATTGATGCTCCAAGAAGGATTAAGAGTTTTGTGCTCTCAAAAGTAAACATCATAAAAAACTCTTTTTCTATTAAATAGAGTAATCCCATTATTAAACTCATAGCTATAAGTGCAGCCAGAAGGCCATGAATTGCGCTCTGAACCAGGAACGGCCTCCGTATAAACGCACGCGTTGCCCCCACAAGCTGCATAGTCCTGATAATAAACCTCCTGGAATATATTGAAAGTCTGATGGTATTATTAATAATTGTAAGGGCTATCAGAAAGAGGAAAGTACTTATTACAAGAAGAAATAAACTGATCTTCCTGACATTTTCATTTATCAGAAACAGTAAAGATTCCTGGTAATATACCTCTTTTACAAATGGATATTCAAGCACATATTTTTCGATTTTTGCAACACTGTCAATGCCTGTATAACCTGCATACAGATAAACATCAATGGAAGGAGGAAGAGGATTCTCGCCAAGGAAACTAATAAAATCTTCCCCAAGATCTTCCTTCATCTTGACAGCCGCCTCATCCTTTGATACATATTTGGTTGATTTTACATAAGGTTTTGCATCAAGATCCTTCTGTAGCATCCTCATGTCGGCCTCCTTGGCATTATCATCAAGGAATATTTGAAAAGACAGACTTTCCCTTAAATAATTTGATAGTTCTCTGGCATTTATTAGTAC
>JANYJP010000017.1 GCA_025358455.1 Bacteroidales bacterium
TAAATTTTCTGTTGACAGAACAAATGAATGGTGTTTTATTGTACAAAAAGGGCAGGCAATGTCTATGACTGTATATTCCAATGTTTTTATCCATACTTCAACATCTAATACTACAGGTGGAAATATCTGGATCATAAGCAATGGAAATTATACCGGGGCTAAACTTAATTTTTACAATAATACCTTTTTTACACGGTCGGGCAGAACATATGAAGATGATTCCAGGGCATCAGGTGTCTGTGCGTTTAAGAACAATATCATTTATCACGCCGGAACACTTGGAACAGACTATCCTGTTATAATTAGTTCTGCAGGATCAACAGTTCACAGCAATAACTTATATTACAGGTTAGGTACGGGAGATAATTTACTGGTATCAGAAGGAGGCAATAATAAATATAAGAGTACAGTACAGACCTGGGAACCAACTGCAAAAAAAGATGATCCTTTATTTAAGAACATAAGCGGGTTGGATTTTACTTTACAAAAAGGTTCATGTGCTATCGGAGGAGGATTATCAATTCCGGCATTAGAAGCCGATATTGTCCGCAAAAAATTTGCAAATCCACCCAGTATAGGCTGCTATGAAACTTCAGCATCTTCCCCTGCAGCGGTTGTCCCGGTATATGTTGGATCTGCTATACAAAATGCTTATCCGGATATTCTTGAAATTACCTATAGCTCAAGTCTGGCTGCAATAACTCCGGCAGCTTCTGCATTTAATGTTCTGGTAAACGCTGTAGCAAGAACAGTAAGTTCTGTCCTGGTCTCAGGAACCAAAGTCTCTTTAGCCCTTGTCAGTCCTGTAAGAAATGGAGATTTTGTAACTGTTTCATATACAAAACCTGCAACAAATCCATTACAGACTATTTCAGGAGGACAGGCTGCAACATTTGGAGCTATGCCCGTTACCAATAATGTGAATAAGGTTAACACCCCTCCTGCCGTAACAGTAGATTATAATCCCAGTAATTATGCAGGATTCATTGGGGAACTTGATGCTTCAAAAAGCAGCGATAGTGATAAGGATAATCTTATTTTTGAATGGACTGCCCCGGCAAATATTGAGGTATCCTCTGTATCAGGGCCGGTTATAAAATTTCTTGCTCCATTGGTTACTGAGACTGAATCATTGGAGTTTCTCCTGAATGTTTCAGACGGAAAATCTATACAGTCGAAAACTATTTCTATCGATATTAATCCCTATAAACCACAATCCACAATAGCTAATATAAGAAAAGTTGTTGCCAGTGATTTCATCGGAATAAATGATCCGGACAACATAATAGATAATAACACCGGAACTTTGTGGTCTTCAGAAGGAATCAATCAATGGATGTTCGCCGGGTGCTGCAAATGATAAAGTATTCCACATTCTAATAAGGAAACCCGGGATATAAGAAATGTTATCTCTTAAATAATACCTGATCATAAAATGCAGTTAGCTTCACACTTTCATAATCCCACGAAAGAACAGTAAGAACTCTGTTATATGCATATTCTGACATTTTTGCCCTCAATTCATTATTATCTATCAGTTCCGTTATTTTAACAGCGAAGTCAACAGTGTCGCCACATTTAGCGTATAAAGATGCGTCCTGAGCTGAAAATCTGCCTTCTTTTAAATCGTATTGAACAATGGGCTTTTTCAAAGCCATATATTCCATAATCTTATTCATTGTTGAAAGATTATTCATTTCTGTTGGCTTATCCGGATTGACACAAATATCAGATGTGTTTAGTATTGCTACCAGAAGGTCATCAGGAACTCTTCCATAAAAATCAACATACTCATTAAGCTTCATTAAAGTTGTCAGCTGTTTTAATTTCTCAAGATCTGTTCCCCCTCCTATTATGGCGAATTGAATATCACTTCGTGTTTTTACAATAAAACTGATACTTTCAAGCAAAAGATCAATTCCTTCCTGTTCTCCGATAACGCCAACATAACCAACCAGATATTTCCTACCTCTTTTATAATGATTATCAGGCGGAAGCAATTTTAGACGATCCAGTTTGGGACCACTCCGAATGACCTGTATTTTGTCCTGCGGCATCTTCCCTCTCAAAACTGCTATTTCTTTGTATGACTCATTAGTTGCAATACTATAATTCGCAGTTGCAAATGTAAGTCTCTCACACATAAGCATTACTTTATAGAAAAATCCCTTTTTATTATATTTTGCGATATACAATTCAGGGTTAATATCATGATGATCAAATACATATTTTACGCCAAATATTTTAAACCAGATTGCAACTAAAAAAATCAGATCAGGAGGATTACAACCATGGATAACATGAAACCTCTTTTTAAAAAAGATTTTCCAGCTGAGAATGAACTCCCAGAACAGAGCAACGCTATATTCCAGCAAATATCCTGCTGCTCCTCTTGCTTCGAGTGGAAGCGAATGCCGATAGATCTCAATACTATCAATAACTTCGTATGAAGCAGTGTATCCTTTCATCTTTGGACAAATGATACTGACCTTAGCTCCATTATCTTTTAGAGTGTTAGCTTCCTGCCATACCCTTCTGTCGAACGGGACCGGAAGATTCTCCACGATAATCAGAACATGCTTATTTGTAAAAGGCAACATATTTACCAGTTAATACCGAAATAATTATTTTTATCCAATAATGACTCATCAAGGCGGACAAAGTCCACTATTATTTTCCCTTTTAACTTATCAACTAACCTCAAGAATTCAGGTTCCTTTGTGTTAATAATGATCACGTCACAATCATTTATTAACTGTTCAGAATCGTTGGTAAGAAGAGTTGCCAGGTGAGGAATTCTTGAATCAATATATTCCTTGTTTGTTCCGGTCAGCACTGCAAGGTTAATGTTCTTGTCATAAATTGTGATATCACACCCCTTTCCCAGGAGAGCTTCTATTACAGTAACGGTAGGGCTATTTCTGAGGTCGTCGGTTCCTGCCTTAAAACTTAATCCCAGAAACCCGAGTTTCTTATTCCAGTACTTATAAATGAACTTAACAGCCCGTTGAATCTGAATTTCATTTGTTTTATTAATACTGTCAATTACAGGTACTTCTACATACATATCATGAGCTAAAGTCTGCAATCCTTTCAGATCTTTTGGCAGGCATGAACCACCGAAAGCAAAACCTGGTTTGAAATAATATGGAGAGATATTCAGATGCTTGTCTTTGCAGAAAATATCCATTACTTTAAAAGAATCAACCCCGACTTCTGTGCAAATATTACCAATCTCGTTCGCGAAGGAAATTTTAAGCGCGTGATAAGTATTGTTGATATATTTCATTATTTCAGCAATCTTCAGTTCGGTTATAATAATTTCCGCCGGAAGTTGTTTATAAAGCTCTGCGATTGTTTCTGCTGCCTTCCGGTTGTCTGAACCAATAAGTGTAAGTGGAGGATTGAAATAGTCATGAACTGCAGTACCCTCACGCAGAAACTCAGGATTGTCAACTATAGCAAAATCAACATTTCTTTTTTTCTCTGATATTTTTTCAACGATGTCGGCAAATTTATCGCAGGTACCAGGCATTATAGTAGACCTTATTGCAATAATATGAAAGCTGGTTTTCTTTTTCAATGCCTCCCCAATGTTTTCTGCCACCCTGAAAATGTATTGTAAGTCAAGATGTCCTTTGTCGGTACTTGGAGTACCGACAGCCACTATAGAAATATCCGAATTGATAACGGCTGATATACCATCTGTGGTAGCGCTGATTCTTCCGGCAGCTCTCTCACCGGCTATAATCTCGTTTACGTCTTTCTCAATTATTGTAGCTTTACCGGCGTTAATCTGTCCGACTTTAGTCTCACTGATATCTACACCTATTACGTTATGTCCGTTTTTAGCCAGACATCCAAGACTCACGCATCCAACGTATCCGAGTCCGAAAATACTTATTCCCATATTAATTAATTTTTATTAAAAATCTAAAAGTCGTTGTTTTTTCGATCTGTGTTTTACAATAAATTACATTTGTTGCTTCTTTTTTCATAAATGACGAAGAGTACCATCCAAGCACCTGGGGATTAACCTGGCCGCTTAGCACCATCGGATTTAGCTTTTTATCCAAGTGTAATTCTGATTTCCTACCCGATCCGCCGGAAAGCTGAAATAATCCTGGATCTAATTGATTTATAATAATATCAGGATGAAGATGAAACGGAATCTCAACCTGTACTATTCCTTTTTTTAAAACATTAATTGTATCCAGAATCTGAAATTCATTTTTATTCTTATCAAAGACGATTTCCCGTACGTGTCGCACATTCTCATTCTTGTATCCGTCATGTGTTGCTCTTACAGATTCAGCAGAATCCGTTAATTCCACATTGATCACATGTGTTTTATAATGCCTTGTCCATAGCGTTGGTCCGCCGTTCAATGCCTGATCCTTGCCGTTAATCCTGACTGTATTATGCGCCAAAGTGCCAATAAAATAGTGACGCCACCCAGGTTCTGTATGATAGGTATAGGTTCCGGAATCAATAAATACCGGATGACCGTCAAGATGCAATATAAATGAGAGGGCATCCGCATGTCCATGTGCAGCTATAGAAAGATACCCAAGAGGAGCCGCATCAAAGTGCATATAAATTTCACCTGTGGCTTCCTTCTTTCTGAAAATATAATGACCTTCATTTTTGTAGAATTTTGAGATCATATTATTCTCAATATCCGGGATTGACTCATAATCAGCTCTTCCAGTCTCTCCAAATAAGAATTGGTTTTTAAGATCATATCCGTTGCTTCTGTATTTGAGTGACGGATCTTTAAATATTACTGCACCTGATGTCAGCAATGATTTGAAATTGTTAAATTTCTTATCTGTGTCAATAATGAAGCATTTTCCATCATCTTCATCACCATAATTCGGAAAATCTCCGTTACAGTCAAGGAATTCATTTACATACCTGAAGATCTTATGAAGATTTTCCTCGTATTTCTTTGAAAAGGGCCGGTTAGTTTTTTCCCCGACTATGAAGCAAAGAAGGAAAAAGTCGGTTATGAATTGTATATACTCTGCTGCTTCTTCGCGATTTATGCCGGATGAGTGTTGCCTGTTCATTTCTTCTTCAAGCCCTTTACGGGAATACTTAAGCCATTTTTCAGTTTCTTTAAACTTCCATAATGATGACGCAATAAACAGCCCTGCATATTCAGATATCAGGTGATTGTTAGCGGAAGAATACTTTGACGGATTTTTATATGAATACCTGCAATGCTGATAGATTGACGGCAGCCATCTGGTCTCTACAAAATTTTTAAAATCAGGTCTTTGTGCAATTAATTTTTCAACATCAAGTATTTTCCAACTCAGGTACCAGTTTATTATCCTGATATTTACCTCAATATTGCTGTACCAGTTTATCCCCAGAAGATATGGATTCTGATCTATCCAGGAATTAAGAATTCCGGTAAATTGAGTCAGGTATATGTCAGATCCTGTATTTTTATAATTCAGCGCTATTTGTGGCAAAAACTGCAAACGGTTTATTTCCCAAACAGCCTTTGCAGAAAGGCCCGGATTGGAATTTATATTCAATGCCTTTGAGAATTTTAAAGGATAGCATTTATCTGAAAATATATCTCTGTGCCAGTTTATATCATGATTGGTATAATTGAAATCCTTTCCAAAAACATTTATCATTTCCGGGTAGAGGCTCCTGTTATTAAGCCTGAAACCCTGGAAATAGTTCCTGGTTATTACTGATTGCTGCTTCAGAGACTTGCCAACAGAAAAATATTGTTCATACTTTTTCTGCACCAATTGCTTTATCCGGTAAGGGAACTCTGCAAAAGTGAATGTTTTTAGTCTGTTGAGATACCAGCTTGTCATCTGATATCCTTCAGATCTACTTTATAACTCTTTTTTGTTCTGATACTTTCAACTGCTAAAATGGCGGTCAGAGTATTCAACAGAAGTGAATCCAGTGCGATTGGCATAATTCCTGATTTAACAGATACGGCCAGTACTTCCATTTCTTTTTGCTGACCTTTATCCATCATCAGGAATTTCTTTTTTGAGGTTTTCCCGTTTTTAAAGATGACAGCTGATTTAAAATTATCAAATTCAATACTGGTTCTGTAACCTGTAACAGTAATCTTTTCTTTTGAATAATTTTTATCGCCATCGGCCAGATATGCAATTACGCAAACCGATCCATTATTGAATTTAACGGAAATAAAAGTATTATCCTGTTCCGGCATGCCCTGTACTGCAGTTGAGTTCGCATATACTTCAACCGGGTCAGCATCGAGCAGGTATTGAAGGGTATCGATGAAATGACACACCTCCCCTATTATCCGGCCGCCCTGTTCAGGCGACTGATACCATTTGTCCATCGGAATGAATCCAGCATTAACCTGATAATAAATAGAATACGGAAAATCTTTCTTTAACTGATCTTTAAGGTATTTTATAGAAGAAGAATAACGTCTGTTATAACCAACCATCAATATATTATTCTCAGTTTGGAAGCAATCTGAGATTGATTTAAGTTCATCAATTGAAATGGCAAGAGGTTTCTCAACATAAACATTTTTATTGCTCTTCAGAGCATCTGTAACCATTTTCGCATGTTGATTATGTCTGGTAGCGACAAGAATGGTGTTAATGTCCTTATCAGTAAGCAATTCCTTATAATCAGTAGTGGCATAATTAAAACCGAATTTCCCCGCTTTATCTTTTGCGTTTATACCGGTTGCGGTAGCAATTCCAACCATTTCTGCTTTGCCTTTTAAGAAAGGGAGTAGCATAGTGCTGGCATAATTTCCGGCTCCTATTAATCCTAACTTTACAGGCCCTGTACTGGTTTCCTTCCCTGATTGAATTTTAATACGCCGGGTGGTTATGTCGATATTTGCATCATATTTCAGAATCACACCCAGGTATTCTTCTTTTGCTTCTTTGATTTCTAAAAAAGCTCTGTCGGCTTCCTTAAAATCAAACTCATGTGTAATAAGTTTGGAGAAATTTATTTTCCCATCCTTTAAAAGCTGCAACACTGACATCATATTTCGCTGTTCGGTCCAGCGAACATATCCAATTGGGTAATCGACTCCTTTTTCCTCATAAACAGGATCGTATCTGCCCGGCCCGTATGATCTTGAAAACCTGAAGTCCAGTTCTTTATGATAATATAAGTCCCAGGGCAAATCCATTTTTGTTATGCCAATATCAACGATTTTTCCTTTGTCTCTTGCAATTTTTCCTGCCAGTATTATGGGATCATTACTTGATGTACCAGTGGTAATTATAACCGAGTCGCATCCGGCTCCATTGGTAATGGAATTAATTTCCTCCTCAAAATTTGTTCTGTCAGCAACCTCGGTAAAAAAAGCTCCGTTTTCAGCTGCTATATCGCATTTACGTTTCGATATATCAAAACCAAAAGCTCTGCAGCCGTTGGCCTGAATGATCTGAATAAGTATCTGTCCCAGAAGACCTAAGCCAATCACTGCTACATTTTCACCAATCTGAGACTGAGTCTGTCTGAATCCCTGCATAGCTATTGATGCAATAGTGGTAAAAGATGCATGTTTCAGATCCACACCCCCGGGCACTTTAACACAAAGGTTTTTAGGAACAAAATTGACCTCGGAATGATTCGCGTATCCTGCGCCCCCGCAGGCTACTATATCTCCCATTTTGAAATCATCAACGCCCTTCCCAACCTCTACAACTTCACCAACGAGGCTGTATCCTAACGGAGAAAGTGAATCAAGTTTGTTCATTACCTTCCTGTAAGTTGCAACCGGCCCCAATTGTGAAAGAGTACTAAGTACTTCTTTAACCTGTTCAGGTTTTTTCTTTGCCATTTGCAAATAACTCATATCTGCATTTTTTAACTTCATCATCTCAGTCCCGACACTTACTGCAGAATAAAGAGTTTTTACCAGCACTCCGCCGGCTTTACAGGCGGGTACAGGCAAATCTTCTATCGTTAATGAGTTTTTCTTAATGTTTTGTACCAGCTGATTCATTGAAAAATCTATTTAATTGTAAACTAAATCCATCAAACATTTTATCTAAGGTTGCTTCTTCCCGATAAACTTTCCTGGCATTAGAAGAGAAGGCAACCCTTTTTTTATCGTCAAAAAGCAGATCGCTGATCATTTGCTTCAATTCCTTAGAATCCTTAGCAATAAGAGAATTAGAGCCATTCCTGAGGTAAAAAGCTTCCGGCCCATGATTAACATCCATTGTCAAAACCGGGAGCCCCCAGAAAAATGCTTCAATAATTCCTAAACCAAGTGCCCCGGGGACGCAATAGAGATCTGCCATTGAGAATATTTCAGCCATTTTCAGCTTTTCGTAAACCGGACCCAGGTAATAAATGTTTTTTATACCTTTTATTGAGCTCTTTAGATCATCACTTAAATCCGGACCAACAATAACCCATCCAACATCCGGAGAATTTTTATATTCGTTAATAAATATTTCGCTTAATACTTCAATTTTTTTCCTGCCCTGCAAACGGCCGGTCGTCAGAATTATCCTGGGTGAATTGATTTTATATCGTGTTTTGAGCTGTGTCTTTGTCTCCTGAATATTCATTTGTTGCATATCCAGGGTATTGTTTGCGAAAGTAATCATGTGATGAAATCTCTTCCACAGTTTAGCTTTTTCAGCAGGAGAGTAAAGTATTATTCCGTCAAAAGAAAAATATGTCAGATTATACATAATATTTCTCCACATCTGATCTTTTTGTTTATCAATACCATGCCCGTAGAAAATTATCGGAATATTAAGAGCTTTCGTTCTCAGTACTGAAGCTGTATAAAAAAGATATCCGGGATCACTTTTAAATAAAATGTTAATTACAGCATCGATTTTTTTTTCTTTCAGTACCCTGCTATAATTTGTTAAGTTCATAGGGATCCCATCTATAAAATTAAAGCTGCACTCATTATTCGGATCACTTATATGCCTGTACCAAATAATCAGATTATATCCCCTGTGCTCCAGAAAATCACTGAGCTTATTAAAGATAGGCACTTTATAAAAAAGCATGTCAGGATACAATAGCAAAATATTTTTCATTTTATTCCATTTTTTTCCCATAGTTCACTTATAGTATTAAGGCTATACTGAGACTTTATAAGTGGCAAATGTTGTGCTAGTTCCTCAGAGGTAAAGCGGACCTTAACAGGACGACATGGGCTTCCCACGCATATGGAGTAAGGTGGTAGAGATTTTGTTATTATACTACCGGCTCCCACAATACAACCTTCGCCAATCGTAACATCCTTTAAGACAGTGACATTACCTCCCATCCAGACGTCATCCTCGATTTTTACTGAACCAATCTTCCGTAAATCCCTTGTCGACCATATTGTTTTCCCTATGTTCTTAAAAATATGATCATCACATTCAAGTAGTAAATTCGGTCCGATAAGAACATTATTTCCTATTATTAAATTCCTGGCAGAAATGTGAAATTTAGGCGCTATGTAAATATTATCGCCTAAATAAATCTGACTTGGCCTGATAAACCTGCCTCCGGGACCTAGTTCATTATTTTTCCCCATCCTTTTTGCAAAAAGAAAGAGTTGAGGATAACGGATAATAGAAATCATCTGTCGTATATAAGGCCGCAAAGGATTCATATAGCAGATTTGAAATTGGTTTTTATTGAAAGGTTACGCTTCATAGAGTTATTAAATATCTTATTTTCACAATTAGAAGGATGAATGTTTGTTTTGTAACGCAATTATTTTTGCCAGCTGTTCGGGATAATCAAAAGTATATTCACGTTTACTTATCTTATCAATAATCAATCCACCTTCGTTGTAATCGGGATGAACCATTATCTCAAGTTTTTTATCTTCGCAGAAAGAAGGATCATTCATCAGCCTGGCAACTGCTTCAAGTTGATTACCAAGATAATCGGTGTAATTTGCCTGGTTCATTTTAATCAGTCTGTTTACCAGTTTCCGGTACATTTTTTTGTGAAACCTCGCAGATTCATTCATGTTATTAAGAATTCTCATAGAAGGAATGTTATACTTTTTTAACAGTGTCTGAATAATCTGTGTTATGGTCCATATTTCATCAATATGATGATGAGTATCAATATGGGTGATTTGAATACCGGATTTCCTGACTTTTTCTATTTGTGCAGAAAATTCATTGAATATCAATGCTTTATCATCACCTGAGAGGCGAAACAGGTTTTTTTTGTGTCGTTTCAGATCAACATTATTTTCATTGTAAAATAAATCAGTATTAAGTATATCCCTGGTTAACGGGATACCTTCTGTCAGATTTAAATGGATTCCAATATTGTTTGTTAGGTTATTCTGGTGTGCCATATCCACTGCTTCATCAAAACCTGGCATATTCGCCATTAATGTCGTACTTGTTATTGTACCGGACTTAAATGATTCAACTATAGCTTTGTTAACTGATGATTTTAATCCAAAATCATCCGCATTAATTATTATTTTCTTAGTCATATTCTAAACGGTGACTTAATCTCTGTTTATAAATTGCTGATATTATATCCTTTGGACC
This sequence comes from Bacteroidales bacterium, assembly GCA_025358455.1. Lineage (GTDB taxonomy): Bacteria > Bacteroidota > Bacteroidia > Bacteroidales > VadinHA17 > LD21. The sequence continues at coordinate 10,524 of JANYJP010000017.1, forward strand.
AGACTTCCAAATTAATGAATCTCCAGAAGGGGAATTCCGGATATTTCTCAGGATTCTCAAACTTTTTAATAATTTTACCGGCATCCCAGATTTTTTTTGAGGAAAAGCTTTTGGAATTGATAATATCAAATATATAAGATTTAAATGCAGGATCACCGGAAAGATATTCTGTAAATGGAGTATTAAAACCTATTTTTTTACGGTTGTGAGTGATTGAGTCGGGCAACATCTTTCCAATAGTTTCTCTCTGGATAACCTTTGTAATGCCCTTATTGAATCTCAGTTTATTCGGAATGGAAAAAGCAAATTCCATCAATCTGTAATCCATGAAAGGAGAACGGATCTCTATCGATTCCATCATTGATGAAACATCTTCATACTGTAGGATATTGTTTAATGTTTTATGAGTAATATGATTTAAGAGGTACCTGTTAAGATTATCTCCTTTAAGAGAGAATTTCCAATCGGATTTATAATGATTGTAATTTGATTTAACAAATTCTGAATTAAGACATGAGAGAGATTTTTCCATATACTTTGCCCTTAAGTATGAAGAGAACGGTAAACTAAGGGTAGATTTGAACATCTGCGACAATAGATGAGATTTTGAATATTTGTTCAGAGAATTCAGATGATGAAACTCACTGAAAAAATTTCCTTTGCGTGACAATAGCTGGTCAAGTAAATGTACACCGGAAATATACCTGACATACCCTGCATATGCTTCATCACTTCCCTGCCCGTTCAGCACAACCTTAATTCCTCTCTCATTACATTTTTTCATAATGTTATTGTGTGCAATCGTAGCAAAGGAACTTACCGGATGATCTAATCCGTAGATAGTTTCTTCAAAGTCGTCTGCAATGTTTTTGGAGTCTATAACCATTTCGTGCAACCTGATGTGCTTGCACGTCTTAATAAACTCTCTTGCTATTTCAGTTTCATCATCTTTGAAATTCGGGAAGGATGCTATAAAAGCATGAATTTCATTTTGTTCCAGGTCGCCCTTTTCAATTAAATTGTCTGTCACTTTTGCAATGGATGAAGAATCAAAGCCACCGCTTAAAAGTATACCCACAGGCACATCACTCCTGTAACGTAATCTGACAGCGCTTTCGAATAATTGAGAATATTCATCATGAATACTCATCGAATCATTATGTTTATAATTATTCATTCCCAATTCCCAGTACTTATGAAATCTGAGTTGGTTATTTTCATAAATCATATTTGTCCCCGGCAATAATTCGGAACAATTTTCAAGAAACGTTTCACCATCATTTATCCTATAACCGTAGGCAAGATATTCATATACTTTGCTAAGGTTTGCCCTGGTCAGGCCACAAGCCTGATGAAGTGATTTTAACTCACTTGAAAAATATAAAATATCATTATTCAGGTAATAATAAAATGGTTTCACACCGAATCTGTCCCTTGAACAAAACAGTACTTTCTTTGAGAAATCATAAATCGCAAAAGCCCACATTCCATTGAACTTATCGACACAATTAAAGCCATACTCGATATAGCTGTTAATTATTACTTCGGTATCAGATTTAGTTTTAAAAACATACCCTTTACTTATCAGCTCACTTTTTAATTCAATGTAATTATAGATCTCCCCGTTAAAAATAATTACGATGTCACCATTATTGCTTAGCATTGGTTGATTTGCATCATCCGACAAATCGAGAATACTTAATCTCCTGAAACCGAAGCATATTGGATTTTTTATATAAATGCCATCTGAATCCGGCCCTCTGTGAGCTATCAGATCATTCATCTCTGATACTGTAGATTTGAAATCCTCCCGTGTTTGAAAATCAATCGAATTGCTCAATGATATTAATCCAGTTATTCCACACATAGTTATATCCAGTTATACGTTACCAATGTTTTAAATAGTTAATCCTTAATAAATTATAAGTGTTTATTCAATGGAACGAATTCTTACACATCGAATTAATCTATTGATAGAACAAGTATCATATAAAAAAAGTTGTCAGAAGGGTAACTTTTATTTAAACAGACTATCATCTTGCCTTCGCGTATTCATGATATTTGAAATTAAATAATCCGGCAAAACCACCAAGGCTTTCAGAGATTTTAATGATGCCCCAATATTTCCATTTCACAGGAAATAGAATTGCAGACAATGCCAATAATCCGGCAATGAAATAAACAATACTTATCAAGGATTTTTTCAATAGCGAACTATATTTCCCCTCTAATTTCAAGATATATGTATATGTGATGGCACAACGAAAGTTTCTCATAAATAACCATTTTAATTTTGCTCTTTTTTCTGTTATAGCTTCAAATGCTTTGGCTTCTCTTGCCCAATATATTTTAGCTCCTTTTTTTAAAATAGTAACTCTGAAATAAGAATCCTCAGCACCGGTAGAATTAAACCGGTTGTCAAATTCAAGCTTATGTTTTAATAAAAAGTCAGTACTGATAATATAGTTACTTGTTTCAAAAACTTTTGTTCTTTGTTGGTCAGGGAGATCATGGTACCTGAACCAGTATGAGATATAGGGAGAAACCTTGTTCTCAAATTCAGGGAATACCGGTCCTACCGCTATGTCACCTTTATTTGCGATAACTGTTAATAATAATTGATTAAGCCAATCAGGAGATGGATATTCATCATCATCAAGACTAACTATAAAATCAGGATTAAATTCCAATGCTTTTTTATATAGTTCATTTCTTACATTGGAAAGCCCTTTAACCGGGTAATTGCAGTAATTTAATTTCAGAATACCTGAAAGTCCGGTAGAGATTTCTTCCACAACCTTTTCTGCTGTTCTTTCAATATCATTATCAACCACAAGAATATTAATATCTTTTATTAATGCCCTGTCAATGTTGCCTTTAATAATACTGATCACTAACTTTTTCAGCATTCCCGGCCTTTTATAAGTAGGTATGCCAATTACTATTTTGTACATACGGTTAAATCTAATTAATCAAAAAAACTTTTCATATATAAAATATCATGCATAGAATTATTATCATGCATATACTAAAGAGGAAATCACCTTTTTAAAGTGACTGGTTACATTTATTGAGTTATGATTCTTCTCTGCAGTTTTTATAGCATTTTGTGCAAAGTATTGCCGTAGTTCTTTATCTTTAATTAACTGCTTTATCGCTGATGTTATTACATTAATATCATTTTCTTTAATTACCAGTGCCCATTCAAGTTGCTCTGCATATTTTACTATTGCTGTTACCTCAGGAGCAAAAATTATTATTGGGGTTCCGCTAACCATATATTCCGGAGCTTTTGTCGGCATTGATAATCGTATATATTTAATGGATTTTTGCGAAAAGTCATAAGGTAAAAGAAGAAAATCAGATTCAGAAAAAACTTTAGGCAGATCGTTATATTCGACAAAACTTTTATGCACAACGCATTCATAATTTTCAAACCACAATGGTTTTTCTTTTGTTTGTAAAATGAATTTCATGGATATATTCAGTTCCTCATTTACCTGTTGTATTGCTCTGGCAATCAATTCTAAAGATGTTTCAATCCCTAATCCGATCCGCCCGGCATAAAGGATTGTCGGATTGACATTCAGTTCATAACTCAATTTCTGGTACTTTTTCCAGAATTCAATATCAATTGCATTATGAAATGTTATGAATGTTTTATGATACCTGATTTTATATTCATGAGCCATTTCATCGCTGATACTCATTAAAACCGCAGATCCGTCCAGCAAAACCCTAAACTCCTTGTCAATTTTCTCATACCAGTAGTTTTTAAATAACCCTGTTTCATTTATTATAGAAGGCCAGTCATCCATCATATGATAAATAAGCGGTTTTTTAAGATACGCTTGTACGGAAATACAAAACAAATTATCGGCCCTTGATGTGGTTTGTGAATAAATGACATCGGGTTTAAAATCATCTACCCATTCACAAAACTCTTTTGATATTTCAATCTTCGAGCTACAATGATACAGACCTATGTAATTTAAAACAGGATAAAAATATTTCATTATTAAATTAACTCGTAGTTCTGACCTGGGCTGAGTAAGATCCTGAAACCGGCTGTTATCGAAAGTTACCAGACCTGAGAAATATTTTCGTTTGAACAGACTAAAAGGGAATAACCATTTGTGTTCTTTATATCCAAGCTGATAGTAGGTATTACACACTTCTGTATCAATATTATCCAGTAGCAGGTAACCGGAACAGGCTACTGCAATTTTATCTTTATCCCATCCTTTAAACAGATTTGTTAAGGTAATCCCACCTCCGGTATTGTTGTTAAATGGTTGTCCAATAATTAAAACTTTGGGTAAGTCCATATTGTATCTTGAAAATTTAGTTTAAACAGATTATATTATTAAGAGTTGCTGTATTAATGAATTGAAAATTATGATTGAAAAATTACTTCGTGAATATTTCAATCACAGTACTTTCCGGAGTATCTCTTATAGTTTTAGAATAACAAATTCCTATTGAAATCCAGACTAAAATATAATTCATGGAAAATGAAGCAAGCGTAAGCGGATAGAGATTTATCAGAAATAATAAGATCCATAAACCTGCAGCTTTTGAAAGAGTATTCTTTGAATTAAATATACCTTTAATCATAGCAGGTATTGCAATGAGAAGAAGTAATACAAGGCTTATTATCCCGCCTTTCAGAATTATCTGCAAGTAGCCGGTTTCTATCACACCTCTGTATGAAGTCAGAACACCATTATCTATTCCCGGACAATAATACTGACCTTCAATTCCTTTTCCTGCAATCCAGTCTGTTGTTTGCATATCATTATAAAAATAGGTTACAACTCCGCTTCTTGTTTGTTCATCCATTCTTTCGGTGATATAACCAAATAATCCTTCCCGGTTATTATTATAGAATCTGGTTCCCAGAATTGACACCACTATTATTATTAGGAAAGAGAAAAATAATACAACCACTTTTACTTTGTGGGAATAGTAATATACCAGGAAATACAAGGTGAGTATGCTGACAGATACAAACATCAAACTTCTTCGGGCACGTATTGCAGCAAGCAGAAAAGTTAGTAGTATCACGGCCAGGGCAAGCAGCCGGCGCTTTTTTGTATGATACATGAAAGTAAGCAGTAAGAAACCACTCTGAAAGCTTAGGTTTTGTGAAAAGTATTCTATAATCCCCTGGCTTTTAAGATTTCTTCCTTCTCTCAACAGGTCTTTAATAAATAAAAGGTCATAAACGATATAAAATATTCCGAAAATAATAATAATATCAAATATCTTTTTATAATATTTCAGGTCACGGGGAAAAAATATTACCAGTGGTACGAAATAAAGGAATATTCCAAATGTTGCATCAAAAAGTAAAAATTTTATAGACTGATAATTAGTGTGAAACCCCCTTAAAATCACAATAACCGTCCAAAAGGCATAAATTATAAAGATAGTTTTCAAATATGTTGTATCAAATTTCCACTGGAAAAGAATAAAAGCAGTGGGCACAAGAAGAAGAAGTCCAAGGATCTGAAACAGCTGACAATAAATATAATTTACTGAATCTGAAGTAGATATAGTAAAGCTAAGTGAATACACCAGGAATGACAGCCAGAAATAAAAATTGGCTTTTTTAACCTTTGAGATTGATTCTTCGGAAATAATACCTGCTGAGATAACGTCCATAAGAATTTAGTTTCCTTTTGTTATGCTGTTTAATAAATCCATGTGCATTTTTACAATGTTGCTTTTCTCAAATGCAGGTAACATCGTCCCTTTTATATTGTTATCCAGACAAAACTCTATCCCCCGGGCCAGGTCATCGGCATCTTTATATTTTGCCAGGTAGCCATTTTTTTTGTGCTCAATCATATCGGGAATACCACCTACCTCAAATCCGACAACAGGAGCGCCACAACACAAACTCTCCATAACTGTGGTAGGTTGATTATCAGCCAGGGAAGGTGTTATAAAAAGATCTGAAGCATTATAAACAAGAGCGGTTGAAAACTCATCTTTTAAAAAGCCTGTAAACTTTGCTTTAAATGGAATCTGATCTGCAATTTGTTTTTTATATCCGGTACCAAATATTAAAATTGAAATATTCCTGTTTTTCTGAGTTTCTTTTAATTTTTCAAGAGCCTTCTGCAGGTAACTCCAACCCTTATATGGACTTTCAATTGAAACAGCACCAAAGGCCAGAACGGTATCATTTTCATCAATACCCAGGATTTGCCTGACGACTTTTTTATCAACAGGCTTAAATTGCTGACTATTAATAATATTGGGAATATAATATATTGGTTTTTCTTTTGTTAAGGCTGATTCTTTCGCGCAATTATAAAGCCATTTGCTTGGAGAAACAAAGTAAAGGTTGTTATATTTTGAATAAATTCTCAGCTTTTTATCAAACTCGCGCGCCGGCCAGTCAATCATACTTTTATCGGGGAACATCTGACAGGCATTGCAGGCTGTTTTATATTTTTCACATGTAAAACTGTGATGACATCCGCCGGTAATGGTCCACATGTCGTGCATTACGAATATCAATGGTTTACCCAGTCTTGCTAATTTTTCGATATCCGACAAATTCAGAAATCCGCCCTGAACCCAGTGTATATAAATAACATCTGCCTCTTTTATCTGATCCAATCCTGAAATATCATTACCTAAGATCGGAAATGAATACTGACCAAATTCCTTGTGATTATTCCTGGTCAGATATGATTGCATCTTATTATCTACCCAGGCTTGAATGGTCGCTGAAAACTTCAGGTTCTTCATTTCTTCAGTATCATTAACCTCCTTAAATAATGAGAGAATGCCTGAGTCGATGTTTTCCTCGAGAAATGCAGTGTGAAGCTTGAATGCTGCTCTGCCTGCAGAAAATGTAGCGGCTTGTAAGTGAACTACTTTTAACATAATCTATATTAAGTTATTATTTATACCAGATAGCTGATTTCGATTTCTTAACAATAATCTGGTAATACTGAACCGGTGCCAGAATAAAGGCATTAAAATTTGCAATTACAGAGGCAACAAATAGAGAATAAACTCCCATATGATAATACTTGATCAGAATAACAGCAATTGCGACATATAAAAATGGACTTATGATAGAGGATAAAAACTGAATCCTCAATGCACTTATTCCGTTTAAAAAATTTACATATTTCCCCCCGAATATAGTTACATTAAAAAATATAAATCCCCATAATGAAAGAGAAAAAGGAATATTTACCTTACCGGCTCCCAGCCAGAAACGATAAATAGCACCTGAAAATACCAACATAACAATCCCCCCCAGTATCAACAAAATATTGAGCTGATTATATTTCTTAACACCGTTTCTTATCCATTGAATATCATTCTTTTTATAAGCCTCTGTAGAAGCCGACCAGAATGGAATTATAAAAATACTAAATATCATATTCAGTATCCCAAAATATTTATATACAATGTTATACGAAGTAACATCGCCCGTGCCAAAATTCCTGGCAATAATAATATTAGCTGTCTGATACTGTGCAATTCCTGCAAATTGAATTAAGAAAAATACTAATCCTAAACTAAAAAGATCCTTCGCATACTTAAACTTAATCATTGAAATTACCGGCTTAAATTTAGCGTATTCACCCTTGAATAAAATAAAGTTAGCTCCAACCAAAACCACAAGAGGCGACAGACAAAGGGCAATTCCCAATTTTACCAGAGATCCCTGGGTGGTTTTTACGAGGATCAGAATAAAAATCAATGAAAAAATCTGGCCGAGAAGATCAATTAATGATGACTTTGCAGGCTGCTGATCTGCCACTAAAACTGTAGTGACTATTTTGATGACAAACGAAATACAAAAATATGTGAATACAATTACTGCTAAAAGAGATACTTCCGATGCCATGCTGTCAGAGACATTCAGGATCGAAGTCCAGCTAATAAACGGATTAACAATTAAAAACAATACCCATATGCTGAAAAAAATGATGGCGAGGACCGCATAAGTTGTACTGACATAAATCTGTGCTATAGTATCGTCACCCCTGGCCTTTGCCTCTGCAAACTTATTGCGGAGTCCCTGTGTTAATCCAATATCAAAAAAACTCAGCCATGCGACTATCGAGCTTAATGTAAGCCAGATACCATACCTCGATGGATTAATATAATTTATTGTTAAAGGAACTAAAACCAGACTTATTGCAATACTTAATCCTTTAATGACAACAGAAGCCAGAATATTCTTTTTGGCTTTAACGCTTCGTTCATGTCCTTTTGTAATTAATTCAAAAAATTTATTATATAATGATTTAAAATAACCCATACATTTTAATTTTATTTGTAAAAAATTCCGGTTGGATGTTTGTTTAGACTTATCATCATGACATATATTTAAACTCAGGTACAAAATCAACTGATGATGCAACACTGATTAATGATCTGTTAATGAGAAATGTTAATATTTTTATCGATGTGTTTTTACCAGTCAAACATTCGATTTCTACATTATTTTCCCCTTCGATTACGTTAACGGTCGTAAGGTTGGCAGTAATCCCTACTCCGATTGCCTTTAAAAAGGCCTCTTTCCTGGTCCAGATTTCAAAGAAGGTTCGATTCTGATCTTCAAAATTATCATACGACCCGATGAGTTCCTGCTCATCAGTGCTAAAATAATTCTTTGCAATAGCAGCAAAATCAATGAATGTCTTGATTTGCTCAATATCTATTCCCAGGAATTGATCATTCCGTCGGATAACAAATGCAAACTGATTTTTGGATCGTGATAAGCTAAATGATAAATCCATACCCGGTATAAATGGTTTTCCGTTTTTAAATTCTCCGAATATAATTGAACCTGCATCAGTTTTTAAAAGCTTTGAAAGCTCAATTCTAAGGAGAGCATGTACTGAAACATAACAGTTGTAATCAGATTTTTGTTTAAGCCGGAGAGCTCTTGCTTTTTCTTTTTCGGATAGTAAGTCAAAGAAGAATGGTATTTTGTATATCAACTTATCAGTAAGTCCGACAAAAACATCCAGATTACTTTTCCCGGATTGAAACTGATTTTCATTAATATTCCTGCAATTGACATTAAAATGCATATAAAAGTTTAATTAAATCAGTTTTTAGTTACAGGGGTTCCATCTACCACTTTTATGTCATAGTTACTATTTGCTCTGTCCAGCCATTCCCCAATATTTTTGCTGAGAGTCTTATAACTTTCATCAGTTTCATATATAGTTTTGTGATTCCCTTTTACTATTACCATATTGATTTTACTGCAGAATTTTTCCCAACCAAGATACTTATGAGCAGAATTATTCTGAAGGGACTTGAAAAGTAATATTTCACCATTATATACTTTTTGGGGTTCATATCTCTTTGCAATTTCCATGTAAGTACTCATTATATAATAATTTCTACTATTATTATGAAGCTTGGATTTAATCAGCAGGTAGGACTCATAATATAGATTTCTGGCTTTATGGAAGGCCATGTAATAGATATCTTTTGAATAATTGTAAAACTGATAAGATATTTTAGTAATTGCATTAGTTGCTTTTACGGGCTCCTTAAACATAGGATTTTTGCAATCGATCAGAATCAGAACAGGAACATCGATTCCCTGACTCTGAAGCTGCACTGCCATTTCAAAAGCCACTAACCCGCCAAACGAGAAGCCTGCCAGATAATAAGGTCCATTTGGCACAATTTTCCGAAGTTGCGATATATAATCTTTAGCAAAGGTCTCCACTTTCCTGTGGAATATTTTTTCTCCTTCTGAACCATAGTGGAAGAATCCATAGAATGGTCGTTCGGTACCAAAATACTCACTCAAAGGATAATTCATCTTTTCCCCATGTAAAAGGATAAAAGGAATCTTTTTCCCTTCCGGATTAATTGGCATCATATTGGTGCATTCCGCAGGCCAGAGATGCTTAATAAGCTTCCCCTTATATTTTTTAAGATTCTCAATAATCTGAGGAGTAATAAATTGCTCAGGTCCGGTATATTTTATCTTCCCATCTGAATAAGAGACATTTATACCTTTTTGTCCAAGTTCGGTTAAGAATTCACTAAATATCATATTTCGCCTATAATAATTTTTGATTCAGACTCATAGCTATAATTCTGAGAAATGTTTTCAACCTGCCCATGCAGCTCAATATCCACAATTTCAGCTAAATCCTTTATTTTAGGGCTATCAAAAAAAACTCTTAAGCCCAATTCAACGTTAAATATCGATTCTATTTTTGACATTATCGAAATTGCCAGCAGGGAATTTCCGCCGATCTCAAAAAAATTGTCGGTGGGCAGTATGTCTTTTGTTTTTAAAACTTCACTCCATATGTCAAGAATCTTCATTTCAGTCTGGGTCAGGGTTTTTAATTCCTGATTATCCCTGTTAAAGGAATCATTAATATCAAATATAAGAGCATTTTTATCAGTTTTCCCGTTAATGGTTTTTGGAAACCCATTCATGGTCTTAACTATAGCCGGAATCATATATGGCGGCAGCTTTTCTTTTATCAGTTGCGTCAGCTCTTTGGTGCTTGTTGCGAATGTATCTGAAACATTAAGAAACGCTACCAGCCTCTTGTCTCCATCTTCAATTTTTATTGGTTTTACTACAGTTTCAATAACTCCTTCGATTTCAGATATTACAGCCTCTATTTCCCCCATTTCAACTCTGAATCCATTTATTTTTAATTGATTATCTTCCCTGCCATGAAACTCAATATTCCCATCGGGCAGCCACCTGGCAAAGTCACCGGTTCTGTAAAGAGTCTCTCCCGGATTGTAGGGATGATCGATAAAACTTTTCTGATTTAAGTCTTCCCTTTTAATATACCCTTTAGAAAGACCGGCTCCGCCTACATATAATTCTCCGGTTATACCTACAGGCTGATAATTCATATTCCTGTCAAAAATATATGCCGTAGAATTGCTGATTGGCTTGCCAATAGGTATATTATTGTAATAATCCCTGTCAATTAAAAAGGTTGTAGAGAAGGTAGTATTTTCAGTTGGCCCATAGCCATTTATTACTTTTAAACCAGGATTAGCATTTCGTACTTTGTTTATATGAGTTGCAGACAATATATCTCCCCCAACCAGTAAATACTTAAGATTTTTAAAAATATCGGATTTCGATTCTGCAATATGAGTAAAAAGTGCTGATGTAAGCCAGAGTACAGTAATTTCATTTTTCATGAGTGCTTCTCCCAATGCCTTTGGATCGAGTATTGTGTGCTTATCTGCAAGGTATAGAGTTCCACCGTTGAGCAATGCTCCCCATATCTCAAATGTCGACGCATCAAAGACCAAAGCACCGGTTAAAAGGATCCTGTCAGCCGATGACAGACTGATATAATTAGTATTTTTTACGAGTCTGGTCACACCTTTGTGCAAAATCATACTCCCTTTAGGATTACCGGTTGTTCCTGAAGTATACATGATATAAGCAAGTGATGATGAATCATTAAAATTATCAGGATTTGACTTGTTATGAGAGTAAGAATCGGGAGAATTCATGTTAAGTATTTTTACTCCTTCAAATGAAAGCATCATGAATTTGTCCTGTGAAAGAAGAATCCTGCACTCTGAATCTTTTAATATATAGTTTATCCTTCGCTCAGGATATTCAGGATCGATTGGCACATAACATCCTCCGGCTTTTAAAATTCCAAGAATGCCTGCTATCATATCCAACGATTTTTCTGCCATAATTGCAACCGGGGTATTATTGATGATCCCTGACTTCCTCAACGTTCCGGCTAATTTATTTGTTCTTTCATTTAACTGATTATACGTAATAGATTCTCCATTGAATACCACTGCTGTTTTATCGGGGAACAGTTCAACCTGTTCTTCAAATAACTGCACTATAGTCTGATCTTTTGGATAGTTGGTGATTGTTCCGGAGAAACCCATGATTTTATTTCTTTCTTCATCAGAAATCATTGGTATTGACTCAACACTCTTTTCAGGATTTTCAACCAGGTTTTTAATTAAGGTCAAAAAGTTATCTCTTAAACGGATTATTGTTTCATGATTAAACAGATCTGGTGAATAATCTATTTCACCCTCAATGACTGGTCCGTTTTCCCAAAGAGATAAAAGTATGTCAAACGGATTGATCCGGTCTTTTATTTCTACTTTTTCGCTCCTTATTCCATCTAGTTTTAAGGATGCATCCAAATTATTCTGCCAGGCAAAAGCAACCTGAAACAATGGATTAATATTTGAGGAACGTTCCGGATTTACAATTTCCACAACCTTCTCAAATGTAATATTCTGATGTGCTATTGCATTAAGTGCGGCCTCGTTAGTTTGACTAATTATATTCCGGAATGTGAAATCTTTTTTATACCTGAGCCGGACTACAATTGTATTGACAAACATTCCGAATATATTCTCAAGTTTTGAGTGTGGCCGGTAAGCTATAGGCACTCCGATATTGATGTCATCTTCTCCTGAATATTTATGCATTTGTATTCCAAAGACAGCCATCAGAGTGGTAAAAAGGGAAGATCCCTCTGTCTTACATATGATTTTTATCTTCTCTGACAAATCCCGGGGAATACTTATTTTTTCATACCTTCCTTTATCTGAAGGTCTATCTTTCCTTTGGAAATCGAATGGTAAGTTGAGCATTGTCGAAGCTCCCTTCAAATTTTCTTTCCAGAATTCTATTGATTCATTTTCATTTTTTAAGCTTTCAGAACTTTCTTCCAGACGAGCATAGTCATATTGCTGAAACTCAATTTTCCCGAGGTCAATCTCCTTTCCTGCCGATAAACTACCGTATATTTCCTTTAAGTCATTTACGAAAACAGTCCATGACCAGCCATCAAATAAGATGTGATGAATGCTAAAATGAAAATAATATTCATCTGGAGAGGTTTTTATAAGATATAACCTGTAAAGCGGGCCATTCTTCATATCAAAAACCTTACCTGATTCTGAAACAATAATATCTTTGACTTTACTATCCTTTTCATTATCAGGCAATTTCGAATAATCAAAGAATGTCAGCTCAGCTTTTGAAGGGACAATATCACAATATGGCTCACTGTTTATTTCCTTAATCACTGAAAATACAATATGATGCCTTTGGAATAAAAAATCCAGGCTCTTTTGAAACACCTCGCGGTTAAGAGAACCAAAAAGCTTATAAGAAAACCCGATTATATAAGATGCCAGATCAGGATGCAATTTGGAAATAAGCCATAATCTTTTCTGATTCCTGGTAATAGGCAAATTCACCATATCAGACGAATGGGTAAGCTTTAGCGTATTGGTTGTACGTAAATGCTGACAATCAATATAATTTCCAGCCTGAATAACCGAGGGATTAGATATCAGTTCCTTAAAAGAAAATTCGAATCCGGTATGTTCCTTAATATTATTAATGAGTTTGAAAGCTAACAATGAATTTCCGCCTACGTCAAAAAAGCTATCCTGTGCAGAAATGTCAGTTCTGTTTAAAACTTCGACCCAGATATTACGAATTCTCTTTTGAGTACTGGTCAGAATTGTTACATCTTCCCCTGTTTCAAATTTTAAAATCGAAGTACTATAGTCAGTTGATTTCACCAGGTCAGAGAGTATTGCGCCTTTATCTGTCTTATCACTTGCTGTAACCGGAAAGTTTATATAATGAACAATTTCATCTGTCATCACTGATAATGAACCGATTGACTTGTCTGAATTTTCGATAAGTACATTTATTAAATTCAGAAAACTATGTTTCAACCGGACTATTGTTTCCTCTTTCAACAAATCTGTCGAATATCCGAATTCGCCTTCGATAACTGTTCCGTTTTCCCATAGAGAAATAATAAGATCAAAAGGGATGGTCCTTTCATTGACTGAAATTTTTTCCCCTATGAGCCCATCAAGTTTAAGGGGCTTTTCCAGGTTATTCTGCCATGCGAAAGACACCTGGAATAAGGGATTCACATTTGGATACCGTTTAGGGTTCACAACCTCAACGACCCTGTCAAATGTGAGGTCCTGGTGTGCTATAACATTCATAGCAGCATCATTGACAGAATGAAGGATTTCCCGGAATGTAAGATTCTTTGAATACACGAGCCTGACAACCACTGTATTGACAAACATCCCGAAAATAGTTTCAAGCTTTGTATGTGGCCGGTAAGCTACCGGTAACCCGATATTGATGTCATCCTCTCCCGAATATTTATGCATCAATATCCCAAAAATACCAAGCAGAGTTGTAAACAATGAGGTACCTTCAGTTTTGCTGATATTTCTGAGTTTATCAGAAATATCCTGCGAAATACTGAATATATCATATCTGCCTATGCCTGATTGTAGTTCCTTCCTCTGGAAATCATATGGGAAATTCAGTATCGGGGAGGCTCCCTCCAGGTATTCTTTCCAGAACTCTGTCAATTCCTTGTCATCTCTTGAACTCTCCGATGTTTCTTCCCAATGCGCATAGTCATACTGCTGAAAATCAAGTTCTTCCAGATCGATACGTTTACCTTGTAATAAACTATTATAGATCTCATTGAGGTCTTTTACGAATAATGACCATGACCAGCCATCAAAAATAATATGATGAATGCTTGCATGAAAATAATATTCATTGGATGATGTTATTATAAGATACAACCGATAAAGCGAGCCATTTTTCAAATCGAAAACCTTCAATGAATCTGATTTAATAAAATCCAGAACTTTCTTTTCTTTTTCATTTTCAGGCAGTTGCGAATAATCTATAAAAGTTATTTCGACTTTTGATGATAAAATATCGCAAAATGGTTCACCATTAATCTCTTTTATTACAGAAAACAGGATATTATGCCTGTGGAATAAAAAATCTAAACTCTTTTGAAATACTTCGCGGTTAAGAGAACCTGTAAGTTTGTAAGAAAGTCCAATTATATAAGAAGGTATATCAGGCTGCACTTTTGATAAAACCCATAATTTTTTCTGATTCCTGGTCAGAGGCAGATTCAATGTTTCATTCAGATGAATCATTTCTATCTGCTTATTCTTTCCTTTGTCCTGACTATCGATAAAATCACCGGATTGAATAACAGTAGGATAGGTTAATAACTCCTTAAAAGTCATTGAAAACCCTGTCTGTTCTTTTATATTATTAATGAGGCTTATAGCAAGAAGTGAGTTCCCGCCTAAATCAAAAAAGCTATCTGTTAACGATATATTATATGTCTTTAAAGCTTCACTCCATATCTTTAAAATTAAATTTTGCGTGGGAGTCAGCGTTTTCACATCTTCTTTTTTTGCTTTTTCTAATTCCTTTAAGTCAAAATCAAGGGCCTTCCTGTCTGTTTTACCGTTGATAGTTTTTGGAAAACCGTGCATAAATCTATACGCGGAGGGTACCATATAAGATGGAAGGCTTGATTTTAAAAGGTTTGTCACTTCTTTAGCATCTTTTCTGAAACTTTCTGACACATTTAAAAAAGCAATCAATCTGTAATCTCCTTCTTCAACTTTTACAGGTTTGATTACAGTTTCGTTTACACCATCTAATTTCGATATAACAGATTCAATCTCTTCCAATTCAACCCTGAAGCCCCTTATTTTTAACTGATTGTCAACCCTTCCATGGAATTCAATATTGCCGTCAGACAGCCACCGGGCATAATCACCTGTTTTGTAGATCCGCTCCCCGGGAATATAAGGATGATTTATGAAACTGATTTTATTAAGATCCTCCTTGTTTATATACCCGGTTGAAAGGCCGGGTCCTCCAACATATAACTCGCCAATAACACCAACAGGCTGAAAGTTCATGTTTTTATCGAATATATAAGCAGTGGAGTTACTTATTGGTTTGCCGATTGGAATATTGCTATCAAAATCGCGGTCTATTTTGTAAAAAGTGGAAATGCATGAGTTTTCAGTGGGGCCGTATACATTAATTACAATAAGTTGTGGATTATCCTTTCTTACCTTGTTTATATGAGCCGGAGACAAAACATCCCCTCCTACCAGCAAATATTTTAACTTATGAAATATCTTTGTTCCCGTTTCGGCTAACTGAGTAAAAAGTGATGATGTAAGCAGAAGGGTAGTAATCTCATTTTTTATAAGTTCTTCACCAAAAAGCTTATGGTCTAAGAGAGTCTCTTTTTCAATAACATACAATGAACATCCATTAAGAAGTGCTCCCCATATTTCAAATATTGTGGCATCAAAAACAATAGCGCCTGCCTGAATGATTCTGTCATGTGATGTAAGGTCAATATAATTTGTATTTCTAACCAGTCTTACAACACCTTGCTGCGGAATAGGTGTCCCTTTAGGCATACCGGTTGTGCCCGATGTATACATTATGTAAGCAAGATCATTCGGACTATTTATATTTTTAATAATCCGATTCTCTGAATTAAATGTCTCTTTAGAATTTAAACTGATCTTTGTGACATCGTCAATATTCAGTTGCAGGAATTTGTCCTGTGTAACAAGAACCCTGCAACCTGAATCTCTGATTATGAAATTCATTCTTTGCTCAGGATAATCAGGAGCAACAGGTACATAAGCTCCTCCTGCTTTAAGAATTCCCAGGGTGCCTACTATCATTTCCAATGATTTTTCAGCCAGAATACCTACTGTTGTGTTCCTTCTTACACCATGATCTTGTAAAGTACATGCCAGTTTATCAGATCTTTCATCCAGTTGTTTATATGTCAGGGATTCTCCCTTAAATACAACAGCAGTCTTTTCCGGGTGAAGCTTTACCTGCTCATCAAAAAGTTCAGCAATAGTTTTATCCCCCGGGAAATCTCTGATTGTGTCAGTGAAAGCAAGTACCTGTTTAGTCTCTTCTTCTGTAATCAGCGGGATTGAATCAAGTGTAGCTTCAGGATTATTCGTCAGATTTTCAAGCAGATGTACAAAGTTATCCTTTAATCTTAGTACTGTCTCACACTTAAGAATATCAATATTAAATTCTATCTCACCTCTGATATGACTCTCTTTTTCCCACAAATAAAAACTGATGTCAAATGAAGAAACTCCTTCCATCAGATGAATTCTTTCATTTCCACTCCCGTTTAAATCCATTTCAGGATACATTTTGCTGACCCATGAACATGCCACCTGAAATACAGGATTCATATTCGGACTTCTTTCAGGATTCAATACATTTACAATTGTTTCAAATGGCAGATTTGAATTGTCTATTGCTTTATTTACGGACTCCCTTGTGCTAATAACAAATTCTTCGAAAGTACTTTTTTCCTGAATTTTTAATCTGGCAACAGAAGTGTTTACGTACATTCCAAATATTTTCTCAAGATAAGGATGCATCCTTCTGGTTGAGACAGGGAATCCAATGCATATATCATTTTCTCCGGAATATTTCTGAAACAGTAAGCCGAGAACCGCCATCAACGTCTTAAACAGCGACGTGTTGGTTTTTCCTGATAATTCCTTTAATTTGCCAGTAACATCATCGGAAATCAACAGATCCATTTTGCATCCCATGCCGGAGGGTATATGTTTCCGTGGAAAGTCATATGGAAATTTAAGTTCTGGCGTAGAATCCTTTAAATATTTTTTCCAGAACTCTCTTAATACTTTTTCATCTTTAACCGATTCTGATTCTTTCTCAAGAGCTGCGAAATCATAACTTTGGTATTCAAGTGGTCCGGGACCTTCAGCCGAATATCCGATGAGGTTATTATATATACTGCTTAATTCCTCCACAAAAAGCTTGTTTGAATTGCCATCGAAAATAATATGGTGAATAGTAGCATGAAAATAATAAGTTGCCTCATCGTATTTTAGTAAAAACAGGCGATAAAGAGGGCCCTTCTCAATATCTATACTCTTTCTAAGATCCTTACCTAAATATGAAAGAATTTCTCTTTTACTGTCAACAGCAGAAAACTGCGAAAAATCGATTTCTTTTAGTGTAACGGGGCCCGGGATAATCTCAATAAAAGGTTCACCCCCCTTTTGCTTAAATACAGAAAACATAGTATGTTGCCGGTAGAATAAGATCTCCAGGCTTTTTCTAAAGACATCAACATTAATATTCCCTTTAAGCTGATAGCTTACACTTAAATTATAAGCAGGATTTTGTTTATCCTGCTCATAAATTATCCATAACCGCTTCTGATTAAATGACAGTGGCAGATTCGCCAGATCTGTCAAATGTTTTAGCTTTCCCATTTGCCACTTACCTAATTAGAATTTAAATTTCCCCGTTGACAATCTGATATTTATTATCTTTTGATAAATTATAAGATTTTGCGTCAACCTTCTTATTTTTGGAAAGATCTATTGTCTCAGCCAAATCTTTAATCTTCGGACTGTCAAAAAATACTCTTAACCCCAGTTCCAGATTAAAAGCATACTTAATCTTTGACATTACAGAAATTGCAAGCAATGAGTTCCCCCCTAGATCGAAAAAGTTATCATTTACTTTTATATTATTTATTTTAAGGCTATCCTCCCAGATACTTATCAATTTTTTCTGAGTCTCCGACAGAGAATTATAATGATCATCCTGTATTATGTCTGACACTTCAGTTTTGAAGAGAAGTGCTTTTTTATTTATTTTCCCGTTTGTCAATCTTGGGAAACCTTCAGATTTCTGGAAAAAGGAAGGTATCATATACGAGGGAAGCGATTTTGCCAAAACATCTTTTATCTCGGCATTAGTCATTTTAAAATCGGCATCCACATTTAAAAATGCAACTAAACGCGTATCGCTTTCATCAAATTTGTTAGCCTTAACAACAGCTTCAGTCACCCCTTTTAATGTTGCAAGTGAATTTTCAATTTCCCCCGGTTCTATCCTGTAACCTCTGATTTTGATCTGATGGTCCATCCTTCCAAAAAGTTCTACGCTTCCATCTGTCATAAGTCTTCCAAGGTCTCCGGTTTTATAAATAATCCCATTGCCATCGAAATTTATAAATTTCTCAGCCGTCAGATCAGGCCTGTTAATATAACCTTTTGAAACACCTGCCCCACCAATCGCAACTTCTCCGGTAACTCCGATCGGAAGCATCTGATTGTTTGAATTCAGAATATAGATTTGAGTATTATCAAGCGGCTTTCCAATAAC
Source organism: Bacteroidales bacterium (assembly GCA_025358455.1). Taxonomy (GTDB): domain Bacteria; phylum Bacteroidota; class Bacteroidia; order Bacteroidales; family VadinHA17; genus LD21. The sequence goes on from JANYJP010000017.1 coordinate 29,581, forward strand.
AATTGTTCCATCGGGATCTGTTATCTGACAGCCTGTTGAAACGATAGTGGTTTCAGTAGGACCGTAATAATTATGGAACTCACGAACCCTTGGAAGTAACTGGCGTATAAGATTTTGTGTTAATGCTTCACCTCCGCTCAGTCCCCTAAAGTTTTCTTTCCCTTTCCAGTCATTGGCAATCAGTATACTCCAGAAAGAAGGAGTAGCAAGTGCTATGGTTATATTATTTCTTTCAATAAGATGAATTATGGAATTTCCATCGTTGACCTCACCGGTGACTGCAAGAACAAGGGTAGCACCATTTGATATCGGGAGGAATACCTCACTTACTGAAACATCAAATGATGGAGATCCGACAGCAAGGAAATTGTCATCTTTAGTAACCCCGGGGGTCTTCGACATACTCTGGATCAGATTTACTAAAGCATGGTGATGTATCTTCACGCCTTTTGGTTTCCCTGTTGAACCTGAAGTATAAATAATATACGCTAGTGATTGAGTATCTATTTTAATTTCCGGTTTTAGGGAAGAATTTCTTTTTATCTTATCAATATCCTTGTCAAAAATTACAAGTGAAATTGAGGGGAGAAGCCTGACCTTTTCTTTCAGGGCATTGTTTGTAATCAGAATTTTTGCTCCTGAATCTTCGATCATATTGCAAACTCTGTCATCGGGGAACAATGGATCGAGTGGAAGAAATCCACATCCCGCCTTCAGAATCCCAAGTTGAGAAACTACCAATTCAATGGAACGTTCAAGGCATATACCAACAACATCTCCAGGTTGTACCTTAAGCGACAATAAATGTTTTGCCATTTGATTTGACAGATCACTCAACTCTTTGTATGTTAAACTTTTATTACCGGATATGATCGCTGTTTTTGATGGATTATGTTGAACCTGCATTTCAAAGAAATCCTGAGCCAGAATATCAGGTATTGCTACACCTGTATTGTTTATTTCAGCAAGGATTTTTTTGTCATTATCGGATATGATATCAAAATCAGATATTGACTGATTGGGATTTTCAACTATTGATTCCAATAGTTTTATGAAGTTATCTTTCAGCCGGATTATTGAATCTCTTTCAAGAATATCAATGTTATATTCTATCTCTCCTTCAATATAATCACCATTGTCCCACATATAGATTGTCATGTCGAACGGTGAAATTCCTTTATCAAGTGTAACTCTCTCCCCTTTTATTCCGTCAAGGTCCATAGGTATTGCTAACTCGTTTAACCAGACCATCGAAATCTGAAAAATCGGGTTTACATTCAGAGTCCTTTCAGTTTTAGATACCTCCACCAGTTTCTCAAAGGGAAGATCCTTATGCGAGATCGCATCAATAACAGCATTCCTGGTATTTTTAAGAAGGCTGCTAAACCTGTCGTTATCCTCTATTTTTAACCTTATTACAGTGGTATTAATAAACATACCGAAAATCTTTTCAAGTTTTGTCTGGGGTCTGTCAGTAATGGCTGTACCAAGACAAATATCATTTTCTCCGGAATATTTTTGCAACAAAATAGCCAGTGAAGATAATAAGGTCGGAAAAAGAGTGGTATTTTCTTTTTTACTCAAATCCCTGAGAAATGCAGTTTGTGCGGGTGTTATTTTAAAATATTCCTTTTCCCCAAAACCGGTTGGAATTTCTTTCCTCTGGTGGTCATAGGGGAAATTCAGTTTTGGTGAACAATCTTTCAGGTTCTCAGACCAGAATTTTTTTGATATTTCTTCACTTTGTGCATTATCATAAGTTTCCTGCCATAGTGAGTAATCAGAATATTGAAAATCGATTTTCTCAAGATTTGCATCTCTTTTGTAAATAAGACTTTCATAAATCTTCCTGAAATCTTTTATAAAAACGTTCCACGACCACCCATCAAAAACCAGGTGATGAATAGTTGCGTGAAAATAGAAGTCAGAATCATTCCTTTTTAAAAGATAAAGTCTGAAAAGAGGACCGGTTGCGATATCAAAGACTTGTCTTGTATCCTCCCCTGCAAATGAGTAAATTTTTTCCCTGCTTTTCTCCGGATTCAAATTTGAATAATCAATTATATTGATATTTACCGGTTTCGGAACAATATCGTAAAACGGGATACCGTCTTTTTGTCCGAAAACTGAAAATACAACAGGATGACGGTTGAATAGTATCTCAATACTCCTTTTAAAAACGTCCAGGTTAAGTTTGCCTGTTAAATGGTAGGTAAAGGGGATGTTATATGCAGGATTTGAAGAATTAAACTGCGAATATATCCATATCCCTTTCTGACTGGCAGATAATGGCAGATTTGTAAGTCTGGACGCGCGTACCGTTTCTGAAGAAGCTGGTTGACCAGGTTGATCATTCTTAATTATTGAGCTAAGTTTATTAATTGTCGGGTTCTCATAAAATGATTTTAATGAAACCGTAAAATTCAATTCTTCCTTTATCCTTGTTGTAATCTGCAATGCGAGAAGAGATTGTCCTCCAAGCTCGAAGAAATTTTCATCAAGACCGATCTCGGAAATACCTGTCATCGATTTCCAGATATTTAGGATCACCCTTGTATTTTTTTCAATTGGCGTAGTATCCGACAAAGCCTTTTCAGCTGAATAGGCTTTCTCATTGACTTGACCAGAATCCATTATTCCGGAAGATGCATTTACTTTAATATCATTAACACGGGGTAACTCAAAATCTATCCAATGGCGTTTCTTTTCAAAAGGATATGTCGGGAGACTTATTTTATAAGCAGTTTTATCCTCGCGTAAAAGATTGAAATTAATGTTTCTGCCTATAATATACATATGCCCCAGAGAAGACAATAACTTAGCCTGTTCATTAACATTATCGGGTTTACCCAAAGTGGAAATTATTGCTTTTTTATTTTCAACATCAATATTTTGTCTGACCAAAGAACTTAAATGAGTATTTGGACCAACCTCAAGAAATATTACATCCTCATTTTTTGAAATAGAGGATATCCCTTTACGAAACAGGACCGGATTTCTTAATTGCTTTGACCAGTAGTCTGCTGAAGTAGCCTGTTCTTTTGTGATGAATTCTCCTGTCAGACATGAGATAAACGGCTTAACAGGTTCATTTAACCTAAACTTTTTAACATACTCTTTAAACTCCGGTAATATCGGTTCACATGATTCTGAATGGAAAGCATGTGAGGTGTTAAGAGGAATATACTGAATATTATTTTTATCGAGTAAAGCCGTTACCTTGTCGGTGTTCTCAGATTTGAATGATATAGAACAAAGGTTAGGGGCATTATCGGCAGCAATTTCAAAAAATGAATTATCAAGGCTCCTGAGCTGATCAATATCTGACATTACCGCCATCATTTTTCCGGGCTTCATACTTTGCATCAGCTGCCCGCGTTTGATAACAATCAGAAGTGCCGTTTTAAGGTCAAAAACACCGGCTAAGCAAGCAGCTGCATATTCACCTATACTGTGACCTATCAGATACTTTGGTCTGATTTCAAACTGCTCAAATACTTTTGAAAGTGCATATTCAATAATAAACAGAGCCGGCTGAGTTATGGCAGTGTTAGCAAGTTTCTTTTCAGCATCCTCAATATCAGAACTTTCAAATAATAATGCTTTAAGATCTGCCCCGGTTTCAGATTTTACCACGGCAAAACACTCATCTAATATTTCTCTGAATCCCTGATTACTTTCGTATAAATCTTTACCCATTGAGATATACTGGGCGCCCTGCCCGGGGAACATAAAAGCAATATCAGATATCAGATTGTCAGTTTTACCGCTCTTGAAAACGCTTTTGTCTGAAAATATTTCTTCAGGGTTTGAGGAAACATAAAAACCACGGTAACGCATATGGTTTCTTCCTGTAGCTAATGTAAATGCAACATTATGAATATCAGTGCCGGGATTGGTCCTCAGGTAATCCATAAGGTCAATTTTCCTTCTACCCAGGGAGGTCTCGGTTTTGCCTGATAAAATCATTAGTTCGGGATAAACCGATGTTGAATTTTCTGTTCTCTGCTGCAAGGGTGGTTCTTCAAGAATTACATGAGAATTTGTTCCACCAATTCCAAATGAACTTACTCCCATTATTAATGGTTTGTCATCAGTCCATTCTGTGAGTTCCTTCTGGATATAAAACGGGGAATCTTCAAAGTCAATATGAGGATTCGGTTCCGTGAAATGCAATGTGGCAGGGATTTTTTTATAATACGCTATCAAACAAGCTTTTATAAACGAAGCTACTCCGGAAGCCACATCAGTATGACCAATATTGCTTTTTACTGATCCGATGCCGCAAAATTGCTTTTTATTTGTTTTAAGTGAAAAAGCCTTTTTCAATCCTGCCACTTCAATTGGGTCGCCAAGCTGGGTTCCTGTTCCATGGGTTTCAATATAACTGATTTCCTCAGGAGAAACTCCGGCAAATGACTGGGCATTTATAACAACTTCAGCCTGACCATCTATGCTTGGTGCGGTATAACTTAATTTATTACTACCATCGTTATTAAGAGCCCAACCGTCAACCACGGCATAAATTATATCCCTGTCTCTGATGGCGTCATCAAGTCTTTTCAGAATTACAGCACCTACTCCATTGCTGAATACAGTCCCATTTGCCTGTGCATCAAACGGACGGCAATAACCATCTGGTGAGTGGATTGCACCTTCCTGATAAATATAACCTGATTCCTGAGGCACCAAAATGCAAATGGCACCTGCCAGGCAAACATCAGTGTTTAAATCATACAGACTCTGGCACGCCTGGGATATTGCAACCAATGAAGTAGAGCATGTAGTTTGTACATTTATTGCAGGTCCTTTAAGATTAAAATGATAAGCTGTTTTTGTAGGAATATATGATACGTCATTTGAAGTCATCATCTGAAAGGAGTCAGAGCGGCGTAACCGGATATAATTTTCATACCTGGCCGGATCTCTTAACACATTATTCAGGAGATAGGAATTTAAACTTCCTCCGGCAAATACGCCAATAGCTCCGGGGTAACTGACAGGGTCACAACCTGCATTTTCAAATGCTTCCCAGGCAGTTTCAAGCCATACCCTGTGCTGAGGATCAGTCATGGCAGCATCCCTTGGTATCATACTGAAAAATTCTGCATCGAATTTGTCAACATTATCCAGAATACCTCTAGCTTTAACGAAACCCGGATTATCCTTTATTTCATCGAATTGAAATTCAAATGGGGACAACTCTTCATCAGTGAAACGCTTTATAGTATCCTTTCCTTCAAGCAGATTATTCCAATACTCCTTAATGTTATTTGCACCAGGATACCTGCAAGCCATGCCTATTACAGCAATTTTTTTATTATTCGATTTCATTTCCTGAATCTGTGTTAAATATTATAGGACAGTAATTTTAATTTTTAAATTAAATTTTGTTTTTCTGTGTTATCAATTATGTTTTATTTCCAGTTCCCTGTACGTGTATTCAATCTGGTCAACTGGTCTATCGTAAATTTTCTCTAATGCTCTTTCTCTGGCTATCTGTCCATTACGAATAAGGTGACTTAATTCGAGTTCATAAGGACTATAGCCATATTTTTCATTATGTATATGGTTGTTAAATGCATTTATTATACAATTTGTGGAGCAGCCATCAACATCCTTCGGGATTTCCCAGCCCATTGGTAAAATCTCCTCAATTATTTCATTTTCAGTAATATCTTCCAATGTCAACAAATTAATATTATGCGGATAAAAACCTGATTTAGTTATCAGAGAATCACTAATTTCAAAGTATCTGGATACTTCATCTCCAAGTTGCGATTTAAGTTTATCAAGGATAGGTTTCCTGGTATCTTTAAGGAATTCATAGTTGTTCTTATAATAAATGGTATTACAGGGAATCTGTCCGAGAGTAAAGCCTGCAAGAATGAACGGGATATCCTTTTCCAGTGCAAGCTTTAATGCAGTATTATTAACGATGGAAATGCATGAATTACAATTTGCAGAAATCCTGATCAATGTTCTGGGGTTATAGATAGTCTCAAGAGAGCTTAATCTGAATAGACTTTTCATAAATTTATATGATGGCCTGTACGTTATCTGATCAACACCAAGTTTACTGACCACTTTCTCAATATTCCTGAAGGCTGTTGGAGAGATAAAACCATTATCAAGAGTAAATGACAATACCTTAAGATTGTATTTTTCTACAGCCAGCTTAAGAGTATAGGTGCTGTCCTTCCCTCCGCTATAACAAAGAATTGCATCATATTCAGATTTTCCTCTGGCCACATCAAACAAATTTTTGATCTCACCCCGGGCTTTATCAATTATCACTGAATCGGTCGAGCAAAGCAATTCATTATTGCAAATGTTGCATACCCCCTTTTCATCAAATTCAATCTTAGGAAAATTTTCGGACAGGATACACCTGGTGCACCGTTTAATATTTTTCATATCAGATCAATTGAAACGCTTGTTCTTATCAATAAAATCAACCAGTAGAAGAATGGAACCAAAATTCTGGCGGGTCATCTGGTCCACACTTACCTTGAAATTAAAGTTCTGTGTAATGAAAGTAGAAATTTCAATTAGCCCCATAGAGTCAATTATTCCAGTGTCGATAAGGGATTTATCCAATTCAATATCCTCTTTGTCAACAAGGAATTGCCTGGAAACAAAATCCAGCAGTGAGTCTTTAATCTGCTTTTTAGTAATAATTTCTGTATTAATAATCTGGTTATTCATATTCATTTATTTTAACTGTAAGTAAATCGTTTGATAATGATGATTGCTTAGGATGTTTTGTCCAGTATTTTGCAATCTGGGTCGAAAGGATGAATGTGATAATCATATTATCCCGGTAACCTATAGAATCAGGAATTCCATTGCTGAATTTCTGCAGAAAACGACTGACCCACTTAGGATTAAAAATCTGATAATCTTTCAGAAGATGTTCGCTAAGAAAATATGCAGTGTTTTCCGTCGGTTTTCCATCAACTATAAAAGATCTTAAATCGGGAGACATATATGGTCGTTTTGGTCGGTTAATAATAGATTTTGGAATTTGATTTTTATAGCTGTTTTTCAATAGATATTTTTGGTTGAACCCTTTTAACTTATAGTCCTCGTTCATTGTAAATAACATATCGACTACCCTGTGATCTAAAAATGGATATCGTCCTTCAACACTGTGAGCTAGTGACATTCTGTCTCCCTGTGAAGATAACAGATAACCTGACAATAATGTTCGCATTTCCAGGTATTGATTTTTCTGAAGAAGGCTGAAACTGTCAAAGTTTCCGGGTAGCCATGGTTTAAGTTCCTTTATCAGACTGTTTTTGTCGAAACTGATATTGTAAGCCTTGTCAAAATAATTTTGAATAATGCTGTTATTATGAATCCTGATATTTAATGAAGCAAGACCATTATTAAATTCCCCCAGGAACCCTTCATAAAACATTCTCATCATACCATACTGGCTTTCATCACTGTAATGACTTAAATGAGGATACAGCTTTTTAATTATCTGCGGCCTGATCTTTGATTCAGGGTATTTTGACCAGAAATTGAGAAGCTTTAATTCTTTGTAAGAATCATAACCCCATAGAACTTCATCTGCACCTTCACCTGTCAATACTACTTTAATACCATTCTCCCTGACTATTTTTGATAGAAGGAAAAGAGGCACCGGGGCTGTCCGGAATACCGGTCTTTCAAAGTGATACACAGCATCAGGGAAAGCCTGATCAACCTTTTTATATGTAATATTTACGGAATGGTGTTCGGAGTTGATATGTTTTACCATATCCTGCTGGTACTCCGATTCATCATATTCTTTGTCTTCAAATGTGACAGAGAATGTCTTGAATTTATTTCTTGTGTGATTATTTATAAGATATAAAATAACTGAACTGTCGATTCCTCCGCTTAGATAAGCCCCAACAGGAACATCGCTCCGCAGCCTCAGTTTAACAGCATCGTCCATTAAGCTCTTGAATGCCTCCTCAGCTTCATTGTAAGATTTAAATACAGGTCCGGCATTCGAACCTATATCGTAGAATCGTTTTTCTTTAACTACTCTCCCTTCGCGATATATTGCAAAAGTTCCTCCGGGGAGAGAAGTAATGTCCTTATAAACAGTATGATCGCCAAACGTATTCCACAACAGACAATGTTCATAAAGCATCTTGGGATCAAAATCTCTTTCATAACCAGGGATCTGATCAAATGATTTCATTTCACTTGAAAAGAATAAATAATTTTTATGTTTCAGGATATAAAGTGGCCTTACACCAAATCTGTCGCGTGCAATAACAAGCTCTTTTTTTATCTTATTCCAGATTAATACGGCAAACTGACCGTTAAACTTCTCGAAACATTCTTCTCCGTAAACCTCATATGCCTTAAGCAGGACTTCTGTATCGCATGTTGTCTGAAATTTTACTCCTTTGCTTTCAAGTTCAGCTTTAAGTTCAATATAATTATAAATTTCACCATTGAAGATAATGACATTTTCTTTAGTTGTCATAGGCTGGTCGCCTGTTGAAAGGTCAACAATTGACAGCCGGGTCTGTCCAAGTGCAACTTCAGGCGACATATAATAACCCCATCCGTCGGGGCCCCGGTGTTCAAGTACAGACATCATATCATTTAATGTCCTGCTTCTGTTATTCTGATCATTATCAGAACCGTATATTCCAGCAATTCCGCACATAATTGATTATTATTTTGAATTAATACTTATAAGTAACTATTTAGAAACATGATAATTGAAAGGATCTATTATTTTTCGGGTCTGTTAAAATTCAGATTTAATGAAATGTCAAACTATGATTGAAACTTAAAATGATCTGTTACCTTTGATTAAAAATGAAGTAATATGACAGGGAGGAACAGGAAGAAGAAACTTGCCGCGATCATTTTAACAATTTGTATTTCAGCTATCATTTTGTTCTTTACCTTTATTTTCTTTTTTTCTGACTATCTGTCCAAAACCAACAAAGTAAGCGCTAATATTTTAATTGTGGAAGGCTGGCTTCCTCCTTATGCAATTGAAATGGCTGCTGATGAATTCAATAAAAACCATTATGATCTAATTGTAACAACCGGTATCCGGAATTCAGAATACTGCCTTGTATTCACTGATGGTTACCTTATTTTTCATACCCGTGATATTACTGCCGGAGTTGACAAGGCCGGAGATCACATTATTGAAGTTGATGCCTTTAGCGAGCTGGATAAAGAAAACAGTGCTCATTTTAATGTCTTTGTTAATGATTCTTTAACTGGAAGCTTCTTTGCCGACAAGGAGAAGAGAAAATATGACTTAAAATGGAAAGGTCAACTTTCAAAGATTGATTCTGTTATGGTTCAATTCGATAATGATATAGTCAATGAATACGGAGACCGGAATCTATTTGTGAAAGAGATAATTTTTGACCACAAGATTCATTCCCCTTACCAGAATAATTCAGAATTTGATATAGGTGAACCTCATGGAGCGATACGGTTAAAAAACAACTATTCTTCCTTTGCAGAATTAGCCAGAAACCGTCTGTTATCATTGGGAATTGATTCATCATTAGTATTGGCGATTCCGGGAAAGCGAGTCAGGATTAACAGAACACTTACAAGCGTCCTGGCATTTCGGGACTGGCTCAAACAATCTGACATTGAGGTAAAAGGCATTAATATAATTACAATGGGTGCTCATGCCAGAAGAACATGGATGACTTATAATAAAGTGCTTAATAAAAAATATGACATAGGAATTATATCTCTCCCGGATTATATAAATGGTTATTCACATAAGAGAAAGTTTTTAAAAACTTTCCGTGAAACGATTGGAATAATATATTATTGGATTTTATTGATCCCTTACTAACAAGTACCGGATAGCAGTTAATTAAAAGATATTTTAACGTTATTATTTCCATTAACCTACTTTGCACTAACTACTGTAAAAACGACCATTTGGTTCGATTTTCTGATTTTCCCCGGAGATTCCGGTTCAAGATGCAAGCCTTCGTTAATACCTTTAGCTAATAACCTGATCGGGTTTATACCTCTGCTGGCAAGAAAATTTTCAATCAGCTGAGCCTTTTCCTGAGTCGAAATCTGATTGCCTGTCAATTGACCTGAATTCCCTGAGTATACATCAATTTCGAGTTGTATCGCCGGATATTTGTTAAGAATTCTTACTATCTGATCAAGTAATATCACGGAAGTTGGCATTAACTTATTACTATTATCAAAGAACGAATCTGCCTGATCGCCAAAAATCTTTAAAATATTGTATAGTTCCTTTTCTGCCGGATCCTTAATCAAAGACAATCTAATCTGAACATTTTTAAATCCTTCCCTTTCCATTTCTTTGAATGCGGGATAACATGCCATAAGCGTTAATTGCTGATCAATTATATAATGATAACTGCTATCCTCAGGATCAATAATTTCTTTTACAGTATATTTATTTGGTACATTCCTGAAAGTATTGCTGTTCAGCCCTATTTTCGCTTTAGAAGAAATTAATTCTACCTGAAAAATTGCATCCATTTTAAGTACTGATTCAGCAGAATATAAAGATGTGATACGTGCATTACCGTACTTTTTAATATCCTGAAATTCGGACTCAGAGGAAGAATTTAAAACAGGATTTTTTGGTTTTTCATTTAAACTGTTAAGAACTGATACTCTTTTTGATATCCCTGTTTTATGAATACCACCCATAGACTTTGACTTTAATGTCAATTCAAGGTTTACCAGATATTCACCCTTTTCTGTGAAAGCATGGTACACTTTTTCACCTCTTAATCTTGTTCCATCACCAAAGTTCCATGAATAATTTAATATTTCATATCCGGGAAGGTGCGATTTGAGTCCGTCAAATACGGTTGATTCACCTTTAATCAGAATATCTTTCGAAGTAATAAACGGCTGCTCTAAGTTCCTCAGATCCAGGATGTAACTTGCTTTTGCGAAAAACAGTTTGCCGCTGGTTTTGTCTACAATATCGAGTTTAATTTTGAATTCCCCTTCACCTGCAAAACAATGTGTTGCACTTAATCCGGATGAATGCTTCCCATCTCCGAAATCCCAGCGATATTTCAGATTAAGAGTATCAATTGATGTGGTGCTGCTATCTTTGAATGAAAAACAATACTTATTTTCCTCCTGTATGTCGTTGTAGAAAATCTGAGGGAAATTTGTTACAAATCTGTATATGTCAATTGTCTTTTCTCTGTTTGAAGAAAAATATCCCGAACCACCCATCGGATCTGTAACAATTCCAAAATCATCAAATTCTGAATTAATGGGAGGATCGAGTCTTATCGGCGCTAACCAGTTTCCATTTTTTAACCTCGAAAAGAAAATATCTTTTCCTCCAAGACCCGGATGTCCGTCGGAAGCAAAAAAAAGTTCTCCGGCATTATTAACAAACGGATAAGATTCATTCCCCGGAGTATTAATTACAGGGCCGAGGTTTACAGGGTCATTCCAGTAATCGTTCTTCCATTCACAGTAGTAAAGATCAGATGCTCCGTATCCGCCGGGCTTATCGGAAGCAAAATATAATTTTTTCCCATCAGGCGAAAGATATGGTGTGGTTACATTATACCATTCATTATTTATTCTTAATTCTCTCACTTTGGTCCATTTCCCATCAGCAAGTACCGAAGAAAAGATTCCAAGTTTGTTTTTCTGTCCGGTAACATCTCTAAACTTTCCTTCTATTGTCTGATTTCTTGAAAAATAAATTGTGTCTCCATCGCTGCTAAAAGTTGCTGGTCCATCATTGAAATTTGTTGTCAGTGCCTTTGAGAAGAGAGTAGGATCATGTACCCCTCTGCTGGTAGTATCTGCAAAGTAGATTTTAAGGAGACCTTTATCCTGTGTTGATGAATAATTTAGAAGGAGGTTTGGATTCCTGTTAGTACAGAAAACGATACCATTCCTATAAAACACGGGAGAGAACTCATCGTACTTGCCGGTGCTGAAACGGGTTTTCTTTATCGAATAGGTTAATGGCTGTCCATTAACCTCCTTCGTTACCGGGGATAAGAACAAGAACAAGAACAAAAACACAAATACTGCAGGTTTATTCATCTGTTTTCTAAAAATTCAAAGGATTCACAGCGTTGACTTTATATCGGAATTCATACCTTATCATTATTTCATGTGAACCATTCCTGTATTTCCCTGATTTGCCTAAATCGGCATCGTAGGTATATGCAATTCTTAACTGGTCATTCAACTGAAACTGGAACAATCCTTCTATAGCCCGGCCATTTCTGTAGGAGGCTCCTACCCAGAATCTGTCATACAGATTAAAATGTGCATTTAAATCAAACAGAAAAGACTTCCCCGGGGAATATAGGATCAGGGTAGAAGGGAAAAATTTCACTTTGGAATTTAATGGCAGGATATAACCTGTATTAAGCATATAATAGTTTTGACCGGGATTAAAACTGAGAGAATACTTGTTTTTTTCAAAGTCGAACTTGTATGATATTAATTTCGGAATTGAAAAACCAGCAAAAAAATTGCGATAAGAATAATATGTGCCAAACCTGAAATCAGGGACTACAAATACTCGTGAATTTGACAGGAAAGATTCATCTCCCGGATCGAGGGCCACCAGATCAGACCATGCAGTTTGCGTTGTAACAATACCCACACCCAAACCAAATGATAGCATTCCATCGCCCATGCTTATTTTATATGAATAGTCAGTGTTAAAAGCTGTTTGTTTTGTAACACCGATCTTATCATTAATAATAACAAGTCCTAATCCGAGTTTGCCATCCAGAAGCGGAGCATCTGCTGTTAAAGTCGCCGTTTCAGGAGCGCCGGTGATACCTACCCATTGACGGCGATAAAATGCCGCAATATTTAATGCCCCTCTGTTCCCGGCAAAGGCAGGGTTTATTGTCAACGGGTTAAGCACATACTGATCTGAAACCGGCGTTAATTGCCCGAAAATACTGCCTGGTATCAGTAGTAAAATAAATAAACTGTATATTATTTTCCTCATGTTAGATTTTTATTCAAAGATTATCACAATCAGCGTGTTACAGATTAACATTGATAATTTATACTAACGCCTGATAACAATGTATTTGCTATAGGTCATGCCAGTTTGCGTTTTCAGAATATAGAAATACGTATCATCATCAAGGGGATTGCCCTTTTCATCAACACCGTTCCAATCGTTATTATAATCATTGCTTTTATATACTCTGTGCCCGTTCCTGTCAAAAATTACGAGTTCAATTTTTCCGAGTGATTCCTTGCCTCGTATTACGAAATAATCATTTCTGCCATCCATATTAGGCGTTATCAATGTAGGAATCACCAGATTACGAACTGTAACTTTAACAGAGTCAGAAGATGGAAGACAGACATTATTCGTTACACTCCAGAGAAATATATTGTCGCCGCCTGAAAGATTGGTAACATTTGTTAAGGGATCAGATGCACTGGCGAATGTTCCTGTTCCTGAAAGCAGTGTCCATAGTCCTGTTTCATTAATCCCAGGGGCAACAGCTTTCATATTAGTGCTGAACTGTACGTCAACAGCTATGTCAGGACCTGCATTGGCAACAGGTTTTTGTTTTACTATAACACTTACCGGTTTTATAACAGAACAACCAGATTGCGCTACTGTACCCTTGATGTAATAGGTACCGTCATTGGCCGTTGTTGGAGAATTGTACGTTACAGTTGCGATCGGATTTGTCCAGTAAGTATAAGTTAAACCCGTACTTGAACCTGCAGTAACGGAGGAGGCTGTCAAATCTGCAGTTGACGGGAAGCAGACAGGTGCAGGATTTGACACAATCAATGCAGGGGTTAAAGGATTCAAAACGATATTGACAACCCCGGTTCCTGCGGAAACACATCCGGTTGGGCTTTTAACTATAAAGCTGTATGCACCGGCCTGCAGACCAGAAACTGTTGTGGTTGTTCCTGTCCCTGAAACAGTTATAGTATCCGGGGTGCTGGTCAATGTCCAGGTCCCTGTTGCAGGCAGTCCGCTTAGCACTACAATTCCTGTTGAGACGCTGCAGGTTGGTTGTGTAATGGTGCCTATTATCGGGGTAGCCGGACTACCTGGTTGAGCAATTATGACAACATTAGATGATGCCGGTGAAACACATCCCGCCGAGCTGGTAACGGTATAGTTATAAGTGCCTGGTGCAAGTCCGGGAATGGTCATGCTTATACCTGCTCCTGTTGTTGTTACAGTTCCCGGGAAACGGGTCAGGGTCCACGTACCTGTCGCGGGTAACCCGCTTAACAGTACGCTTCCTGTCGATACATTACATGTGGGTCCGGTAATTGTTCCAACAGTCGGAGTAACAGGTATACCCGGTTGGGCACTAATAAGAACATCCGAAGAGGCCACTGAAGTACAACCTGTTGAACTACCGACAGTAAACGTATATGTTCCCACATCCAGACCTGAAATAGTTTTCGTTGATCCGGTTCCTGAAGTGGTTAATCCACCGGGAGAACGAGTAAGAGTCCATGTACCTGCCGCGGGTAACCCATTCAGTACAACACTGCCTGAGGATATGTTACATGTAGGTTGTGTTATTGTCCCAACTGTTGGTGCAGCCGGGAGAGGATTTACAATCAGAGTAAACTGTGCAACTGCAGCTGCGCAGGGTACTCCCAGGGGGTTATTTGTAGTTGCAGTAATTATCACTGTCTTGCCGGCATCTCCTGCCGCCGGTGTATATGTAAAACTAAATGGTGAAACAGTTACTGTTGCCGGAGCTAGTGTACCGGTTCCATTGCTGGTTAATGACACGCTGGTTGCATTTCCTCCGAATTCATTTCCGGCTATAGTTACCGGAGCGGTACCACAAGTATTTCCTGTTATACTGCTAAGTACAATAGACGGCCCGTTGACACAACCACAGGAGACTGTGAAACCTGTTCCTGTTGTTGTACAACCCGCTGCATTTCTTACTGTTATGGCATGACTGCCGTTAATTACCCCTGCAAAGGTTACTGTGGTCTGGTATGCACCGGCATCTAATTTGTATTCAATACCGGTTCCCAGAGGGGATGTAACAGTAACTTTGGCAAGGTTAAATCCAAGGGTGCAGTCTGTAGTTTGTAACGGAGCTGCAGGCGCCGCAGGTTGGGCATTGACAACTGCACTGGCAGAAGAAACTGATGTACATCCTCCTGTGGTGACATTTGTTACAGTATAAGTATATGTACCTGCTGGTACAAGATCATCAAGTGCGGTTGTTCCTGTCCATGCAATCAATTTACTCCCCGGATTCCGGGTCACTATCCATGTGACAGCTGGGACAGCTGTAGGCAAACCACTCAATGCAACACTTCCAGTTGCAAGGACACATGTAGGTTGAGTAATTGTCCCGATTATTGGTGCCGGTGGCAATGGTTGCGGATTGACTACAGCGACCGTTACAACTGAGCTGCAGCCTCCTGAACTCTTAATAATTACATTGTACGGGGCTGGTGTCAGACCTGCCTTGATGTTACCCGCCTGAAAAAATGCTCCATTATCAAAACTATAGGTATCACTTGCATTCTGAACTGTTACGGTAATAGTACCTGTAGCTAATGTACAGTTAGGCTGCGTGACAATGGTAACCGGCGCTGGCGGTGCAGTTTTTGGCGCTGCTGTTCCATTGCCGGCCGGACTTGTACAACCATTTACAGTAGTGGTCACAGTATTTACACCTGCCGTGATGACATTTATAGATGAAGTGGCTGCTCCTGTACTCCATAATAATGTACCTGTAGCAACTGTTGATAAAGTTGAAGTACCATTACAATTATCCACCACTGTTACTACTGGTGCCGCAGGCGCTGTTTTAGGCGCAGCAGTTCCACTGCCGGCCGGGCCTGTACATCCATTTACTGTCGCTGTAACTGTATATGTTCCCGCCGCGCTGACTATTATTGAGGCTGTTGACGCACCTGTGTTCCATAATAAGGTACCTGTCGCTGCAGTCGATAAAGTAGAAGTGCCATTACAATTATCAACTACTGTTACAACAGGCGCGGCAGGTAAGGGATTTACAACTATAATTGTATTTGCGCTGTTTGTACAACTATTAATATCGGTGAAAGTATAAGTTATAGTATGCGATCCGGATCCTGCTGTGGCCGGAGTAAATGTACCAGTTGAGTTTACACCGGCTCCCGAGTAGGTTCCTCCGGCAGGTAAACCAACCAGTTGCACAGAAGATGAATTGACACAGAATGGTCCTGCAGCAGCTAAACTGACACCAGGTAAAGCATTAATTGTAATAGTTGTTGATTTTGTGGAAGGAGTTAAAGGGGAATCCTGTAAGGTAAGGGTAATTGTTGCCGGACCGGAACCGGTATATGTTATTAGATGCGGTCCCGCACCTGTTGAAGTTGCCTGGTTCGCACCTGCTCCAAAACTCCAGATAAATGTCGTACTTCCGGAGGTACCGGTTGAAGTATTAGTAATTGTGACAATTGAACCACTGCAAACTGTTGAGCTTACGGTAAAATTTGCAACTAATTGCGATAAGGCTTTGCATGGCAATAATAAAAAAAGAATCACCGGAAGCAATAATCTTCCAGCCCATAAATTTAAAGCAGATTTTTTTATAATATTTAATTCGGATTTCATACCTGGCTACTGGTTAGTTTTCAATTGTCCCGCAATCTTCAGATAAACAAATCTCGCGGATAAATGGTGGCAGGAAACTTTGTTTTTGATATGCTTTCGCCCCGTCAGTCACATACACGGGACTAACAATAATTAACATAAAAGCCTCAATATCTGCACCTTTGCAGTTAAAAACTCAATTTTTATTTTTAAATATTTTCAACCAAAAAAAATATACGTAATACACTATTTATTATCAGTTTTAGTTAATCCGGTAATCATGTACAACAGATCGAATCCGCTTTTTTAAACTCAGTTTTTCACTTCTCTTCTCAATATAATATTCAGCAATCGGGAAACCCGTTTCCTTAGTAAAACACTGATTAAGGTACATATAGTTATAACCTACTTTATTCGAGATATATGATGAAAAACTGGTTTTGAGGGTAATTTCATTCTTTACCAGAAATAAAATTTCCTGACAAATACAGCTCACAAGCCTTGTTCTTCTGAAAATTACCTCAAGGCCGTATTTATGCAATGAATAGTCAAGTTTCTCTATTTCTTCCAGCGACAGGTTCTGTTTAAAATTTATTGAACCCAATTCAAAAGAATAGTTTTTAAAACCAAGTTGTTTCAATTCAAGAAGGACAAACTTTTTAGTCCCGGGGCATACCATATTTTTTATATATAGCTTCATAATAAACAATTTGTTCTCTTTCTAACTCATAATGAACCTAACAGGTTATTTTCTTGCATTGTTATATCTTTTTTCGACAATTTGCCAGTTTATCAGGCTCCAGAAAGCGATTAAATATTCTGATCGTCTGTTCTGATAATCAAGATAATATGAGTGTTCCCAAACATCGCATGCCAATAGGGGAATTAATCCGTTACGAAGAGGATTTCCTGCATTATATTCCTGTATAATCTCGATTGATCCTTTGGGGTTCCAGGCCAGCCATACCCATCCTGATCCAAACAACGATGAGGCAGCTTTAATAAAAGTGTCCTTACAAAATTGAACGGATCCGAAATTTGCATTTATGATTTTTACGAATGGACCTTTAAGCTTATTATCGTCAGCCTGACTTAAACTCTCAAAATAAAACGAATGATTCCAAATCTGAGACGCATTATTAAAAACGGGTCCTGCAGCTACCATAATAATTGTTTCAAGGTCCGCGTTTTCGAATTTAGTGCCAATAGTCAGGTTATTTAAATTAGTAACATATTCCTGATGATGCTTGCCATGATGTAACTCGATTGTTCTTTTTGAAATCTGAGGTTCCAGAATATCGGTTTCATATGGCAACGGGGGCAATTCAAATTTCATGTCATTCTATATTGTGTGATAAATTCAGTAAGCTTAAATAATTGTGAGTCATAAAATCTTAACTACTCAAAAATAAGTGTATGACAAGAGTGCCTGATTAAGGTCAGGTTAATATTAAATTAAGATTACATTAAGATTAGTAACATACTGATATTCAAGCCAGTAAGCAATTGAAAAAACACGATCTGAGTTAAGGGTTTATAATAAAACAAGAATTGCCCGGGATCAGTCCCAGGCAGTTCTTGTTTTAACCGGAAATATGAATTACGCCTCTTGGCTCAATGAATATCCGAATCCTTTTTTAGTATGGATCAGCTTAATATCGAAGTCTTTATCTATTTTCTTTCTGAGGGAATTTATATGGACATCAATGACGTTTGTTCCGGAATTGAAAGAGAATCCCCATATTTTTTCTGCAATCAGAAATCTGTCGAATACTTTTCCTTTATTACTCAGAAGAAGTTCGAGGATTTTATATTCCGTAGCTGTAAGATTAATCTCTTTCCCGTTTCTTTTAACTTTCCTTGCGATAGAATCAAGTTCCAGATCTGCAACAATTAATAAAGGGTTAATTATAGCTTCATGGTTTCTCCGGTTCAGTGCTTTGATACGGGCAAGCAGTTCCTGGAAACTGAATGGCTTCACCAGATAATCATCTGCTCCAAAATCGAAACCTGTCAGTTTATCTTCAACTGAATCAAGAGAAGTAAGCATTATGATCGGGGTCAGAATATTTTTGTTCCTGATTTTTTTACATAAATCGAATCCTGTTATACCGGGTATAACAACATCAAGTATAATCACATCATATTTTTTTGAAAAAGCCAGTTTTTCACCAATTGTGCTGTCATATGCTATATCAACAAAACAATCATTACTTTCCAATCCTATCTTAACAAAGGAGGATATCTTCTGGTCATCTTCAACTAATAGAATTTTCATACTCAACGAAATATAGTATTTACTACATCAATTGTAAATTTAGTAAATTTTTGTCAGACCATTATAAAAAACTCACATAAAGGTTGTCAATCTATGTTAAATAAATATAATGATAACTTACGCGACCAACGGTAATTAACTAATATACAATAATTTGTATCCGGTGAAGGTTCCTAATTCAGCTTCGTTCGCCACGTGTAACCTGATCATAAAAATTATTATCATTCTATTCACATTGAAATTAATCCGGAATTTAGCTTAACTTTATGGATCATATTAACTGAGGTTAGCAGTGAATATTAATTAAGAATTAAACTGAACCTCTCATGGAAAATAGGGATTCCAAACCAAAAAAAAACCTTAAAAAAAATATCTCTGGTCCAATGGTTTTAAGGACTAAAGGAATCTCATTCCCTATAGTCGGTATTGGAGCATCAGCAGGAGGGCTGGAAGCACTTGGACAGTTTTTCAGCAATCTTCCTCTTAATACCGGAATGGCTTTTGTAGTAATTCAACACCTTGACCCTACGCATAAAAGTATTATGCCAAAACTTCTTCAGCGGGTTACTTCCCTGAAGGTTATTATTGTCACTGACCGTTTGAAAATCAAACCTGAATGTGTGTATGTGATCCCTCCAAATACAAGCATGTCGATTTTGAAAGGAGCATTACATTTATTCGAACCTGTTGAAGTTCGCGGGTTGAGGCTCCCTATTGATTTTTTCTTCAGTTCTCTTGCCGATGACAGTTCAGAAAAGAGTATTGGTATAATACTTTCAGGAATGGGTTCGGATGGCACTTCCGGACTTCGATCAATTAAAGAAAAGGGTGGTATTGCTCTTGTTCAGGATCCCAATTCCGCGAAATTTGATGGAATGCCCAGAAGCGCGATTGAAAATGTTCTGGTTGATATAATAGCTCCGGCAAATGAACTGGGAGGGAAACTCATTGATTTCCATAATCACCCTCCGGTGATTTCTTCAGGAGATTCTTTTGATCTTAAAGATAAGAGCTCACTCGAAAAAATCATCATGCTTCTTCGTAAATATACCGGCAATGACTTTTCACAATATAAGAAAAACACTATTTATCGCAGGATTGAACGACGCATGGCAGTTCATACTATTGCCAAAATAAATGATTATGTAAGGTTTCTCCAGAAAAACGCCAGTGAGGGCGAAATCCTGTTTAAAGAGCTATTAATTGGGGTAACCAGTTTTTTTCGCGATCCGGATGTTTGGGACAAGCTGAAAGACAGTGTTTTACCTGACTTAATAGCCAGAGCGCCGTTAGGATATTCGATAAGGGCATGGGTGCCAGGCTGCTCAACCGGCGAAGAAGCTTATTCTCTTGCAATTATATTTAAAGAGATACTGGATCGATTCAAAACCGACAGAAAAATATCTTTGCAGATATTCGCCACCGATCTGGATAGTGATTCTATTGCAATAGCAAGAAAAGGTATCTTCCCTGAACAGATTGCCGCAAATATATCACCGGACAGGCTGGGCCGTTTTTTTGCACATAAACAGAACAGCTACCGGATAAATGCAGGATTAAGGGAAATGGTAGTATTTGCACCGCACAATGTTATTAATGATCCCCCGTTTACCAGGATGGATATTATTACATGCCGTAACCTCCTTATATACTTTGAACCTGAAATCCAGAAAAAGCTTCTAACCATGTTTCAGTATAGTCTCAATCCCGAAGGTATTCTGATCCTTGGAAACGCTGAAACTCTTGGATTTCAAAATCACAGCTTCAATACTATTGATGCTAAACTGAGACTCTTCCGGAAATATATAACTGAGGAAACAGTTGAAGGTAAGAATTTTCCATCTTTTTTTCAACTAACAAACGCTATTGAAAATGAAAAGACAATAACAATGAAAGGACCTGAAAATATTCAGTTTTTTGCTGACAAGTTTTTGCTGCAGCACTTCTCCCCTTCCAGTGTGCTGGTAAATGATAAAGGCGATATTATATATATCACAGGTCATACCGGAAATTATCTGGAACCTGCAGCAGGTAAAGCAAATCTTAACATTTTTGCCATGGCACGCAAAGGATTGCAAAACGAACTTCCGGGTGCTTTCCGCAGAGTAATACAAAAAAAGGAAACAGTTGTTCTGAAAAATCTGACTATTGGAACAAATGGCGGGTATAAATCTATAGATGTTACGATTCAGAAAATTGATATGCCGGAGGCATTGAAAGGCATGATAATGGTGATCTTTACTGAAGCAAAAAGTGCCGTAGCAATAAAAAGAACCAATACAAAAAGTGTAATTACACCGGAATTCAATAACAAATCCGATCTTGAAACTGAGCTTGAGCATACCAGGGAAGAATTGCTGATAGCAAATGAAGAGGCGCAGGCATCGAAGGAACTTCTTACTTCTGCAAATGAAGAACTTCAATCTGCCAATGAGGAGCTTCAATCAACTAATGAAGAACTTCAATCAACTAATGAGGAGCTTTTAACATCCAAGGAAGAGTTGCAAAGCCTGAATGAAGAACTTCAGACGGTGAATGCCGAACTACAGAACAACATAGAGGACTTCACCTCTGTAAACAATGATTTGAAAAACCTTCTTGACAGTTTAGATATTGCTACACTCCTGGTTGATAAAAAACTAATAATCCGCCGGTTTACAAAACAGGCAACTACGGTTTTTAAACTGAAAGAAGGAGATGTAGGCCGGCCATTTACTGGCCTCGCCTCCAATCTGGATTACAAGGAGATGGAAGGTGATGCTCTGAATGTTCTGCAGACACTGATATTAATTGAAAAAACAATTCCGGCTAAAGACGGACGCTGGTTTAAAGTCCGTATCCTGCCCTATCGGACAGTTGATGACAGGATTGACGGTCTGGTAATTACATTATCTGACATTACAATAGCAAAAAAACTTGAAGCTGAACTGAATAGTACAATTGAGAAACTCAATGCTCATAACATTTAACACCAGAAAAAATGAGTAAAGGGAAAAGCATATTAAATACCACAGGAGTTTCTTCTCTTCGGCAAAAAGCGGAAGACCATCTTAAAAGCAGAAGGACCAAATCAGAATTGCAGATATCAGAAATAGCTGCACATAAACTACTCCATGAACTGGAGGTTTACAAGATTGAGCTGGAAATGCAGAACGAAGAATTAAGAAATGCACGCGATTCAGCTGAAAATGTACTGGATAAATATTCTGCTCTTTTTGATTTTTCACCTGCAGGATATTTCGTTCTAACCAGGGAAGGTATCATCAGCCGTCTGAACTTTATGGGAGCCAAAATGTTGGGAAAGGAACGTTCAAAGCTTGTTAATGTAAGGTTCAGGCAATTTCTTTCCCATGACAGCAGGAATGACTTCGATGATTTCTTACATGATGCTTTTGAATTCAAAACCAAGACATCATGTGAAGTCATAATTGATAAAAATGACAACCTCCCAATATTTATTTATATGGAAGGTTTTGTTAACGCTGACGATAAAGAACTCCTTGCGATTACTTTTGATATTACCAGGCGAAAGGCAGTTGAAAAAGAATTGATGCTCTCAAAAGAGAAAATGGACCTTGCCCTTGAAAATGGCAATATAGGGGCGTGGGAATGGGATATAAACACCAACAAAGTTACCTGGGACCAGAGAATGGAAAAAATTTTCGGTTTCAAACCGGGAACATTTGGTGAAGCTTATCCGGAGTTCGAAAACTGTATTAATGAAGAAGATATCCCCCATTTCAGGAAAGCCATTAAACGGACTTTAGAGAATGATATTCCCTTTGAAACTGTATTCAGGACTATTCCTATCAACGGAGAGTCTAAATATATTTCCACAAAAGCCCTCGTTAATAAAGAATTGAATGGGAACCCTGTCAGTATGACCGGGGTATGTTTTGATGTTACAGGAATGAAAAAGGGGACTGAACAAGTTCTTTTAAGACTAAATGAAGAATTGCTTCGCTCTAATAAGGACCTGCAGCAGTTTGCTTATGTTGCATCGCACGACCTCCAGGAGCCTCTGCGAATGGTGTCGAGTTTTACGCAAATGCTGGCATTGCACTACGAAGATAAATTAGATAAAGAAGCAAAGGAATATATTAAATATGCCGTTGCCGGGGCAAAAAGAATGTATGAACTGATAAATGGACTCCTTGCATATTCACGTATCCAGACAAAAGGCAAGGAATTTACAAAGGTGAACATGAATGAAATTTTTGATGCCGTGATCAGAAATCAGAGTCTAAAGATTGAAGAAAAGAATGTGGTAGTCACCTGTGGTAAATTACCTGTCGTATCAGCTGATGAAAGTCAGATGATCCAGCTTCTTCAGAACCTTATATCAAATGCTATAAAATTCAGTCCGGATCCTCCGGTAATTCAGGTTTTATCGAAAGCTGAAGATAATAAATATATCTTTTCAGTAATTGACAAAGGAATAGGAATCGATCCTCAATATTTTGAAAGAATCTTCCTTATATTTCAGAGGCTCATGCCAAAAGATGATTATGAAGGTACCGGAATTGGGTTGGCTATCTGCAAACGAATTGTTGAGAGACACGGTGGAACTATCTGGGTGGAATCGGAACCAGGTAAGGGCTCCACATTCCGTTTCACAATTTCAAGATAAGATCATTCATTAAATGATTACTGATTCAAGGCTTTTTTCTGCCTTTAATGTCCTTATTTGAATTATATTGCAGAAACCTGTTTATATGATTTTTTATGGCATGCTTTTTTAATACTTAAAATATTTACTTTTGAATTCTCAAAGATTTGCAATGTCTGAAAGCAAAACGAACCAATTCTAAAGGAACGACTTGTATTCAATAGATATGAAACCCAGAACCCAAATTACAGTATTGATCTCGCTTGCAGTTATTTTTCTTATAAGCTTAATTGATCTTACAGGATGGATATTTAATATATCTGCCTTTGACAGTTTTGGATCAGGTTGGGTAACAATGAAAGCCATAACGGCAGTGTGCTTCATATGCTCCGGAGCAGCCATGCTTTTAGTTCAGGCTGGTTCGGATAACAGGTTAAAAACAGGAATTTCAAGAATACTGGCTGCTATAATCGGGATAATAAGCTTATTGACAATTGCTGTTTCTCTAAATCTAATTATCAGGGGTGTTGAAGCTCAGATTACCCTAGTTCCTTTTTTTAACAGTTTTCTTGCTCCGGGAAACCGCATGGCATTAATCACTTCAGTTATCTTTCTTCTGTCAGCAAACATATTTGTTTTATTGTCTTTAAAAAAACAGTGGGCAGGCAATGTTGCCCATATTCTGGTCTTCCCTTTAGGTATGGCAGGCTATTTAATGCTTATTAGTTATATCTTAAATGCTTATTCATTACAGGACCTAAAGTATGAAGCGGCACCGCTGAATTCTACAATTGCTCTTTGTGCATTATGTGTAATAATTCTACTTATACGTCCGCGGACCTGGCTTATGAAAGTATTCTCTGACAACAGTGCAGGGGGAATAATAGCTCGCAGGCTCTTACCGGGTCTTGTATTACTACCTATTCTGATTGGATGGTTGAGTATCTACGGTGAACATAAGGGCTTGTTTCGATCTGAATACGGAGTAGCGCTTGTAACGCTGACATATTCTACCTGCTTCGTATTACTGGTTTGGTTTATAGCAAGATCTGTTATTCTTACTGACCAGAAACGGATCAAATCAGAAGAAGCTTTACGAACCAGCGAAAGCAACTTCCGTGCTATCCTGGATGCCACAAAGGAGTCTATATATATGTTTGACAGGGAAGGAAGATTTGTGGTATCCAATATAACTGGTGCCAAACGCTTAAATCTGACAATTCCGGAATTTACAGGTCATCCTTTTTCTGAATATATGAGTGAAGAACTCGCCTGTTCGCAAATGGAAAAACTTACATCTGTATTCAAATCGGAAAAACCAATTGAATTCGAAGATGAGCGAAACGGCATGATCTTTAATCATAATTTTTACCCTGTATTTGAAGGAGGTAAGGTAATACGTGTTGTTGCTTATAGCCAGGAGATAACCGAACGTAAAAAAGCTGAGACTGAACTGATGCGTTCAAGGCAGGAATGGATTGACACTTTTGATATTATACCTGATCTGATTTCAATCATTGATACTAAACACAAGGTTGTAAGGGCAAATAAGGCAATGCTTGAAAAATTAGGAGTTACTGCAGAGGAAATTTCAGGAACTCCCTGTTTCAATTGTGTACATGGCACTCAATCTGCTCCTTCACTATGTCCGCATACATTAACCCTGCTTGACGGTAAGCAGCATATTGCTGAAGTACATGAAGATCGACTCGGAGGTGATTTTATTGTCAGCAACACTCCTATGTTTGATAAAGCCGGGAAGATTATCGGTTCTGTTCACGTAGCCCGGGATATTACAGAACGTAAAAAAGCTGAGGAAGCACTTAAAGCAACCGAAGAACGTGTAAAACTTAAACTGGAAGGTATTCTCTCTCCCGAAGGAGATATAGGTATACTTTCGCTTGCTGATATCATTGATGTACAAGAGATTCAGATTCTGATGGACAACTTATACAAACTTGTCCGGATACCGATGGCTATAATTGACGATAATGGTAAAGTTTTAGTTGGTGTGGGATGGCGCGACATATGTACCAAATTCCATAGGATCAATAAGGAAACTTCCAGGAACTGCATAGAAAGCGATACAAATCTTACTAAGGGAATACCCGAAGGAGAATTCCGGCTTTATAAATGCAGGAACGGAATGTGGGATATTGCAACCCCAATGTTTATCGGAGGCAGGCATATAGGTAATCTTTTCATGGGTCAGTTCTTTTTTGACGACGAACCTATTGATTATGAATTTTTTCGCAAGCAAGCTACCAAATTTGGATTCGATGAAAAAGAGTATATTTCTGCTCTTGAAGAGGTTCCCCGATTGAGTAAATCGATCCTGGAAAGCGCCAAAGGATTTTTTCTGGGTCTCTCCCGTTCGCTCTCAAAGCTGAGTTATAGCAATATTAAACTGGCACGCAATATATCTGAACGAGAGAGAACAGAAACGAAATTACTTCAGTTAAACCGTACCCTAAATTCGATCGGGAAAAGTAGCAAGGCCATGATGCTTGCCGAAAATGAATTAAGTTACCTCGATAATGTCTGCCGGATCATTGTGAAAGACTGCGGCCATGCATTAGTCTGGATAGGATATACCCAGAACGATTCTGATAAAACAGTTACACCGGTTTCATTTTCGGGCTTTGAAGAGGGTTATATGAAAAATCTTAATATTACCTGGGCTGATACAGAACGTGGAAGAGGTCCTACAGGAACTGCTATCAGAACAGGGAAAACAGTAGTATGCCCTGATATGCAGACCGACCCTTCTTTTAAACCATGGCGCGGGGAAGCATTAAAAAGAGGTTATGCATCATCAATTGTATTACCTCTTATTGCAGAAGAAACAACATTCGGTGCCCTTTCAATATATTCCAAAGAAACTAACCCGTTTTCTGAGGACGAGGTTAATCTGCTTTCAACCCTGGCCAATGATCTGGCCTATGGCATATCGTACATAAGGTTGATTGAATCTGAAAAAAAGGCAACAAAATCAATCAGGGAGAGTGAAGAGAAGTACCGTCTTCTGTTCCACGGAATGACTGAGGGTTTTGCCCTGCATGAAATAATCACCGATAATAAAGGTAACCCTAGCGATTATCGGTTCCTCAGCGTAAACCCGGCTTTTGAAAATCAAACCGGACTGGTAGCTGAGAATATAATCGGACGGAAAGTCACAGAGGTCTTGCCCGGTACTGAAAAATACTGGATAGATATATACGGTAAGGTGGCGCTCACCGGGGAAAGCATTGATTTTGAAAATTATCATTCGGAATTACAAAGATACTTCAGAGTCAGTGCATTCAGTCCCCAAAAAGGCTTCTTTGCTGTAATATTCGAAAATATAACCAACCGTATACTTGCCGAGAAAGAGTTGAAAGAGACAAAAAATTATCTTGAGAATCTCATAAATTATTCAAACACACCAATAATAGTCTGGAATACAAAAAATGAGATACAGCTCTTTAATCATGCCTTTGAACACTTAACAGGTTATTCAGCTTCTGAAGTTGAAGGTAAAAAAATCGATTTTTTGTTTCCTGAAACTTCATTAAAGGAATCAAAAGAGAAGATAAGGCTGGCCATAACAGAAAACCTGGAAATAATGGAAATTCCTGTACTGACCAAAAAAATGGAAACCAGAGTAGTTCTGTGGAATTCTGCAAAGATTTATGATAATGACGGGGAAGTATTATCAACTATAGCTCAGGGAAATGATATAACCGAAAGAATTACAGCTGAAGAGGCAGTTAAAAAGGCAAAAGATAAACTTGATCTTGCTCTTGAAAACGGAAACATAGGCATATGGGAATGGGATCTGATATCCAAAAGATTTGAATGGGACGTAAGGATGAAAAGAATGTTTGGAATGAAACAATCATCGAAGGAAAAAACATATGCTGCGTTTGAAAGGAACATTGTTGAAGAGGACCGTCCTCATACACGAAACGCATTCCGGAAGGCTATTGAAGAAGACATTCCATTTGAAACAATATTCAGAATCAGACTTAAAAATGATGCGATAAGTCATATAAGTACGAAAGCACTGGTAGAAAAAGATCATAATAATAAACCTGTTAAGCTGTCAGGTGTCTGTTTCGATATTACAGATATGAAAAGAGGTACTGAAAATGTAATGTTCCGACTTAATGAGGATTTACTCCGATCGAACAAAGAACTTGAACAATTTGCTTATATAGCCTCTCACGATCTGCAGGAACCTCTGCGGATGGTATCAAGTTTTACCCAGTTGCTCTCAGTAAGATATAAAGACAAACTTGACAAAAATGCCCAGGAATTCATACAATATGCTGTTGACGGGGCTGTCCGTATGCAGGGTCTGATAAATGACCTTCTTGAATATTCAAGAATAGAAACAAGAGGCAAAATGTTTTCTGCTATTGACCTTCACAAAGTGCTGGGACACACCATAAAAAACCTGAGTATTTTAATAAAGGAGAAAAATGCTGTTATCATAAATGATGAATTACCAGCTATTTTAGCTGACGAAGGACAGATGATTCAGTTATTTCAGAACCTTATTGGCAATGCAATAAAATTTTGTGACACCTCACCCCTGATACATATTTCATGTAAAGAGGAAAAAGAAAATTATGTATTTACTATAAAAGATAACGGAATCGGGATGGAGCCTCAGTACTTCAATAAGATATTCCAGATCTTTCAAAGATTACGTGAAAAAGATGAGTATGGAGGAACCGGAATCGGCCTCGCGATCTGCAAACGTATTGTAGAACGCCACGAAGGGAAAATATGGGTAGAATCAAAACCCGGAAAAGGATCAACATTCTATTTTTCGATAAGTAAAAATATAAATAACAGATAAATATGGGAATCACTCTTTTAAATTCAATTGACATCCTTGTTGTTGAGGACAATCCCGGCGATGCGCGACTTATCACGGAGGTTCTTAACGATAACAAAGTGTTTAGTTCTCTTTATATAGTGAACGATGGCGTTGAGGCAATGCGTTTTCTTAAAAACGAAGGAAAATATAAAACTGTACTGAAACCTGACCTGATCATTCTTGATCTGAATCTGCCAAAGAAAGACGGACGGGAAGTGCTGGCTGAAATAAAATCAGATGAAGGGCTGAAACATATTCCAATTGTTATTATGACCATATCGCAGGCTGAAGAGGACATACTGAAATCGTATAACCTTCATGCAAACTGTTATATAACAAAACCGATTGACCTTAATCAGTTTATAAAGGCGGTCAAGTCCATCGAAGATTTCTGGTTTTCAATAGTAAAGCTACCTCCGAAAACGGAAGATGTTTAATGAGAATTTAATAATCATTCAATTGAATGATGACCGAAGAATTGTTGACATAATCTAACAATGAATTCTATGGTACCTGAGCCTGTCAATGGAAGACCTTCACATGAGCTGGTAAAAGAACCTGTGTTAAATATCATGATTATTGAAGACAATCCGGGGGACATTATTATTGTCAGGAAATTGTTAAAGTCTTCAGGTCTCCTCTTCAATTTAACGGAAGCCTCATCATTAAAATCAGCACTTGCACTCTTCACTGATAATAATTTCGATATTATCCTTTTAGATCTTGGACTGCCTGACAGTATTGGGCTGGAAACCTTAAAGAAATTACAGGTTTTTAAGGTTGTGCCTCCTGTAGTTGTAATGACAGGATTAGATGATGAAGATACTGCACTGGAATCTTTGCGGGAGGGAGCTCAGGATTACCTGGTCAAGAACAGATTAACTTCAGAGATTATTCTGCGTTCAATAAAATATAGTATTGAAAGGAAGATACTACAGAACATACAGAAAAAAAATACTCAGAGGTTTTCATTACTTTCAAATACTACAGCATTTTTGAATGAATGCGATGACATATCTTTAATTTACAAAATAATATGTGATAGTATAAAGTTATTACTCGACAATACAATTTCATTTTCTATTGAATATACAGATGACCGGAGTTTTCGTTTTTCTAATATTGGCCAACTTAAATCCTGGTTTAAAAAATCCAATTTATTAACAGACCTTGATATTGAAAATCAGATTTTTGATATTGAAGAGCAGAAAAAAGAATTTGGCAATTACTTCAGTGATGGAAAACTTCACAAAATAGGCGGGGAGTTGATCGATATTTTTCCAGGCAAAGCTGATAGGGATAAAAGCCTGGAACAGGAAAGAAACATCGGCATCAATTATACCTATGCTGTTGGGTTTATGAGAAATAAAAACTACTATGGCGGCACAATTATTTCCTGCACTGAAATGATTGGCGATGATGATAAAAACATTATTGAAAACATTTGCAGCCAGGCCTCCATAAGTATTTACAGAATGGTTATTAAGAAGAATCTCAGAATAAGTGAACTCAGTTATCAGATGTTAAATCAGGAGCTTGAACAAAAAGTAAGTGAACGCACTCAGGAACTGGAAAATGCAAATATACTTCTGAACCGTGAGCTTATTGAGCATAATATAGCCGAGGAAGCACTCAGGGAGAGTGAAGCTTTGCTAAGAGAACTTAATGCAACCAAGGACAAATTTTTCAATATAGTTGCTCATGATCTTAAAAATCCTTTCACCAGCCTTCTTGGTGCAACGGAACTGCTCTTTGAGAACATTGAGAAAATGGACGCCGAAAAAATCAAGAGACTTGCACAAATATTGAATGATTCGGCAAAAAGCGGTTATGCAATACTTCTTAACCTTCTTGATTGGTCACGCTCACAAACGGGACTAATTAAAATCAATCCTGAAAGGATTAATTTGAAAAAATTACTGGATGAAAATATTTCAGAAATGCAGTTATTTTTAAATAATAAAGAGATTAATCTGAATTCAGAAGCTACGGAGGATATGTACATTTTTGTTGATAAAAATATGCTTAATACTATATTGCGTAATCTGATAAGTAATGCGTTAAAATTCACATGCAGAGGGGGCAGTATAGTTATCAGGGCAAATATTAGCGAACAGAAAGTTATAATTTCGGTGAAAGATACCGGAATAGGAATATCTGATGATAATGTTGACAAGTTGTTCAGAATAGATTCAAAATATACCCGCCCAGGTACTGATAAAGAACAGGGCACCGGCCTGGGACTAAAATTAAGCAAAGAATTTGTCGAGAAACTGGGTGGTAAGATATGGGTAAAAAGTATCGAAAATAAAGGAAGTGAATTTATTTTCTCAATTCCTTTATTTACAGCCCCCAAGCCTCTTTAGGGATTTACCGGTATTCATTATTAATCCTGTCTTAAGTATTTATTAATTTAATCTTAATGCAAAGAGGCGCTTTTAAACTTAAGTTAGCCTCATGAAACTTTATACTTAAATTTTCAATACCGGATATAGTTTTCTGACAGGAAATAAAAGGGGATCAAGCGATAACCGGACCAGAGTAATTCACTTAATATAAAATACATCCGGTCAGAATTTGTGAGGCTTTTCATTTAGTATTAATTCATAAAATATCTTTTTGAAACTTTACATAAAAAATATGGTTTGCATTCGATGCAAAATGGCAGTGAAGTCAGAATTGGAAAATTTCGGACTGCATTACTCTTTTGTTGATTTTGGTGAAGCAGAAATCCGGGAAAATATTTCACAGGTACAACGTGAACAGTTAAATATAGCTTTAAAAAAATCAGGGTTTGAACTAATGGATGATAAGAAAAGTATGCTGATTGAAAAAATCAAAATCCTTATTCTTGAATTGGTTCATTATTCAGATGAACCTTTAAAAAAGAATCTTTCCGACTACATAAGTGAAAAACTTAATTATGACTACACCTATCTCGCCAATCTTTTTTCAGAAGCCCAGGGTACAACTATTGAAAAGTTCTTTATAAATCATAAGATTGAAAGAATAAAAGAATTACTGGTTTATGATGAACTCAATTTAAAAGAAATAGCTTTTAAGTTACACTATAGCAGCGTAGCTCACCTGTCGAGCCAGTTTAAAAAACATACTGGTTTAACTCCCTCCCACTTTAAACAGCTCAAGCACAAAAAACGTGTTCCTCTTGAGAATGTGTGAAATATGTAACTTATTACAATAGTTATGTAACATAAATACATACCAGGGTGACCATCTTTGTAATAGAAACATTATTTTTGAATAAATAATTTACTCCAGATAATTTGTATCACAATTTTTAAATATGTAAAACTTTTAAATTATGGGAAATTTGCTTTATGCAGTTGCAGTTATATTAGTCATAGCATGGCTGATAGGATTGGTCGGATTTCATGCCGGAGGTATTATTCATGTTCTTCTTGTTATTGCAGTTATTGCAGTTATACTAAGAGTCATTCAGGGGAGAAGGCTTTAACCTCATTCTTCCCAAACAGTAAAAATTTAATATTAATAATTTAAAAAAACTAAGCTATGAGTTCAGGTAAAGTATTATTAGGTGTTCTGGCAGGTGTGGCTGCCGGTGCTTTGATTGGTGTTCTGTTTGCGCCCGATAAAGGTTCAGTTACCCGTAAGAAGATCTCGAAGAAAAGCGAAGACTATGCTGATTCAGTTAAAGAAAAATTCAATGATTTTCTGGATAGTATAAGCGAAAAATTTGAATCAGTAAAAGAAGACCTCGAAAAAGAAATGCCCAAAGCAAAGGGAAGTAAAAAAGATATGGAATCAGCAATGAGTTAATCCATCAGAAATCCAGTCATAAAATTTAGATTATGGATGAATACTCGAATGTATTTGAAACCCTGTTAGAAAGAGCGGAAGAATACACAAAAACAAGCATAGAATTATATAAACTGAAAACTATTGATAAAGTTTCGGAAGTATTATCTGCAACTCTGTCGCGTGCTATAGCTTGTTTCTTTTTTCTCTGTTTCTTTCTGATGGGTTCAGTTGGACTGGCTCTCTGGCTGGGAGAAATTCTTGGCAAATCATGGTATGGTTTTTTTGCAGTTGCAACATTTTATGGTCTGATCGGGGTTGTGCTCTATTTCCTTCTGCATAATTGGCTTAAAAAGACATTTGGTAACAATATAATTGAAGAACTACTAAACTAGAAGCAAATGCAAAAGATTACGTCCTCCGAGGAGTTAAAAGATGCGATCCGGCAGTTAGAGTATAAACAAAAAAGTGATCAGGAATTATTAAGAGAACAGATCAGTATTGTCCGCGAAAGTTTAACCCCGGCAAAACTGATCAAGACAACTTTCAATGAAGTGTTTACGGCTCCCAGCTTAATAAAAACTGTCCTCAGCACCGCGTTTGGCTTAACGGCCGGGTATTTCACCAAAAGATATTTCACCGGCATACCCGGCACATTGTTGAAAAGGCTTTTGAGCAGTATTTTTTAGTCAGGTTACAAATATTCCGGCAGGATGCTCCGATCAATAAATCAAACGGTTATTGTATTCTGCAAAGCATTTTCAGAAAGATGAACACCAATTCCTGAAAATGCTATTTTATTTTAACGTTTTAATGAAATGGACAAAGAATTAAAATTCCCTTTTTATGCAAAGGCGTCATTCTTTTTAGTTGGAATGTTTGCTTTAATATCTATGTTATATATCGGCAAGAGTATAATTCTACCAATCATCTTTGCAACTATTATTGCAATAGTTCTCCATCCTGTCGTTACCTTTTTTGTACGGATCGGAATAAACAGGGTTCTGGCAATTTCGCTCACAGTTGTCCTTGCTATATTATTGATTTCCGCACTTGGTACTTTTCTAATTTCGCAAATAAGCAGGTTCAGTGAATCATGGCCAAAACTGGTGGAAAAATTCGATGGATATGTTGACGAAACAATTACCTGGGCTTCAGGTAATTTCGAGATTAGTCCGCAAAATATTCTTGATTGGATAGCAAAAACCAAAGCTGAACTCTTTAACAATACCGGTACAGCAATCGGACATACTCTGGTTATTTTAGGTAACGGATTAGTAGTTACACTTTTAGTTCCGGTCTACATTTTCATGGTACTCTTTTACCAGCCTCTGCTTATTGAATTTATACGCCGGGTATTTGGTTCAGGCAACCGGAATGAAGTAAGTAAAATAATTTCTGAAGTAAAATCCCTCATCCAAAACTACCTCTCAGGATTGGTAATAGAAGCTGTTCTGGTGGCAATTCTTGATACAACTGCTCTTCTGATACTTGGAATTGATTATGCAATCCTGCTTGGCATAATTGGAGCTTTGCTCAATGTCATCCCATACATCGGAGGAATTGTTGCGGTTGCTTTGCCAATGATGATTGCATTGGTTACTAAAACTTCACCGTGGA
The DNA here is from genome assembly GCA_025358455.1 of Bacteroidales bacterium. Lineage (GTDB taxonomy): Bacteria > Bacteroidota > Bacteroidia > Bacteroidales > VadinHA17 > LD21. The sequence goes on from JANYJP010000017.1 coordinate 63,323, forward strand.
CTATGCTATGGGTTATGGCTGCTTACTATTTTATCCAACTAATTGACAATAACTTCATTGTACCCAAAATAGTTGCTTCAAAAGTAAAGATAAATGCTCTCGTTTCCATCATTGTAGTTCTGGCATTCGGAGCCTTGTGGGGCATTCCCGGAATGTTTATTTCCATTCCGCTTACAGCTATAATCAAACTTATTTTCGATCATATAGAACCTTTAAAACCATGGGGATTTTTATTAGGCGACACTGTTCCTGCAACGACAATATCTAAGACCAAACCAAAAAAGAAATAAAATACCTCCTTAAGGGTAATATGAAAACTATAAAACCTTTTATAAAAGTAAAAAGTTTCGCTACAGGGCAGTCAATTAAGCTAAGCGAAAAAACTATTGTGAGAGCAGAACAGGCCAATTCCTTTTTGTCCGATGCAGGAAATATGTTCTTATTTATTATAAGGGTATTCAGGGAAACATTTTCATTTGATTTTGAATTCAAAGAATTTCTGCATCAATGTTTCAAAGTAGGAAATAAATCGTTGCCCCTTGTTGCCATCACAGGTGCAATAATGGGTGTTGTGCTTACAATTCAATCACGCCCTGCACTGGCCGAATTCGGAGCAGTCACACTGCTTCCCGGGATGATTGCCGTATCAATTATCAGGGAAATTGGCCCGGTAGTTACTGCACTGATCTGTGCCGGGAAGATAGGATCCGGTATGGGCGCCGAACTGGGGTCCATGAAAGTCTCAGAACAAATTGATGCCATGGAGGTTTCAGCAACTAATCCTTTCAGGTACCTTGTTGTTACACGCGTTCTTGCTGCAACTCTGATGTTACCCATACTGGTAATATTTGCTGATGCTTTTGGATTATTTGGGAGCTGGGTCGGTGTAAATATAAAAGGCAACGTAAATCTTGTATTGTTTTTCTCACAAGCATTCAGTTCAATCCATTTCAAGGATTTCCTTCCGGCACTTTTGAAATCTTTTGTCTTCGGATCTGTCATTGGAATAGTTGGATGCTACAAGGGTTTCAATGCGGGAAGAGGTACCGAAAGTGTTGGAATAGCCGCTAATACTGCTGTAGTTATATCATCCCTTCTGGTAATCATAGTTGATATGATAGCTGTGCAAATAACCGATATGCTGATATGAAAAACTCAATCGAAGATACTATCGCGGCTGTTTCGGACGTAACCAAAAACCCTGAACTGATAATAGAAATTAATAATCTGAGAAAGGGATTCGGCTCGCAGGAAGTACTTAAAGATGTTTCCCTGAAACTTTTCAATGGAGAGAACCTGGTTATTCTGGGCAAATCAGGAACAGGAAAATCAGTTCTGATAAAATGTATTGTAAGTTTATTAAATCCTGATAGTGGAACTATTAATGTGCTTGGTAATAATGTTGGTTCTCTTACAAGTAAATATCTGGATGAATTAAGGAAGAAGATTGGTTTCCTTTTTCAAAGCGGAGCACTTTATGATTCAATGACTGTAAAACAAAACCTGGAATTTCCATTACGAAGAATTAAAAAAAATCTGACCGAAAAAGAAATAAACCAAAAAATAAATGAGGTACTTGAAAATGTAGGCCTTGCTGAAACATTAAATAAAATGCCTTCACAACTATCAGGCGGAATGCGCAAACGAATAAGTCTGGCCCGGACTATCATAGTTGATCCGTTGATTATGCTGTATGATGAACCTACCACAGGACTTGACCCTGCCACATCAGATGAAATAAGCTCACTTATCAATGATGTTAAAAACAAATATAAAACCTCTTCAATAATCATCACTCATGATATTGAATGTGCCCGCACCACGGCTGATCGTATTATCATGCTGCAGGATGGTGAAGTATACGCGGAAGGGAAAATAGATGAGTTCGAAAAATCTAACGACTTATTAATAAAATCCTTCTTCAGGTAAATTTTCAAAATTTCAAATTAACTCAATATGGAACCACATTCACAGAAATACAAAATACGATTAGGACTGTTTGTAGCAGGTGGATTTATACTTTTTGTAATAAGCATATTCCTGATAGGAAAACAGAAGAATCTCTTCGACCCGATATTTAAACTCACTACTACTTTCCATAATGTCAGCGGACTGCAGGTTGGAAACAATATTCGCTTTTCCGGAATAAATGTAGGGACAGTTGACAATATCATTATAATTAATGATTCGATGATACAGGTCGATATGATCCTTAAAAAAGATGTTCAACAGTTTATCAAAACAGATTGCCAGGTAGCAATAGGTTCTGAAGGAATCATCGGAGACCGGATTTTAATTATTACACAGGGCAGTTATGAAGCTCAATCGACAAAAGATAATCAGATTCTTTCATCTGTTGAACCAGTAGAGATTGATGCTATAATATCCAGTCTGAACGTAACTGCCGGGAATTTTGTTATTATATCTGATCAGCTGGCCGAAATTATGACAAAGATTAATCAAGGAAACGGAACGCTTGGAAGACTGATCCAGGATTCAACTATATCAAATAATATTAACCAGATGATAATTAATCTTAAAAGGAGCAGCAAGGGATTGGATGAAAATATGGAAGCAGCAAAAAGCAATTTTCTTTTAAGAGGTTATTATAATAAAAAAATCAGAGTGGCGGAGAAAGCAAAACAGGATTCTATTAGATTAAAAGAGGAAAAAACAAAAAAATAATCCTTCTGCTGATCCGGTAAAATATGAAACATCAACATAAATGTATTCCAGATTACTCTTCATCGTGTTATTGGCCTTTAATATTTGCAGTCAGGTAAAGGCACAGCAGCAAAAAGCAGTTCGCGATTCTATTAAGATTATTCAGGATTCTACCAATTATAAAGAAATTGATCTGCATTCTAAAAGAACTGTTCAGGATTCATCACAATACAGGGCGATAGAAAAGTTTTCGGAAAAATCAAGATTAACCAGATTTATCCACCGTCTGATTTTTAAACCGGTTAAAAGGAAACCAGTATCGCAACCCAAAAAGATTAAAATCAAAAAACCGATAAATAAGACCTCGTCAGAGGGCAAAGTCATAAGAAAAATCCAAATTACGACACTCGATCCATTTGGGTATAGCATTACTGATACGACCAGTCATCCCCAGATATTATTAATGAAAGCAGGGAATAGTGTGCATATAAAAACCCGGCCAAAGATCATAAAGAACCTTTTGCTTTTTAAAGAGAATGACCGCTGGGATTCGTTGCTGATAAGGGAATCAGAGCGATTAATCCGATCACAAAGGTATGTCCACGATGTGCAGATTAATACTATACCTGTATCGCGTAAGAGTGATTCAGTTGATGTTTATATAAGAGAGTTGGATGTCTGGAGTATTGTCCCTGCTCTTGGGATTTCAACTTCTTCACTATCAATGGGGCTTACCGATATTAATCTTATGGGGTTTGGAAATGGATTTCAGGGAAAAACCCAGTGGAAACGTCCTTCAGGCGATAATGTATCACGTTTAAGTTACCTGATTCCCAATATCCGCAACTCTTATATAAGTCTTAATTTTCAGTACTTATTTTCACCTAATACTAACCTTCTGAATAACGTTCAGTTTACAAAATATTTTTATTCTCCTTTAAGCACCGGTGAGCAATATTTGTTTTCAGGGAATAGTAATATGATTAAAAGTATAGAGCTCTCAAGATTGTTCTATTCCCCGATGACAAAATGGGCCGGAGGAATATTTCTCGGGCAGATGCTGACGACTCAGAGCTATATCCTGAATGATACAACCCGATATTTATCATCTCCCACAAATATCCGGGATTATTGGCTTGGAAGATCGTGGCAGATGAGTAAACTAAATACCGGGGATGGACGAATTACAAGCCTGATATTATCGGGACGAATTCTTAGAATCCGGTCAGCAAGATCTGCTGAAGCTTTAACAGCAAATATTTTCAATAAGGAAAACTTTTATTTTGCCGGAATTGGCATTGCCTCAAGAAAATATATAAAGGACAAGTACATTTTCAATTATGGAAAAGTTGAAGATGTTCCAACAGGTCGCACATTTGGTATAACAGTCGGTTTGGATGCCCGGCAAACAAAGAGGCTTTATATGGGGGTTAATGCCGGCTTGGGAAATTATTATACCTTCGGATATCTGAGCACTCATTTTGAATATGGAGTGTATAAAGGATCTGCAGGATATCAGCAAGGCGTGTTTACAGCCCGAATCAATTATTATACCAGGTTGTTAAACCTTGGAACCTGGAAACTAAGGCAATTTGTCAGACCATCTCTTGTACTTGGTATTAATCGGCTTCCTACAGATAATCTGATTTTCAGCGAAGGGTTAAAAGGATTTGAACCTATGGGATATTCCGGAACAAGGCTGATGGTATTAACACTGCAGACTCAAAGTTATGCCCCCTGGAATCTTTTAGGTTTTCATTTCGGTCCATATCTTTTCACATCAATGGGAATACTTGGAAACGAATCATATGGTTTTAAGAGTAGCCGTATCTATTCTTTAATTGGTTTCGGATTGCTTATTAAAAATGATTTTCTGACGTTCAATACTTTCCAGATATCTATGACATTTTATCCGTTTATTCCAGGGAAAGGTTATGATATTTTAAGAATGAATTCCTATAGAACCAGTGATTATGGATTTCGGGATTTTGAAATTTCCAAACCGGGAGTAGTCGATTTCAGATAAATTTCACATATTATTTTCTCCAATACAACGTTTTAAGTAACGTCCTGTTATTTACTCAAAAATGTGTGAATAATGTAACTAATTCTAAAAGTTGTATAACGCTTCTCAGAATAAAGCCAACCATCTTTACATTACTATAATAATGGTTTAACAAAAACTCAATCCGAATGGAAAAAACTAATTTAAAAACCCCGGTAAGGAATACCTTATTATTCATTGCAGCCGTAATAATGATATCCTCTTTAAATTCTTGCGCGTTAAAAAAACCATTCCTGTTATCATCTGTAGAACCAGCAGCCAGAGGAACTGTCACAATAAAAAGTGATAAGAATAAAAATTATAAAATTAAAGTACAAATATATAATCTGGCTGAAGCTAACAGGCTTCCCGGAGTAAAGAGTACTTACGTAGTATGGATGATAACGGTGGAAAAGACTACAAAAAATATAGGTCAGATTAAAAGCTCCACAGGCATCCTTTCTAAACGGCTTAAAGCTTCTCTGGAGACAAAATCGTCATTTAAGCCCACTAAAATATTTCTTACACTTGAGGATGATGCAAGCATTCAATCGCCGATAGGTCAGGTTGTGTTATCAACCAATAATTTTTAAAAATATTTTTTTACCCGCAGTGGAAATTCCGACCAGGAATTTTGACCTCGTTATAAGGTCCACCTTAAATTTCATTTTGATAATGTATAAAGAAATATTCAGGCATGGTTATTTAACATATCACTCTAAAACGGTGCAAATCTGTTATGAAGGTTAGTAATCCTAAAATTAACGAGTCGCTGCACCAGATAACAGCAGGTCTTTTTGGAGAAGGCTCTCCGAAAAGGTATGCAGGTGAGGAACAACCATTGCGTTCGGAATTATTCAATTCTGATCAGATGGAGCAGCACGGGAGGAAACTTGCCTCACTGCATACCGTGGGTACAGAACTTGTACCAGACCAATATCTTCTGAACAGGCTTGCCGAGAATGAGGTAGTCCTCAACGAGGTTCGTAATATTGTTACTGAATCGGTAAAAGCCAATCGTCAGATTACTCCTGCCGGAGAATGGCTGCTCGACAATTTCTATCTGATTGAAGAGCATATCCATACAGGTAAAAGGCATTTGCCAAAAGGTTACAGCAGGGAATTGCCCCGGCTGCTTACCGGGTTATCCAAAGGACTTCCGCGTGTTTATGACATTGGTCTTGAAACAATATCACATGGTGATGGACGGGTAGATCCGGAAAGTCTCGGGCGTTTCGTTACAGCTTACCAGACAGTAAGTCCGTTAAAGCTGGGTGAATTATGGGCAATCCCTATAATGTTACGCCTTGCGCTAATCGAGAACCTCCGGCGTGTAGGTGCCCGTATAGCTGATAATAGTATTGACCGCGATTTGTCCGATACCTGGGCTGAAAAGATGATGGAAACTGCCGAGAAAGATCCAAAGAACCTCATATTGGTTATAGCTGATATGGCCAGATCGAAACCCCCATTGTCCAACTCATTTGTTTCAGAGTTTGCCCGCCGGTTGCAGGGACAGACTTCTGCACTGGCGTTACCACTGACATGGATTGAACAGCAACTATCAGAATCAGGCTCAACAATTGAGCGTATGGTTCAATTGGGGAATCAACAGCTGGCTGCAGATCAGCTATCTATAAGTAACAGTATCGACAGTCTCCGTTTCCTTGGTTCGATGGATTGGAAAGATTTTGTCGAAAGAATGAGCATCATTGAACAGATATTACGCAGCGATCCGGGTGGCGCTTATAGTAAAATGGATTTTTCTACCCGTGACCACTATCGCCACATAATCGAAAAAATTGCAAAGAGCAGCCTAATGTCAGAAGTTGATGTGGCAGCTAAAGCGATATACCTGGCACAACGAAACGCAACCTCCATTAGCACCGATGACAGAACAGCCCATGTCGGATTCTTTCTGGTTGACAAGGGATTACCGGAACTGGAACGGGAAGTGATGGTGCAATTCTCCGTTCTCAGGACTTTAGCTAAAGTGGGTACAAGGTTTAATTTACTATTATTTACAGGCTCAATCCTGCTACTAACACTGATTTTAACCTGGGCCTTACTTGCAGAGGCGTTTGCTGAAGGAGTTCATGGTCTGCCATTTTGGCTTCTGGGTATCCTTTTAGCAGTTTGTTCAAGTCATCTGGCTGTTCCTCTCGTGAACTGGCTGGCAACATTGCTGGCAAGTCCCAAACCGTTGCCGAGGATGGATTTCTCGCACGGTATACCTCCTGAATCCCGCACTATTGTAGTTATTCCTTCAATGCTCCTCAGCACACAAAACATTGACGAGCTGATCGAGAATATTGAAGTGAGGTTCCTTGCAAACCGCGATAAAAACCTTCATTTTGCTTTACTGACAGATTTTAGGGATTCCGACAATAAAACTCAGCCTGATGATGAGTTGCTGGTACAACTTGCCATTAAGAAAATTCAGGATCTTAATGAAAAATACAAAGACACCAAAAACGAAACATTCTTTCTGTTTCATCGTCCGCGCCGTTGGAACAACAGTGACCGGTTATGGATGGGTTACGAACGCAAGAGAGGGAAGCTTGCTGAACTGAATTCTTTTTTGCGTGGCGGATCTGAAAATCATTTTTCGCATATAATAGGAAATACTGAAGTTTTATCAGATGTGAAATATGTTATTACCCTCGACACAGATACACAGCTTCCAAGGGATTCTGCCCGGCAGTTTGTAGGTACAATGGCACACCCTCTGAACCGTGCTGTATATGATGAAAACAAGCAGCGGGTTTGCATTGGTTATGGCATACTGCAGCCTCGTGTTGCTGTCAGTCTTCCGGCTACAAACATGTCGGTATATGCCAGGTTGTATGGAAGTGAGCCTGGAATAGACCCTTACACCCGCACAGTATCAGATGTTTACCAGGATGTTTTTGGTGAGGGATCTTTTATTGGTAAAGGAATTTATGATGTTGATATCTTTAATCAGGTATTCCATTCACGCTTTCCTGAAAACAAGATCCTGAGCCATGATCTTCTTGAAGGATGCTATGCCCGGTCCGGATTAATTAGCGATGTTCAGTTATTTGAAGAATATCCCTCAAATTATGTAGCAGACGTAAACCGCCGGCACCGTTGGATACGCGGAGACTGGCAAATAATCAGATGGTTGTTGCCTAAAGCTCCATGGATGCACGGAAGTTTACAAAGAAATCCCCTCTCAGCACTTTCCCGCTGGAAGATATTTGACAATCTGAGAAGAAGCTTAACTCCCATTGCACTGACGCTACTTCTTTTGCTCGGATGGTCATTATTGTCACACGCGTGGTTCTGGACCTTATCAGTTATTGGAATCATCACGTTACCTTCCCTTATAATATCCATTGTGGATGTTTTTAATAGACAGACTGATGTACTTCCCAGGCAACATGTTACAGCTTCAATACGTTCGGCGAGCAGACACTTTTCCCAGGCAGCCTTTATGTTTGCATGCCTGCCTTATGAAGCATTTTACAGTCTCGATGCCATATCCCGCACTCTCTGGAGGCTACTCATCTCGCACAAGAGGCTTCTTGAATGGAATCTGTCAGGCAAAGCAGAACGGACTAAACGCCCGGGTATAATCGGAACATATATGTCACTGTGGATCGCCCCTTTAATTTCTTTTGTCTCTATAATTTCGCTGGCGCTTTCACAACCAATAATGCTTGCCGTTGTATGGCCTATTCCCGCCCTCTGGTCATCGTCTCCCTTTATTGCCTGGTGGATAAGTCTGACTCTCAGTCATCGAAAAGCCCGATTATCATCTTATAACATGTTATTCCTCAGGGAACTCTCCAGAAAGACATGGGCATTCTTTGAAGCCTTTGTCGGCCCTGAAGATAACTGGTTACCACCTGACAACTTTCAGGAGGAGCCTGTTGCAACAATAGCACATCGCACCTCACCAACAAATATGGGCCTGGCATTACTTGCGAACCTGTCCGCATACGATTTCAGATATATCCCGACGGGCAGGCTAATCGAACGAACAACAAACGCACTTCTTACTATGGAAAAGATGGAGCGGTACAGAGGCCATTTCTTTAATTGGTATGATACAAAAACTCTGAAGCCTTTACAACCGCCCTTTATTTCATCAGTTGACAGTGGTAATCTTGCTGGTTATATTATGATTTTACGACCTGGACTTCTTAGTCTTCACGACCAGAAGATTATGGATCCAAAACTGTTTGAATCGATAGATGATACTTTGAGAATCCTTCTTGGTCTGGCCGATAAATCTTCAATGGCAAGACTTATAAAATTCAGAAAGGAATTAAAGGTCATCACAGATTCCCATCCTTCGACACTGATTGATCTCCGGCTTTGGCTTCTTCAGATTTCAGCATCAGCTGTTGAAGTTACCGAGGGACTTATCCCGGACCCTGATAATCAGGCGTACTGGTGGGCTAATTCGCTGCAAAGTCAGTGCCTTAGTTTCCTTGATGAGCTGACTTTTCTCACACCATGGATACTGTTACCCCCTCTTCCTGACAACCTGATTAAGTTTCCGGGAATTAATGGGATACCTACACTTCGTGAACTGGCTGATCTTGACATTAATCTGTTACCTGACATAGAAAATTTATCTGCTCCTGACAAAAAGCCTGAAATGATAAAGCTCATAAATGACTTAAAACGGTCTGTAATTGAAGCAAAGTTCAGAGCTAATGAACGGATGGAAGCAATTGAAACCCTGGTATTGAAAGCTGGTGAGTTTACCCATATTGAGTATGAGTTTCTGTATGACAAAGGGCGTCACCTTCTTTCTGTTGGCTATAATGTAGATGAGCGCCGCAAAGACTCGAGTTATTACGACCTGCTTGCTTCGGAAGCCCGGTTTACAAGCTTTGTTGGTATTGCACAGGGACAAATTCCACAGGATAGCTGGTTTACGCTTGGACGACTGATTACCTCTACGGGAGGTGATCCGGTTCTTCTTTCCTGGAGTGGTTCCATGTTTGAATACCTTATGCCTCTGCTGGTGATGCCGACATATGAAAATACCCTGCTTGATCAGACTTATAAGACGACGGTTAAGAGACAAATCGAATACGGAAAAAGGAGAGGCACTCCATGGGGTATCTCGGAATCAGGTTATAACATGGTTGATATTCATATGAATTACCAATACCGGGCATTTGGAGTGCCGGGCATGGGACTTAAACGGGGACTGGCTGAGGACCTGGTCATTGCACCGTATGCTTCCATTCTCGCTTTGATGGTAGAACCGGAAGAAGCATGTCAGAATCTAAAGCATATGGCTGAGAATAGTATGGTAGGAAAATACGGATTTTATGAAGCTGTTGACTATTCTCCTTCACGCATTCCACGGGGCCAATCCAGAGTAATAATACATTCATTTATGGCACATCATGAGGGGATGAGCCTTCTTTCGCTTGCATATGTGCTCCTTGACCGGCCGATGCAGAAGCGGTTTGAATCTGACAATATGTTTCAGGCAACAATGCTGCTCCTTCAGGAACGGATTCCAAAGGCTACTGCATTCTATTCATATACCGCAGGTATTTCAGACATTCACACCATATCAGGCACCTCTGAAATGCCGGTTCGCATGCTTAATACACCTGATACACTTATACCTGAAGTACATCTTTTGTCAAATGGAAGATATAACGTTATGGTGACGAATGCAGGAGGTGGCTACAGCAGTTGGAAAGACCTTGCAATAACACGATGGCGTGAAGACACCACACGCGATAACTGGGGTTCATTTTGTTATATACGTGACCTTAATACTGGCGAGTTCTGGTCAACAGCGTATCAGCCGACTCTTAAAGAATCAGAAAATTATGAAGCAATTTTTTCGAAGGGACGTGCTGAATTCCGGCGTCGCGATAATGATTTTGATACTCATACCGAAGTCGTTGTTTCCCCCGAAGATGATATCGAATTACGCAGGGTCCGCATCACAAACAGGTCGAGGTTACGCAGGGCTATAGATGTAACAAGTTATGCAGAGGTGGTACTTACTTCAGCTGTAGCAGATACCATACATCCTGCATTCAGTAATTTATTTGTGCAAACAGAAATCATCAGCGAACGGCAGGCAATTTTATGCACCCGCAGGCCACGCTCAGTAGATGAACGTGTTCCCTGGATGTTTCACAAGATGACAGTGCATGGAGCAGACACCGGAGCCGTTTCGTACGAGACAGACAGAATGGAATTCATAGGCAGAGGCAACAGTGTCGTTGCTCCACAGGCCATGACCAGTAAAGAAAAGCTCTCGGGAAATCAGGGCTCGGTACTTGATCCAATTGTGGCAATCCGGTTTCATATAATCCTTGATCCTGAAGAATCAGCAAAAATTGATATAGTAACCGGAATATGTGAAACCCGTGAAGCAGCCTTAAGCCTTGCCGATAAGTACCAGGATCTACGGCTGGCAAATCGTGTCTTTGAACTGGCATGGACCTACAGTCAGGTGGTACTGAGGCAGATAAATGCCACAGAAGCTGATGCGCAACTTTACGGACGTCTTGCCAGTTCCATAATTTATGCAAACTCATCTTTACGGGCTGAAACGAATATTCTCAATAAAAACCGCCGTGGACAATCAGGCTTATGGGGTTACTCCATTTCCGGCGATTTGCCAATAGTGTTATTGAAGATTGAAGATCCCGGAAATATAAATCTGGTACGGCAACTTGTCCAGGCTCATGCTTACTGGAGATTAAAAGGCCTGGCAGTAGACCTTGTAATCTGGAATGAAGATCGTGCAGGATACAGGCAGCTTCTCAATGATCAGATCCTTGGATTAATAGCAGCAGGAATGGAAGCCAATATTATTGATCGGCCGGGCGGTATTTTCGTCCGGCTCGCAGATCAGATTTCTAATGAGGACCGTATATTGATCCAGACTGTTGCCCGTGCCATTATAAGCGACAAAAGAGGAACACTGGCTGAACAGATCAACCGTCGGGCCTTTATTGAAGCTCCGGTTCCATCGTTTAAACCTGCCCGCATTTCGCGGACAAACCTTCCTGTCGAAATTGAGCTGCAACAACCAATGGGTCTGAGCTTCTTTAATGGTTTAGGCGGATTCACACAGGATGGGCACGAGTATGTTATATCAACTTCAGGCAAACAGGTGACACCGGCGCCCTGGGTTAATGTTCTGACGAACCCTCGTTTTGGAACCGTTATTTCCGAGAACGGATCATCCTATACATGGAGTGAAAATGCCCACGAAATACGTCTTACTCCCTGGAATAATGACCCGGTAACCGATTCAGGAGGAGAAGCTATTTATATCAGGGATGAAGAAAGTGGCTATTACTGGTCCCCAACACCATTTCCTGGCTGTGGTACAAAAACTTACATAAGTCGTCACGGATTCGGTTACAGTATTTTTGAACATATTGAAGCAGGAATTCATTCAGAATTATGCGTTTATGTAGCAATGGATGCTTCAATTAAGTTTTCTGTTTTGAAATTAAAGAATGAATCTGGCCGCCAGCGTAAGCTTTCCGTTACAAGCTATATTGAATGGGTTCTGGGCGATCTGCGTCCGAAATCAGCTATGCACATAACCACTTCGATCGATCCTGATAACGGTGCATTATATGCCCGTAATCCGTATAATACTGAATTTGCCGAGCGTATAGCCTTTTTCCAGACTGATGAAATATATCATACTTTAAGCTGTGACCGGACAGAGTTTATAGGGAGGAATGGGACACTTAAAAATCCTGCAGCAATGGCAAATTCAAGGCTTTCAGGAAAGGCAGGATCTGCCCTGGATCCTTGCGCTGCAATACAGGTTTCCTTCATACTTTCTGAACACCAGGAGCGTGAGACTATCTTCCGACTGGGAGTCGGGAGGAACTCCGAAGATGCCAATAAACTTGTTCGCAGGTTCTGGGGATCAACAGCAGCACATAATGCACTCGAAACAATACATAAGTTTTGGAAACACACCCTTGGCGCCGTTCAGATAGAAACTCCCGACAAGTCAATTAACATTCTCACTAACGGATGGCTAATGTACCAAACCCTGGCATGCCGGATGTGGGGTAGAAGCGGATATTATCAGTCAGGTGGTGCATTTGGTTTCAGGGATCAGTTACAGGACTCAATGGCTCTAATATATTCTGTTCCTCATCTTGTAAGGGAACATCTGCTTTTATGTGCAAGTCGTCAGTTCAGGGGTGGAGATGTACAGCATTGGTGGCATCCTCCATCAGGCAGGGGTGTGCGCACGCATTGTTCTGATGATTACCTGTGGCTTCCACTGGTAGTCAGCCATTATGTTCTTCAAACAGGTGACACAGGTATACTTGAAGAGCCTGTTCACTTTCTTGAGGGTAACCCTTTAAAGGCAGAAGACGACTCATATTACGATCTTCCCAACAGGTCAGAGGAGGTTGCCAGCTTATATCAGCATTGCGTGAGGGCTATCCTCAGAGGACTTAGTTTTGGTGTACATGGAGTGCCACTTATTGGAACAGGCGACTGGAACGATGGCATGAACATGGTTGGGAATAAAGGAAAAGGTGAGAGCGTGTGGTTAGGTTTCTTCTTATATGACGTACTCCAACATTTTACCAGAGTTGCACAACTTCAAGGCGATCTGCCTTTCGTTGAACGCTGTAAAAAGGAAGCAACTAAACTGCGCCAGAATATTGAGAAGAACTGCTGGGATGGCGAGTGGTATCTTCGTGCCTGGTTTGATGACGGACAGGTACTTGGGTCTGCATCGAACACCGAATGCAAGATAGATTCCATACCACAAAGTTGGTCGGTATTGTCAGCCGCGGGAGACCCGGTTCGTTCGCGCCTGGCAATGGAAGCTTTTGATAAACATCTCGTTCGCCGCGATCATGGCCTTATTCAGGTTTTAGACCCGCCATTCGACAAATCAGATCTGAATCCTGGTTATATAAAAGGCTATGTGCCCGGAGTAAGGGAAAATGGAGGCCAGTACACACATGCTGCTTTGTGGGCAGCGATGGCGTATGCCAAATTGGGCGATAGTAAGCATGCATGGGAATTGCTTAACATTATCAACCCTGTAAATCATACACGATCACCTGAGAGTACCGCAATATATAAAGTGGAGCCATATGTTGTTGCAGCCGATGTTTATGCCTTGTCACCTCATATAGGTCACGGAGGATGGACATGGTATACCGGGTCAGCAGCACTGACTTACAGACTTATAATTGAATCACTGCTGGGACTAAGGCTAGAGTCAGACAAATTGTTTATTGAACCATGCCTTCCCTCTGAGTGGGAGAAATTATCTATAAACTACCGTTACAAAGAGACCACCTATAATATCTCACTTATACGAAAACACAACGACGACAAAAAAGAACAAATAACCATTGATGGCGTAGTACAGGGAGATGTATCAATTACACTTATTGACGATCAAAAAGAACATTCGGTTGAGATTAGGATACTGTAACGGGAATAAGGAAATCTCTTTTCTTTAATTTTAAAACTTTAGAAAATGATTTCAAAAATGCTTTTAATTGCCGCCCTGATTCTTATGATTTTCTGGGCTATTGGATTCTGGATTTTTCATCTGGATTCAATTATTCACATAACATTTATTTTTGTAGTTCTTTTCTTAACCATGAGTTACTCATTAGTAAAAAGCAACTACAATAAATTCTGATACCATTGCGGATTTAGAGTAAATGTACCGGAACCATATTAAACAGGGTTGCGTAATACAGACCAACACCCTTAGATAAAACTTATAAGCAAGGCTGTTAATGTGTGAATAATACAACTCTTTTGTTTCATTGTGTAATACTTTCCAGTATTTAAGATTTCACCTTTGTATTCATGTGATAATCCATTCACATTGTAATAAATAATGACATGAAAAATATTGATTTCGTTCAAAATGATGCACAAAATGCTCGTAAAAGCCTGAAAAAGTTCATTTATATAATGGGTTTTATAGGAATAGCATTGCTGGCTAATTCCTGCGTTCTTGGTTATGTTGCAACAGAACCTGTTTATGTGGAATCTGTAAGGCCTTCCCGTCCGAGTAATCTTTCTATCTGGATAGACGGTGATTGGGTGTATAACCGTCAATCTCATCTATATTCACGGAACGCGGGCTATTGGGAAATGCCAAGTCAGAACAGGACGTATGTTAGCGGTCGCTGGCAATCAGGGCCACAGGGCAAATATTGGGAAAGAGGTCGTTGGCAGCGTAATGGCCGTCAGGCTAAACATAACAACCAAAGATGAATATTCTGACATAAGTTAAAGTGTGATATCCGAACTTGTAAAATTTAAACATTGAAGCATATACTTACCAGATTAAAAATCTTTGTAACTATATACTTTTTTGTTTAACCTTTGTTTAATAAAAAAATCACTGAAATGTTTATCGATTATTACAAGGTTCTGGGATTAGATAAAAAGGCAGCCCAGAAGGATATCAAAAGCGCCTACCGAAAATTAGCCAGGAAGTACCACCCTGACTTAAATCCGAATAATAAAGATGCAAAAAGGAACTTCCAGGAGATCAATGAAGCAAATGAGGTACTAAGTGACCCCGCGAAACGAAAGAAGTACGATCAATATGGGAAGGATTGGCAACATGCTGATGAGTTTAAGAAAGGCGGCCAGTATCAGGAACAATCGTCAGCTTCACGCAGACCGGATTATTCCACGACTCAAAACGAAGGAGAGTTCTCTGACTTCTTTGAGTCTCTCTTTGGCGGATTTGGAGGCAGTAGAAGCACCAGACAGGTAAAATACAGAGGAGAAGATTACAATGCTGAATTGAAACTTGATTTGAAGGAGGCATATGAAACACACAAACAGACATTTACCGTTAACGGTGAAAAAATAAGGATTACTATTCCTGCCGGAATTGAAAATGGGCAAACAATAAAAATTTCCGGCCATGGCGGATCAGGAATAAACGGAGGTCCCAATGGTGATCTTTATATTAAATTTTTTATCGATAACGATCCACGGTTCAAACGCGCTGGAAATGATTTATTCACTTCAGTTGATCTGGATATATATACTGCAATATTAGGCGGCGAAATCATTATTGATACACTTGACGGGAAAGTAAAATTAAAAGTTAAGCCTGAAACACAAAATGGAAGTAAAGTAAAGTTAAAAGACAAAGGTTTTCCTGTTTATAAAAACAAGGAGATGCACGGAGATTTATATTTAACCTATTCAATTAAAATTCCAACTAATCTGACTGAAAAACAAAAAGAGTTGTTTTCTGAGTTGTCAAATATCAATCTTAAAAAATAAAACTAATGAAAAAAGATAGTTTGATAAGCGCAAGAGAGTTCTGTAGCAGTCACAACATTGAGATATCATTTATCAGTTCACTTGAGGAATATGGATTGATAGAAATGGAAACTATTGATAAATCAATTTTCATTCATCAAAGCCAGTTGCAGGAGCTGGAAAAAATTGTTCGCTTTTATTACGAGTTGGAGATTAACCTTGAAGGTATTGAAGCGATTACCTACCTGTTAAACCGAAGTAACGAAATGCAGAACGAAATTATAACACTACGGAATAAGCTTCGTTTATATGAGGATATTTAGCCAGCGCCTGGAATAAATATTCATGCATTTTAGATACTAAGAATTATAATAGATTAAAATCCTGATATCAGGATCTGTAGATATTAATTATCTGTAAGGAATGTTTTATTTCTGACCATACATTATACAACTTCCTTATTATCTGATTCTTACCTTCTTTTTTAATAATTTCATATTAACGTCTTCTTAATTTCATCTTAATTAAGACTTAATGTCCTTCGCATCTATTTGGCATATTTTTGAAGGTAGTAAAGAGAGACTTAAAATACCCTCACAAGTACTACCAATCTGAGAAGCTAATAAGGGATTATGTTTTTAAGAAATAAAAAAGACAAGAACTATGAAAATATTAATTAAAAACATGGTAAGCAATCGTTGCATAATGGTTGTTAAATCAGCTCTGGAAAAACTAAATATTCCTTATAGCTCACTGGAACTGGGTGAAGTTGATCTTTCAGAAAACATCTCAGAGGAAAAATTGAGATCGTTTGACAGTAATCTGAGATTTTATGGCCTTGAAGTAAAAGAGGATAAAAAAAGTCAGCTTGTTGAAAAAATTAAATCTGCTATAATTGAGCTGGTACATGATTCGGAAGATCAGACTAAAGTAACTCTTTCGGAATATTTAAGCCGGAAACTAAGCTACAACTGTACATATCTGTCAAACCTTTTTTCTGAATCACAGGGCACTTCCATAGAAAAGTTCTTTATTAACAATAAAATTGAACATGTAAAAGAATTGCTGATAAATGACGGACTGAATCTTAAAGAAATTTCATACAGAACAAGTTATAGCAGCGTTGCACACCTCTCGTACCAATTCAAAAAAACTACAGGCCTGGCTCCTTCAGAATACAGACACTTGCAGAATAAGAATCGTGTCGCACTTCAACATGTCAGTTTCTTATAGTTTTCTCCCATAATTTATGACTTTGGAAATACTTAAACCCTTCCACTGCACATTTCATCGGACCTGAACGTCATCGTTGCCGGCTTGACAAAGTGGCAAAGCTGGAATCAAAAATCTTTTGTTGCAATTAAAATTTGTAGTAAATTTAGATTTGCATTTTTCTATCTGATCTGATAGTCATATGGTTAAAACTATGCTTTAGACTATTATAAAATAAAGACTCACAAATGGAAAATCTTACTTTAAATGCTGCAAACAAGAATTTATCTCCCTGGTGGAGAAGAGGTATAATTATTATTCTGATACTGGAATTTGCCATACTCATTTGGGTTAGTACCGGCAGTTATTATAGAAAAAATCAACCTCCCGTACCTGAAAAGGTGGTAAACGCCTCAGGATCGTTAATAATTGAAGGTACTTCAATAAAGGCAGGGCAGGAATTATTCCTGAAAAAAGCTCTGATGAATAACGGTAGTATATGGGGTCATGGAGCCTATCTGGGACCTGATTTTTCAGCTCAGTATTTACATAATCTTACTGTTGAAGTAAGAAATTACATATCGCTTCAAAAGTTTAATACTGTCTTTGCGAATCTTACTCCTGACCAGAAAGAATCCCTACCGGGTTTAACTCATGATTTATTATCTGAAAACCGTTATAATCCGGAAAATCATAACCTGGTGTTCACCGAACCGGAAATAAAGTCTTTTAATGAACAGCTATCATTCTGGCAGGATTATTTTCAACATCCGGAAGCAAACAGGGGATTGTCAAGGAATTTGATTTCTGACCAGGAAGAGTTCCGGCAGATCACGTCATTTTTTGCCTGGGCTGCATGGGCAACAACGGCAAAAGTACCAGGCAGAAATTATTCTTATACAAATAATTTCCCTTATGAACCTCTCATTGGGAATGGACCTTCAAGTGCAACTATTTTGTGGAGTGCATTAAGCCTGATTACCCTGTTAGCCGGCGTTGCGCTGATATTGTTTTTCTTTGGACGGTTTAATTATCTTGGCTGGAAAGAAAAAACAGGATTTGCCCCTCCCCAAATGATTCCCGGGAAACCAACTGCAATTGAACGTGCATCTTTAAAATTTTTCATATTAGCAGTTTTAATTCTTCTGGTTCAAACATTAGCCGGAGGCGCCATGGCTCATTATTTTGCTGATCCAAAGGGATTTTTTGGATTTGATCTATCAACCATATTCCCGACAAACATTCTTCGATCGTGGCATTTACAGGCTGCAATTCTCTGGATTGCAACTGCATTCATCGGAGGTGGATTATTTATGTCATCCGTTTTATCAAAAAAAGAACCAAAAGCTCAGATCCCTTTAATTAATTTCCTGTTTGTTGCGCTCGCAATTCTAGTTTTAGGAAGTCTCCTGGGAGAATACCTCGGAGTGAAGGATTTATTGAAGAGGTTATGGTTCTGGCTGGGTAACCAGGGATGGGAATATCTCGAAATTGGCCGTGGCTGGCAGGTATTAATGGCTATCGGCCTCATATTGTGGGTTTTTCTTCTTTTCCGGGTGGTACGACCAAATAAAAAAGACCCGGAAGAAAGGGAGCTGAAAATCCTGTTTCTGATTGCAGCTTTTGCAATTCCGTTTTTTTATCTTCCTGCATTTTTCTTTGGTTCTTCTACTAATTTTTCAACTGTTGATACATGGCGATTCTGGATAATTCATCTTTGGGTAGAAGGATTTTTTGAAGTCTTTGCTACTGTTATGGTCGCGATTATGTTCTATAAACTGGGTCTAGTACAAAAGCAAACTGCAACACGGATTATCTACCTCGATGCTGTTCTGTTTTTAGGTGCAGGAATATTAGGAACAGGGCATCACTGGTATTGGAATGGCCAGACATCAATTTCCATGGCCTTATCAGCTTCTTTTTCAGCTATGGAAGTGGTGCCTTTGATCCTGCTAACTCTTGAAGCTTCGGACTTCGCCAAGTTAATGAGTTTAAAGACTGACGAGTCAGGGAAGAGATTACCCTTCCCGCACAAATGGTCATTTTATTTCTTAATCGCTGTAGGAATTTGGAATTTTATTGGAGCCGGAATATTCGGATTTTTGATAAACCTGCCCGTAATAAGTTATTACGAAACAGGTACAAACCTTACTCCCAACCATGGTCATGCAGCATTAATGGGAGTATTCGGAATGCTTGGTATTGCTTTTATAGTGTTCGCGATCAGGCAGGTTTCTACTGCTGATCATTGGAATAGTATTGAAAAATATGTAAAAATATCATTCTGGGGACTAAATATTGGACTGGCAGGTATGATAATCCTGCAGTTATTCCCTGCCGGAGTACTGCAATTAATTGATGTGTTAAATAATGGATACTGGCATGCCAGAAGCCTTGAATTCTCAGGTCAGAAACACATTATAAACCTTGCCTGGTTACGATTACCTGCTGATATATTGTTTATAGCAGCCGGGGTATTACCTCTTTTATACGCCGTTATCTCAACTTATATCCACATGAGGAAATCAGGAAGAGAAATTTAATAATAATGCAATTCGACCAATAAAAAACATAACTCACTCAGAGCCCTTGTCAACAGGAAAGCTAATTAAAATGAATAAGGACAAAAAAGGGGGAATCCTAATCTTAAAATCTATGAATGATATAAATCTTTAAGGAAATTATGTAATGCTTTTGATGCAAAATGGACACAACTTGCGGAAGTCAATACTGGTCATTATTCGAATAGCTCATTTCAGTATTAATATGTTAAATTCCAATATGATCAGAGGAAGATATAGTTGATTTATTAAGATTATTAACAATCCCGATATGAAACAAAAAGCAGGTTTGTGGATTGACCACAGGAAAGCGGTCATAGTTAATATATATGACCAAAAGGTTGAAAAGATAACACTTGAATCTACTGTTGAAAAACAACTCGGACGTGTCAATGGTATCCGATCTTTGGATCACTTCGAAAACCAGATGGTATTAGCGGACGATACACGGGAAAAAAAATTCAAAAACAATATTGCTAAATACTATAATCTTGTTTGCTCTAAAATAAAAGAAGCTGAATCTGTTGTGATATTCGGTCCGGGAGAAGCCAAACTGGAGCTTAGAAAATTTATTAAAAAAAATAACCAGGCAAAAAAACTTATTGAAATTGTTTCTGCCGATAAAATGACCGATCATCAGATAACTGCTAAAATACTTAGCCATTTCGGAGTTGAGAATGCAACTGTAATTAATAGGTAAAAATCAAATATGTGAATAATACAACATTTTTCGAAAGTTTCGTAACAGTTGTGTAAGCAAATCTTCTCAACTTTAATCTTATAAAATTAAGAATATGAAAAAAGATACCACCAGCCCGAAGAAGGTCAGCGAGAAGGAGAGAAATGAAGATCTCCCTGGTTATCCAGAATATTCTGAAGATGATGATATCTATTTTAAAGGTAAGGAAGAAAAGGACATCGACCCTGAAGATATATTGGAGAAAAAAGCGACAGGCAAAAAGGGGAAGCCATTCCCGAATGATCAGGACTATTATGAATCTGGCAGTGATCTGGACGTTCCCGGTTCTGAACTGGACGACGAACTGGAAATGATTGGAAGCGAAGATGAGGAAAACAATTACTATAGTTTGAGCGATGATAATATTGATGATGAGGAAGATCTTCTGGAGTAATCAAAAAGTAATATAATCCCTGAAATATTAATTAAGTAAGTGTAATTTATTTAAAAAAATGAAAAAACATTATCAAATCCTATCATCAGCTCTGAGAGGTGTAAGCATCCTTATAATAGCTCTCTTATTACTTATTGATGTCGCAAACGGACAAACAGTTTCAAAATCCGGTATAGCGTCAAATATCCCTGACACTGTTTATAAAATATTTGAAAAATCATGCATGACCTGCCATTCTGAAGGTGGAAAGAAGATTGCAATGAGTCATCTGAATTTTTCCAACTGGAATAAATACAATTCAGAAAAACAAGCTTCAAAAGCAAAGGATATATGCGAAATGGTAACAAAAGGGAAAATGCCCCCTAAAGCTTTCAGGGAATCGAAACCTGATCTGATACCCACGGCAGACCAGCTTAAATTTATTTGCCAGTGGAGTGTGGCTATTGGTCTGTATTATACAGGACAAGCCGGAGACATCAAAACAAACAATGAACCTTTGAAACAACCTGCAATTCAAACTGCAGGAAAGTTTGAGTTTAAGCCTTTGCCTTTTGCCTATGAGGCTCTTGAGCCTTACATTGATAAACAAACTGTTGAATTGCATTACACCAAACATCACAAATCAGCTTTTGATGCTTTTGTGGCCGCGGTAAAAGGTACACCTATAGAGGCAATGGACATTAAAGAAATTTTCAGGAATGTCAGCAAATATCCTGTAACTATCAGAAATAATGGTGGAAGTTATTATAACCACATGCTCTACTGGGAAAATATGAAGGCAAAAGGAGGAGGAACGCCAGCAGGAAAATTATCGGACGCAATTAATAAGAAATTCGGAAATTTTGAAGAATTTAAAAAACAATACACCGAAGCAGGTAAAAGCAGATACGGCAGCGGATATTCATGGTTAGCTGTTGATGATCAGGGGGAACTGTTTGTTTGTTCCATGCCAAACCAGGATAATCCTCTTATGGATCTTGCTGAGAAAAAAGGAACACCGTTACTGGTAATGGATGTATGGGAACATGCTTATTACCTTAAATATCAAAATAGAAGAGCGGATTATATTGATGCATTCTGGAACGTTATTAACTGGGATGTTGTCTCCGGAAGATACGATGATGCTCTGAAAACTATCGTTAAAAAGTAAAGTCTAAGATCGTACAGTTTGGAAATTGGTTAACCGGTAAACTGGTATCAGCTGGTAATTATGAAAAAACAAAATCATTCTGACAGGCAAACCCTCCCATTCTGGAGCATGCCGGTATCAGACCTTCCATCTTATCTGCATACTCCTGATGGCGGATTATCTGTCAAAGAAGCAGGCCAACGACTTATTAGTTATGGAGCTAACCGTCTGAAATCACAAAAACGATCCGATGTTCTGACCATCTTTATTGCCCAGTTTAAGAGTCCTATAATACTTATTCTCCTTATTGCAACAGGATTATCTTTTTTCCTTCATAATATAACAGATGCAGCTATCATTCTTGCCATAGTTTTAATGAGTGGGCTTCTTGGTTTCTGGCAGGAACACAGTGCAACCAGCGCAGTGAAAAAATTATTGGCCATTGTGCAGATCAGAGCGGCAGTACTTCGTGAAGGAATCCAAAAGGAAATCCATGTTGAAGAAATTGTTCCAGGAGATATTGTTATCCTCAATGCAGGTGATATAGTTCCTGGCGACTGTCTCATTCTTGAGTCAAAAGACATCTTTGTAGATGAAGCCATGCTGACAGGAGAGACATTCCCGGTAGAAAAAGCAGCAGGGGTTCTACCTGTTGATACTCCCCTTGCACATCGTTCAAACTCGTTATGGATGGGGACTCATATTGTTAGCGGCAATGCTAAAGTATTAGTATCATTAACCGGTATAGAAACTGAGTTTGGTAAGGTATCTGAGAGTCTCAGG
This sequence comes from Bacteroidales bacterium, assembly GCA_025358455.1. Taxonomy (GTDB): domain Bacteria; phylum Bacteroidota; class Bacteroidia; order Bacteroidales; family VadinHA17; genus LD21. Next base: position 86,114 of record JANYJP010000017.1, read on the forward strand.
CTGAAACCGCAGGAGACTGAATTCGAACATGGAATAAGAAGCTTCGGTTATTTTCTGGGCGAAGTCACACTTATTCTGGTGGTGCTGATCTTTGCCATAAATGTCTTTTTAAAAAGGCCAGTCCTTGACTCATTCCTCTTTTCACTGGCACTTGCGGTTGGTTTAACACCGCAGTTGCTGCCTGCAATCATTAGTATCAACCTTGCTCATGGTGCTAAAAAAATGGCGCAGAAAAAAGTGATCGTAAAACGGCTCTCTTCAATTGAGAACTTTGGCAGCATGAATGTTTTATGCTCTGATAAAACGGGTACTCTGACTGAAGGAATCGTGAAGGTTCAATCTGCAGTTAATATAGATGGAGTAGCAAGTGACAATGTATTTCTCTATGCATATCTTAATGCATTTTATGAAACCGGCTTTACAAACCCCATAGACGAAGCGATCCGTACCTATAAAAAAATAGATTTATCCGGATACCAGAAGAATGATGAAATTCCTTATGATTTTTTAAGAAAACGATTAAGCATAGCTGTTAATCATTCCGGTGATCATCTGATGGTAACCAAAGGCGCTCTGACGGATATACTCAAGGTCTGTTCATCAGCTGAAACCCCGGCAGGAAGCATTGTTGAAATTGCTGCAGTAACAGATCAGATTCAAAAGCTTTATAATGATTTCAGCAGTCAGGGTTTTCGAACTCTTGGTGTCGCGTATAAAAAATTGCCTTCTGAAGCACTTATTAAAAAAAGTGATGAGGTAAACATGACATTTATAGGATTATTAACACTTTTTGATCCTCCAAAAGCAAATATTGCTGAAACCATTAATAATCTCAGAAAACTTGGCGTTTCACTTAAAATAATCACTGGCGACAATCATCTTGTTGCATTAACGCTGAGTCAAAAAATGGGTTTACCGAATACAAAAATAATTACCGGTTCAGATATTCGTCAGATGAGCGATGAAGCATTGCTCAGGAGCGTGGCTGGTGTTGATGTTTTTGCCGAGACAGAGCCCAATCAGAAAGAAAGGATTATCGTAGCAATGCGTAAGGCAGGAAATGTTGTAGGATATATGGGAGATGGTATTAATGACGCCTCTGCCCTTCACGCCGCTGATGTTGGCATTTCGGTAGATACGGCAGCTGATGTTGCCAAAGATGCCGCTGATATTGTTCTGCTTGAAAAAGATCTGGGGGTTCTTGTCGAAGGCGTGCGGGAAGGAAGAACAACATTTGCAAACACGTTGAAGTATGTGTTTATGGCAACAAGTGCTAATTTCGGTAATATGTTCAGTATGGCCGGAGTGTCATTGTTCATTCCATTTCTTCCGCTTCTGCCCAAACAAATCCTCCTTACTAACCTGATGACCGATTTTCCGGAAATGGCTATCGCAACCGATACAGTCGATAATGAAATGATTGACTACCCCCGTCGGTGGGATATCAAAGCCATTCGCAAGTTCATGATAACATTCGGCCTTATAAGCTCGGTATTTGACTACATTACCTTTGGCTTGCTTCTGCTGGTTCTCAAAGCCAACGAAAATCAGTTCAGAACAGGATGGTTTGTCGAGTCAGTAATTTCCGCTTCGCTGATTGTTCTTGTTATTCGCAGCCGAAAACCTTTTTTCAGAAGTACTCCCGGCAAATATCTGCAGATTGCCACAATTTTAATCGTTGTTATTACAATGATTCTGCCCTATACGCCTCTTGGAAACCTCTTCGGATTCAGTCCGCTATCCCTGCTAACTTATCTGTTTTTACTGGCAATTGTAGTTGGTTATATTATTGCAGCAGAAATTACCAAAACTATTTTTTATAAGAGGGTAAAATTTTGAATTATCAGAATATTAAAAAAATACTAATTCAGTGATTCTAAATTACGTCAAAAACAATGTTTGATTACTTATTCAGATATAAATTATGAAGGCATTATCAAAATTCGAAGTTATCAGTTACCTGGAACTTCATTTAAAAAACTGGACATATGATGGGGAAGCTATTAAAAGGGAACTTAAGTTTACGACTTTTGTGGAGGCATTCTCCTTCATGACTTCAGTAGCACTGGTAGCAGAGAAAATGGAACATCATCCCGACTGGAATAATGTATATAATAAAGTTCAGATTTCTTTAAATACTCATAGTGCAAAAGGTATAACCCAGCTCGATTTTGATCTGGCAAAGGAGATCGACAAAATATACAAACATTTTGAATAATGATTATCCCTGAAGTAATCTGTTGGTAATGGAATCTTCATTTTCGTGATGATAAATATAAGTAGAGTAAAGAACCTCCTTCATACTTACATGATCCTTTCTTGCCCTGTCAAATAGATCAGCATCAGTGCCGAGTAATATATATTTGAACCCATTGAGGGAAATAGCAATATTTCTATCGATAAAGAAAGTACCGCCAATTACACAATCGTTCAGGTTAATTTTCTTTCCTGCATCGAACCTGTCCGGAACAAATTGATTTCCAAGTATTTTTACTCCACCGTATAAAAACTTTATGGAAGGATCCTGCATTAAGATAGCTTTTCTGGATTCAAGATGGAAGCGATCAAATTCATCATCTGAATCCAGAAATGTTATAAATCTGCCAGTTGCCGACTTTATACCTGCATTTTTAGAAGATGCCTCTCCTCCGTGAGGTTGCTTAATATATTTTATTCCCTGATATCTTCTAAGAAATGGTAATATGTGTTCATATGTGTTATCTGTACTACCATCATCTATAATAATTGCTTCCCAATCATTCTCGGTCTGAGATATCAGTGACTTTAATGCCCTTTTAAGAAGAATTGCTCTGTTATAAGTAGTAATTATCACAGAAAAGAAAGGAGAAGATTCTATACGCGGATTTTGATTTTCAAATTCATTAACTAAATTTTTCATATAAATGAGGATAAGTAGTTTGTTTTAATAATTCTGAATACTACTATCTAACAAATCAATTCTTCAAAAAGTTTTACAGTTTCATTTCTTTAATACTAAATACTTGGTTATTAATGTTCCCTGCTCGTTTACCTTTTCACAACTTATCAGTTGCAGGTTGATGTCTAATCTCTTTGTGATTACAATACTATCTCCTTTCCCAAAAATTTTAGGTTCTATTGTAAGCCAGAGTTCATCAACGAGGCCCTCCTTTAAAAATGAAGTTGCGATATGTGGCCCTCCTACTACGACCATAGCTTCATATCCCCTTTTTTCAAAGTGAGAAAAAAGCTCGACAGGAGATTCCTTTTTAAACTCAAGCGTACCCGCGACCTCATATTTTTCATATTTCTCAGGTTCTCTGGTCATTACTACAAGAAGATGCTTTTTTGAAGGTTTTATCGGATCCACATTATAAGTTGCGCTTCCCATTACTATAAGCTCTGAGTAATCCCAGATTTTCCTGAAATACTTCTGATCATATTTTGACGACCAGGATTTTACGTCAGGATCACCCCACCTGGTTACTTTTCCATCAAGTGTGGATACAAAAACAAGTATAACTTTCATTTTTGGAAGTTGGAATATCCTGAATGATAATAATAAAATCAGGTTGTCTGATCAGCAAGATAATTCTGTATACCCATTTGTTTTATCTGACTTAGCTGAGCTTCTATCCAATCAATATGCCTTTCTTCATCAAGTAGGTTTGCTTCAAGGAGGTCGCGGGTTCCATTGTCATTTAGTTTTACGGCAAGATGAATGCCTTCGTTATATATTTTGGCAGTATTTTCTTCGGCCACTAAGTCGTTCTTAAGCTGGTTCTCCACCAATGCTCCTATCTTGACTTTATTGAGATTGCTAACAATTGGCATCCCGTCCAGAAACAATATCCTTGCTATTAATTTCTCGACATGCTTCATTTCTTCAATAGCGCGTTTTTCAATACTTTTATGGAGACGTTCATATCCCCAGTTAGCACACATTTCAGAATGTACAATGTACTGATTAATTGCAGTCAGTTCGTCTTCCAGCAGAAAGTTCAGGTTCTCAATAATTTTTTCGTTGCCCTTCATGATAATGTTTATTAATTATTAATTATACATACTATCTTCATTAACAGTACGTTAGTTATACAAATAAACAAAAAGCAGATTTGGTAACGCTTACATAATTTAAATAATGATTTATATAATTCACACATAGTAATAACTATAATTATAAGTAATGGATTTTAAAAGTTTCATAGTCTGAGATTCCACACTTAGTAACCTTCCTGATACCTGCAATACCTTGTCATACCGAACGTTAGTGAGGAATCTCCAACTCCCAATAGTATAATACTTCTTATAATTCATTTTTAGTCAAAATAGAGATGCTCTGCCAGAAATCGCATTTTTTATTAATTTATTGAAAATAAAACCGATATACCAATTAGTATACGTATCTTGCACCCATTAATTTAAAATCATATTATGAATAATGGAACAGTAAAATTCTATAATGAATCTAAAGGATTTGGATTCATTAAAGACGCAAATTCAACGAAAGAATATTTTGTACATTCATCAGGCTTAAAAGATAGCATCAATGAGAACGATGAAGTGACTTTCGACCTACAAGAAGGAAAAAAAGGATTAAATGCAGTAAATGTTAAACTAGCTTAGTTTATCCATTATAAAACATTTAAAATTTTAATCCCGCCAATCAATGGCGGGATTTTTTTATTACGGAAATATTTTATGTGTGAATCATGTAACTTATTTTGAATATTTTGTAACTCTTTTGATTGTAATGACATACATCTTTGTCTATCAATAATTCGTAATAACGATTTGATCAAAAGGCACTCCCCGGTAAACATTTTCACTCTTATACTTGTTACCGGATTATAGGCACAATTAATAATTTAAACTATTTAAAGATTTATAAATAATGATTACGACACTTATACTACTTGCAATAGTTGCGCTAATATTGAAACTCGTAAAAGGGAAGCCTGTAATAAATACAGATAACTCAAATGGAGTCTGGAATAAGCAAAAAAGTAAATTAATGAAGAAATTCTCGGTTTTAACAAAGAATGACTTTCTGTTTGCTGAAGGAAAGAAAGACGAGATGTTAGCCAGGCTTCAGATTAAACTTGGAAAAACAAAAGAAGAATTGCAAACTATTATAACTGAGCTTTAATAAATTTTTATTTTACAATTATAAAACATTAATAACATGCGTGAAAAGAAACCTATTATATTAAAATCACCTGATCTGAATAAAATGCAAGCGGTTTATATTGATCAGAGAACGAAGATATATATTGCTCTTAATGCTGACCCCACAAAAGCCAGGAACCGCTATTTAGAACGTTATGGCGTTAAAAAAACCATGTAAAATCTTAAAACACTCTGGTTGGGCACCCCTGCAAAAAACAGTGTGGCGTGTGGATACACCCCGATCTTATTAAAGTGCTTCTTTCAGTTTCAGCAAATACTGCCTCGAAAACTGTTTTTGATTTGTCAATTCTGATTACAGGCTCTTAACTTCATTGACAAGGTTTTGAAGTGTGCTTTTTGCATCTCCGAATAGCATCCTGGTTTTATTATTAAAGAATAACATATTCTCAATAGCCGCATACCCTTTTCCCATGCCTCGTTTCATAACTATGATGTTTTTTGCATCGCGTGCTTTAATGATAGGCATCCCATAAATAGGACTTGTGGGATCATCTTCTGCCGCGGGGTTTACAACATCATTCGCTCCGATAACAACCAGAACATCAGTATTTGGAAGGTCTGGGTTTATCTCATCACTCTCAATAAGCTGTTCATATGGCACATCAGCCTCAGCAAGTAAAACATTCATATGGCCTGGCATGCGTCCGGCAACCGGATGAATCGCATACCTGACTTCTACGCCTTTTTCTTCCAGCAGTTTATCAAGTTCATGACAGATGTGCTGAGCCTGTGCAACAGCAAGTCCGTAACCAGGGACTATAACTACTTTCTTCGAGTAACTCAGCAGGACTGCTGCATCGGTAAGGGATATTTCTTTCACTGTGCCGCTTGTGGCAACAGAAGACTGGCCGCCCCCACCAAATACGCCAACAATAACATTTAGCAAAGAACGGTTCATCGCCCTGCACATAAGGATCGTAAGTATAGTACCTGCCGATCCTACAAGTATACCACCAGTAAGCATTGCCTGGTTGTTGTAAAGGAAACCACCCATAGCTGCAGCCACACCTGTAAACGAGTTCAGAAGTGAAATAACTACAGGCATATCAGCACCGCCTATGGGCATGACAAATAATACACCGTATATAACTGATATTATAAACATTACATATATCAATGGAGTAAGTTCACTGGCAGCCTGCACATTCCTGGTCATTATGAAAACAATGAATCCTATCAGGACAGCCAGAATTGTGAGATTAACAAACTTCATAGCTTTTAGGCGCATATCGCCAATTTTGCCGTCAAGTTTTCCAAAGGCAATCATGCTACCTGACCATGATACAGTACCAATAACAAGACCAAGAAGAATAGCCAGTACATGCCCGTTAGCCATGCCGGTCTTAGCGATTAATTCAGGGCTGATATGCGGAAACTCTATCATTGATATAAGAGCTGCAGCGGCGCCCCCCATTCCATTAAAAAATGAGACCAGCTGCGGCATGGCAGTCATCTTAACGCGTTTTGCAATCACCCACCCTATCCCGGTTCCAATTACAATTGCGAGAAGAATAAATCCTATATTGCCAATCGGTTTACCATCCTTCTGATGAAACAGGATAGTCGCGAATATTGCCAGACCCATCCCAATTGAAGCAAAAATATTTCCGCGCCGGGCTGTTAGCGGATGGCTTAACATTTTTAACCCCAGGATAAATAATACCGATGCTACAACATAAGATATCTCGAGGATTGAGATTCCGGTATTAAGCTGAGATAATTGATCCATATTGTTAATCGATTTTGTTTATTCCCAGGTAATTACTTTTTCTTTTTGAACATTTCAAGCATTCTGTCTGTGACTACAAAACCACCGACAACATTTAAAGTGCCAAGCACTACTGCAAGAAACCCGAGTATCATTGAACCCGTCGTTACAGCATGGCCCAAAACTATGATGGCACCAATTATAACCACCCCATGGATAGCATTTGCTCCCGACATCAAAGGTGTATGCAGTATTGCCGGTACATGGCTGATCATTTCAACACCAAGAAATATTGACAGGATCACTATAAAAATAATCTCCCTGTGTATTAAAAAAAATCCTAAAATATTTCCCATAATGTTGCTTATTTGATATTTAGCATTTGTCTGATTCTCTGACTAATATACTCTTTATTATGAACAGCTGCAGTTCCGTTAATTATTTCGTCGGTCATGTTTAAAACAAGGTTTCCATCTTTATCAACCATAATTTTCAGAAAATTGATAACATTGCAGCCGAACATCTTGCTTGCATCAGTTGGCATATCGGATGGATAATCCGATTTACCAATTATATTGACTCCGTTTATAACTATATTCTTTCCATTTTCCGTCAACTCACAATTTCCTCCAGATGAAGCAGCAAGGTCAATAATAACTGACCCCGGTTTCATATAACTAACCGTTTCTTTTAACAGAAGTATTGGTGCTTTTTTACCCGGGATCTGGGCTGTAGCAATTACAACATCAGACGCGATGGCCCGTTGCTGTATCAGGTCCTGTTGTTTTTTCTTAAACACATCGGTTTGTTCGACTGCATATCCCCCGGCAGCAACATCTTCCTTCGAACCCACGACTTCAATGAACTTGCCCCCCAGACTTTTAACTTCCTCTTTTACAGCAGCTCGTACATCGAATACTTCAACTATTGCTCCCAGTTTACGCGAAATAGCAATTGCCTGTAAACCTGCTACCCCAGCCCCCAGTATCAGAACTTTCGCGGGCTTAATTGTTCCGGCTGCCGACATAAACATTGGGAAAAACCGTGGCAACATAGAAGCAGCTTCCAGAACTGCTTTATAACCCGATACTGTGGCCATGGATGAGAGAATATCCATAGACTGCGCCCGGGTTGTCCTTGGAACGAGGTCGAGTGCGAAAACTGTTAAATTCCTCATTCGTGCTTTTTCCAGCCAGGCTTTGTTTTCAACCGGATTAAGAACTGAACATAATACCTGTCCTTCTTTAAATGAGTTAATATCATCTGTGAGAGGAGGATTAATAGACAGCAATAAAGCCGATTTAGAGATGATCTCTTTTCTGTCAGCTGTCACTGCACCTGCTGTTTGATAATCTTTATCAAAGGCAAAAGCCCTTTCTCCGACATTTTGTTCGACCAGTATTTCAATACCCATCTTTTTCAATACAGATACTTCGCCAGGAAGTAAAGCTACCCTGTTTTCATTTCCTGTTTCTTTGAGGATGCCTATAATCATACGTCTGGAAGTTGAAATTAGGAGTGCCTACAGTTTAAATCTCTAATCGGTTACTAATATAATAAACAATAACTTATTATTTCAAAGGCGAGATAAACTTATTCAAAGTTACTGCAGCCCTTGTACTAAACCACTCTTTCCAAAGAAACTCTTCAACCAGAAGTTGTTTGCTTCCTTTCTTGAATGTATAGCTTTTGCCCCACCCCAACCGTGACGACCACCAGGGTAAAGCATAAATTCAAAGTCTTTGCCTTCATCCTCCATTTTGGAAATCAGATAAATTGAATTCTGCATATGAACATTATCATCCATATCTCCATGTGTCAGATACAATTTCCCTTTGTAGTTTTTAACAAATGTGAGGGTCGATCCTTGCTTATATCCATCAGGATTATCCTGAGGTGTATCCATAAAACGCTCTGTATAAATGTCATCATAAAGACGAAAATCAGTAACCGATGAACCTGCAAATCCATGTGTCCAGTAACCTGCCCCTTTTGTCAGAGCAAGGCATGTCATATATCCGCCGTACGAACTTCCGGTAATTCCTATTTTAGTGGAATCCACCCAGGATTTTGTACGTAAAAATTTAACAGCGTCTTCATAATCAAGAAGTTCCCACTTACCGAGACAACGGTAAATATAGTCAAGGCCTTTCTTTCCAAACTGACCAGAACCACGATGATCAACTGTAAATGTGATGATCCCGTTCTGGGAATTCCATGAAGGATTATTCCCCTGCCATCTGTTAGAAACATTTCTTGAATCAGGACCTCCGTAGATTGCAAAAATAACCGGGTATTCTTTTGAAGGATCAAAATTTAATGGGTATGTAATTACGGCCGGCATATTGAACAGTCCATCGGAAGTCATGATCTTTAAGAGCTCTGACTTCGAGTTCATTGCCGCATCATAAACCGGTTGATCAAATTTATAGATTTCTTTCAAAAGTTTTCCGCCTTTATTATATGCCACAATAGAACCGGTGTTTGTAATACTGTTCCATGTATCAACAAGGTAGGTTCCTTTGGGTGAAATACTTACATTATGAGTTCCATCACCTTTGGTTATCTGTAAAAGGTTTTTACCATCAAGTCCTACTCTGAAGGCATGGCTGTCAGTCGATTCTGCCCCATTGGCAGTAAAATATACAACTTTAAGTTCTTCATCGACATTGTCAATGCCGGTAACCCTGAAATTGAAATTTGTAAGTTGTGAAATCAGTTTCCCGTCCCATCCAAAATAATAAAGATTATCCCAGTCACTTTTGTAGCTTCTTACAATAAAGCCTGAACCGTTTTTCATAACATAAATATCTTCGTAGAAATCAACCCATGACTTCCTGATTTCACTGTAGATCTGGGTAAAATCCCCGGTTGCGGGATCAGCGAGAATAATTTTAAGATCGTTCTGGTCACGATTTAAAACCTGAATAGCAAGCTTTTTGCTATCCGGTGTCCAGAAAGGCCAGGCAATATATTGGTCTACAATATAATCTGTTTTTACCCAAACAGTATTGGCTGAGATTATATCGGCAATACCCATCTTAACTTTTGGATTCGGATCTCCCGGTTTAGGATAAGGAGTAGCCTCAATGAGACCATGAATACCATCAGGTTCATCGAGTCTGTTAAGCGTGAACACAGGAACGGGTGAGTCATCAGTTCTGAGATAAGCTATCTTATTCCCATCGGGCGACCACCAGAAAGCTGCATAATGGCTGGGCCGGCCAAGGATTTCTTCCATATAAACCCATGAAGAATAACCGTTGTAGATCTTGTCTGTAGCATCAGAGGTAATCCTGATCTCTTTGTTTGACTCAATGTCAAACACATAAAGATCCTTATTTTTTGTATAGGCAACCTTCTTACCATCAGGTGAAAAGCGGGCATTCACTTCAGGCATATTATCATTGGTAAGTCTTTTGAGCTCTTTATCACCAATCGTAAAATAAAACAGGTCATTATCTTTAACGATCACAGCACTTTTCATATCAGGACTCATAGCATCTGTCATCGCCATTGATGTTCCCTTAGGAAGTGACTGTGTCAGCAAATCCCGTCCCGATAATACCTGAGGAACGAAGACACCTTTTCCTGTTTTTATATCAACTCTCTGAATGAGAGGATTTTTATCTGAATCGAATGTTCTGATCAGGTAATGCGTATCATCTGTCCAGCCCATTATGGCAACCTGGTTTCCACCGCCTCTCTGAGGCATCTGAGCAATAACCTGCCTTTTTTGTATTGTTAGCGACAACAAAAGAATAATAGCAAAATGAAGAAATCTGAGTCTTCTCATAGTAACATATTTAAATTGTGAATAGTCTTTTACAGAAAAACAAAAATAAGAATTTTTAAATTGAATCCACCCCGGTATGCTTAACAACACAAACCCTTATGTTAGATAAACATTTAGTACTTTTACATGAATAAATGGAGGGTAAAGGGATCAATACAAAATCAATTCAGGAGAAAGGCTGGCTAAAGCTTGATAATGCTGCAAAACTCTATCCTGCCATCATGTCAGGGGAGTTGACTGCTGTTTTCAGAATTACTGCGTCACTTAAAGAACCTGTTAAGTTTTCGGCGATTAAAGAAGCTGTTGAAGTAACTTCCGCACGTTTTCCTTATTTCAGTGTTTCACTGGGCAGCGGATTATTCTGGCATTACCTGGAATACAACCATAGACTTCCGCGAATTCAGACTGAAGAAGCGATACCCTGCACCGCATTTGCAGCCGGGAGAAAAGATGAACCACTTTACCGTATATTGATTAAGGAGAACAGAATATCTGTCGAATTCATACATATACTTACTGATGGCGGTGGTGCATTTGAATACCTTAAATCGCTTTTATATACTTATTTCAAACTAACAGGCAAAACAATAAACTCTTCCGAGGGAATTATCTTACCTGAGAGCCCGATTGCTGAGGGTGAAATGGAAGACGGATTCATAAGGTTTTTCAGGAAGAAAATTCCACCTCCCGGCAAGCAGTCAAAGGCGTGGCATCTCAATTTTAAACTGAATAGCAAACCAAGATTGAAAATCATTGTTGCGGAAATAACTCTCGATCAGCTTGTTGAAGTAGCGAAAAAACTGGGAGTTTCCGTCACGGAATATGTTGTATCGGTTTACCTGTTTTCACTTCAGAAGCTTTATCTTGAAGAAAAAGAAAAAGTAAAGAAGCAGAAAAGAGGTGTCCTGCGGATTGAAGTACCGATGAATCTGAGAAAGAAGTTTCCAAGTATTACAATGCGTAACTTTTCTTTATTTATCCTGCCTGAGATTGATCTCAGGCTCGGAATTTATACTTTTGAAGAGATTCTGAAGAATGTACAACATCAGATTCAGTCAGGCGCAGAAGTAAAACAAATATCGAGGTTACTTTCACAGAATGTGGGACATGAAAAAAGTCTTTTCATCAGGATACTACCGCTTTTCATCAAATCAATTGCTATCTCGGCAGTATACAGAAAAATGGGATCAATTCAGTGCTCAGGAATAATGACCAATCTGGGTGCTGCCAGATTTCCGGAGGATATGGAGAAGAACATCGATTCTATTGACCTTGTGCCAACACCTCCCAATAAATATGTAAAGATCTGTTGCGGAATGGTTACATTCAAGAATAAGTTAAGGCTTACTTTTTGTAATATTTCCCGTTCGACAGAGCTGGAAAAACTTTTCCTGAATCATTTAACTGAATCAGGTATTCATGTTAAAGTTTTTAATAACAAGTAAATATTTCTGATATGAATATTTGTACCCATTGCGGAGTAGAGCTTGATAAAGATATTATCACATGTCCATTGTGCGGAATTACAAATGTTGATGGCAAGCCCATTCCGGAAAGAGAAAAGTCAACTCATTACCCCTCCGATATTTTACTTATGTACAGAGAGGAGGCAAGAAAGCACCTCTGGGAATTGACCGGCATAATAGCATTCTCAGGAATAGCAGTGTGTACAATAGTTGACCTTGTAATTGGTAAAAAACTCTCATGGTCACTTTATGCATCCACCTCAATATTAGCGGCATGGATCTGTTTATCACTTATACTTATCGCTTTTAAAAAGTATTTCATTGTAATTCCGGGACTTCTAATAACCATATTAACAATGCTATTTTTATTTGACCTTTTTTCACCACCGGTTAACTGGTTTTATGCAATCGGACTTCCTGTAACAATTGCTCTTTTCATCTCAGTAAGTATTGTAACGATATTATGGAAAGTTGCTCATTTTAAAGGTTTTAACATATTAGCTATAGCATTTATTGTCTTATCAGGCTTTTGTATAATCTCAGAGGTTTTCATAGATAAATACCTTTTTAAAACTGTCGAATTGAGATGGTCGCTAATTGTGGCTGTTTCAATTTTCCCGATAGCGCTGGTATTGCTCTTTATTCATTACAGAATGAAAAAGGGAAAGCACCTCGATTCATATTTCCATTTGTAGGAATATCAGAATATTGTCTTATAACAAGTAATTACTATCTATGAAACGTACCCTCACGGCAGTTTTGGTTTCAGTTCTTATGATCCCATTCTTACAAGCACAAACTATTAAATCACCAGATGAATTTCTTGGATATGAACTGGGGACACAGTTTACTTATCATCATAAAGCCGTTGAGTACTTTAAATATATAGCCAGCGTTTCCCGTATGGCTGAATACCGCGAATACGGCAGTACCTATGAAGGCCGTCCGCTTGGAGTTTGCTTTGTTTCAACGGAAGAAAATCTGGCTAAACTTGAAGCATACAGAAAAAACAATCTGATAAAAACAGGTCTGATAAAAGGCGAATTCACCGGTAAACAACTCCCTTTTATCTGGTTTAGCTATAATATTCATGGAAATGAGGCTGCGGGTATGGAAGCCGCGATGAAGACACTTTATACACTTGTTACAGGTTCATACCCAGGTGTTTCTGATTATCTCAAGGACCTTATTATAGTTATCGATCCGTGTCAGAATCCTGACGGACATGAACTCTATACCAACCGTTACAGGAATTCTATGAATTCGGTTATTAACCCTGATAAAAATGCTTATGAACATAATCAGGGCTGGCCTGGTGCCAGATCAAACCACTATATGTTCGATCTAAATCGCGACTGGACATGGGAAACACAGGCAGAAACACAGCAACGCCTGAGTCTGTATATTCAATTTATGCCTCAGGTTCATGCCGATTTTCATGAAATGAGTCCAGAATCCACCTTCTTTTTTGCGCCGGGAGCCGATCCCTGGAATGAAGTAATCACGCCATGGCAACATGAGTTTCACAAATTAATGGGAACCGGCAATTCTGAACTTTTCAATCATAAGTTCAGACTTTATTTTACTAAAGAGAATTTTGACCTCTTCTATCCAAGTTATGGTGACACATGGCCTTTGTTTAACGGAGCTATGGGATTTACTTATGAACAGGGTGGCGGTGGTGTTTCAGGACTGGCATATAAACAGGATTCAGGCGATACACTAACATTGAAAGACCGGATAGACGGCCATTTCACAGGTTCAATGGCTACCATAAAAGTTTCATATGAAAACAGGGAAAAACTACTTTCTGAGTTTAATAAATACTTTGATGAGAGTGCGAAAAGTCCTACTTTCAAATATAAATCTGTGATAATAAAAGGTTCAAATGAAAAATCGAATATAGAAAATCTGCTTCAGCTTTTTAGAAGAAATCAGATCAAATACAGTCTTGCCGGAAACATCGGAAGAAAATTCATAGGATTTGATTATTCCTCGAATAAAGGTGGTGAGGTAACTATTGAAAAAGGAGATATCCTGGTAAGTGCATACCAGCCTCAATCGCATTTTATGCAGGTATTATTTGAACCGAACACCAAAACCACCGACTCAATAAGTTATGATCTTACTGCATGGGCTCTACCTTATGTATATAACCTAAAAGCATATGCGCTTGTTGAAAGAGTTTCAGCTGATTCAGGAAAAGTAGAACAGAATAAAATCATAAACCTCCCCGGGAAAAAGGATACATACGCGTACATAGCAAATTACTGCGGCTTTGATGAGTTGAAATATATTGCGGGGCTCTATAACAAAAAAATAAAACTCAGATATTCATTAAAGCCTTTTACCTTGAATGGGAACAGCTTCAACAGGGGAAGTATAATAATAGCAAGGGGCGATAATAAACATATTGATGGTGACTTTGATAATATTGTTACAGAAGTTGCAAATAATTGTCAGGTAAAATTGATAGCCACTTCAACAGGACTTGTGGATAGCGGAAAGGATTTTGGTTCGGGAAATTCCCCACTTATGAAAAGAAAATCAGTTGCCATGTTATGCGGGGAAAACACTTCGTCATCAGCGGTTGGAGAATTATGGTATTTTTTTGAAAGAGAACTCAATTATCCGGTAACACTTCTGAATACTGATAATGCCGAATCACTGAATCTTAAAGATTATGAAATCCTGATCCTTACATCAGGGTCATATTCAAAGCTTAAGGATACTATCGTGGATTATGTAAAAAGGGGTGGACGGGTAATAGCGTTTGAAAATGCTCTTTCTCTTTTTGCAGGGATAAAAACAACTGCCCTGGCTAAAGCTATGGAGACAAGAACCGCAGAACTGAAAGCTATTGAGAAGAAGGTGAAAAGCGATGATACTACCCTTCTTAAAAAATATGAATATGAAAATGAAAGACGATATACTATGTCCGAACGTTCTGCCGGAGGTATTTACAGGGTTAAGCTAGATGATACAAATCCTTATGCATTCGGACTTGGGAAACAGTGGTTTATAATGAAACGTTCTGCAGCCTACCCTTTCCTTGCAACCGGAAGCAATATTGGCTATATACTTGACAAAGAGCCTGTATCAGGTTTTGCAGGGTTTAAATACAAGGCAAAAATTAAAAATACCCTCGTTCTGGGAACCGAGAAGATTGGGTCAGGGGAGGTTATTTATATTACAGACAATCCGTACTTCAGAGGATTCTGGAAGAGTGGCAGGGTACTGCTCGGTAATGTGATACTAAGATAGGCGTATGGCGTGAGGCTTCATGCTGATATAAAAAGCCAATAATTCTTATTTAGAATTATTATAAAGTTCTGTTATTCTATTAACAATGTTATTATTTTCACACCAATTGATTATCTTTGCGAAATAAATAGTAAAACAGAGCTGAAAATATGTTTATTAAGCTCTATTAACTAGTCAATTACACTTAAATAAATGACAATCAAAGAGATAACAGACAGAATAGATGGGAAAGTGATTTGTTGTGAAGAGAAGCTGGCTAACTCGGTAGAATATGCTTTCGCATCTGATTTAATGAGTGATGTGCTTACGATCGAAAAAGAGAACATGGTACTGATTACAGGGTTGGCAAACCTTCAGACCATCAGAACATCTGAAATGTCTGATATCTCCTGCATAATTTTCGCCAGAGACAAGAAGATTGGAGAGGAAATGGTAACTCTGGCCAGAGAAAACAATATGATACTTGTTGAGAGTCCTCATTCGGTATTTCATATTTCAGGAGAATTGTACAAAGCAGGGCTTAAATCAATTTACTAACCATGCAGTTCAGGCATAAAATAGCCGGAGGTGATTTTGCAAAAGCCGGGAATGTCGCCAGTTCATTAAAAAAGGTTCTCCGACAACTGAACATTGACCATACAGTATCGAAAAGGATTGTTATTGCGCTTTATGAAGGAGAAGTAAATGTTGTAGCCCACGCCTATTCAGGAGTTATAGAAGTGGAAATTGATGAAGAAAAGGTTAAAATAAACATAACGGATAAAGGTCCGGGAATTATTGATATTGAGAAAGCGATGAAGGAGGGTTATTCAACGGCAACATCCCAGGTAAGAGAGATGGGATTTGGAGCAGGCATGGGATTGTCGAATATGAAGAAGAACAGCGATCTGATGAAGATATCAAGTGTTCCGGGAGAAGGTACAATAGTAGAACTATTAAATTACATAAGACCCGATGCAAGATAAAAATCAAAACAGGGATTTTCATCATGCGTTAAATGTACATAACGATTTGTGTATCGGTTGCACACATTGCATGTCGGTCTGCCCAACCCAGGCAATAAGGATCAGAAATGGCAAAGCTATCATCAGTGCAAACCGTTGCGTAGATTGCGGTGAATGTTATAAAGCATGTCCTGTATCAGCAATAGACGTTGAGCAGGATGATCTCGAAATGATCTTCAGATTTCCTGTAAGGGTTATCCTCATCCCAAGTGTTCTGATCGGCCAGTTCCCGAGGAAAATTATGGCAACAAGTATCTACAGTGCTCTGAAAGAGATCGGGTTTACACACATTTATGAGGTGGAGAATACCGTCGATATGGTTCTCGAAGCCAACAGAAAATACATGCTTGAGAAGAAAGAACGACCACTGATCTCTTCATATTGCCCGGCTATAATCAGACTCATTCAGGTAAAATACCCTTCGCTGGTTGATAATATCATGAAGGTCAACCCTCCTATCGACATGTCGGCAATGTATTACAGGGAGAAACTTAAAAGCAGTGGTATTCCGGAGGAACAGATAGGACTGTTTTATGCAACTCCATGCGCAGCAAAAATAGCAGCAATAAAAAGTCCTGTTGGAGAAATAGAGTCTGCGGTTACAGGAGTTATCAATATGAATTTTCTTTATAACAGGATTTTAAAATATCTTCAAAGAAAATACACTGAAACAGAACCACCCCAAACAGATGACCTGCTGAGTTCAAAGGGAATACTCTGGAGTCTGACCCGTGGAGAACTTGTACACTCAAATGGCCGGGCGTTGGCAATTGATGGTATAAAAAACGTGAACGAATTTCTTGATAATATTGAAAATGAGAAATTTGATAAAATTGACTTTTTGGAACTAAGAGCATGCGATGAGAGTTGTGCAGGAGGAATTCTTATAAGCGGGAACAGGTTTCTGACGGTGGAAAGACTTAAAAACCGCGCTGCGGAATACAGAGCCAGAGAGGATGATCAGTCTCGCAAGCCTGCAGAGGGATTTCTGAGTGTTAACGAACATGGTTTTCTTGGCAATATTGGCGCCCGCCCTATTGGCAAACTGGATGAGGATATCTCAACAGCACTTAAAAAGATGGAGCGGAAACGCAGGTTGATGTGCTATTTGCCTGGTTTCGACTGTGCAGCCTGCGGAGCACCTGACTGTCAGACTTTAGCTGAAGATGTTGTGCAGGGTGATGCCCATATCTCAAACTGTATTTTTTTGCAGCAACAGATGACAAAACAAAACCTGCTAAGTCAGGAACAGGCTATGAGGATAACCGGTAGTATATGGGGAAAAGAAAGACTCGAAAAAAACTGTAATAAACTTGGAGCTGAAGATGAAAATAACTGATATTATAAAACCTTTGGATCTTAAAGTCATTTCAGGTCATAATGGGCTCTCGAATGAAATAAGCGGAGGTTATGTCTCTGATCTTCTTAGTGACGTTATGGGTTATGCAAAGGAAGGTGAGATATGGATCACTCTTCAGACACATCAGAATATAATTGCTGTTGCATCCCTCAAGGATGTTTCAGCTATAATAATTGTCAAAGGTGCTGTTCCCGAGACTGATACAATTGTAAAAAGCAATATTGAGAATATCCCTGTTCTGTCAACAGATCTTGATACTTTCAATATTACCGGATGTTTATTTGAATTATTGAAAATGGAATGAAAATTTTCCGGGCAGATCTGCACATTCATACTGTTCTTTCTCCTTGCGGAGATCTGGACATGAGCCCGGGGAACATCATTTCTAAAGCATCCGGGATGGGTCTGGATATTGTCGGAATAACTGATCATAATACAACCCGGCACTGCAGCCTGATTAGCAGGCTGGCTGTCGAAAAAGGAATTTTCGTGATGCAGGGTGCTGAGATAACAACAAAAGAAGAGGTGCATTGCCTTGCGTTCTTTGAAAATACTGATACACTTAGTCTGTTCCAGAAATTCCTTGATAATAACCTGCCATCAGTCATTAACGATCCGGCAAAGTTCGGGTACCAGGTTCAGGTTGATGAAAATGAGATGATTATATATGAAGAAAAAAAGCTTCTCATAAATGCCATTTCAAAATCATTTGAGGAGGTGGAAAAATATGTTCATGAACTTAACGGGCTTTTTATCCCGGCTCATATCGACAGAATGAAAAACAGCATTTACAGTCAGCTTGGTTTCCTTCCCGGGAACATGAACGCCGATGCGCTTGAGATATCAATTAATTCATCTACGGAACAATTTGCAGCAGCTCATCCTGAAGTAAATAAATTCACAGTTATCAGATGTTCGGATGCTCATTACCTGGCCAATATAGGAAATGGAATCACCAGCTTCCTTCTTGAAGATGATACATTTTCGGAGATAAAGCAGGCTTTGAAAGGAATAAATGGAAGAATAACAATAACTTCATGAAAGCATTATCTTTAAACATATTAGATATCGTTCAAAACTCGATCAGGGCAAAAGCATCTGAGATTTCAATTGAAATCAAAGAATCTGTAATCGAAAACCTCTACCGGATCACCGTAATTGATAACGGTACCGGTATATCGGAGGATATCCTTGAGAATGTAACCGATCCCTTCGTTACAACCCGCACAAAAAGGAAGATGGGACTGGGCTTACCTCTGTTAAAATATCATGCCGAACTGACAGGAGGAGCTCTGGAAATCAAGTCTGAGAAAGGCAAAGGAACAGAAATAACAGCCACATTTTCAAACAGTCATATTGACAGGCAGCCTCTGGGAGATATTGTAGGAGTTTTTATAATATTGATAGCAGTAAATCCCGGCATTGACTTTATTTACAGGCATATTACAGAAAGAGGAGAATACAGATTCTCGTCAAAAGAGGCAAAGGAATATCTTGGGGTTGACACATTTTATGATAGCGTTTTACTGGAAGATATTGGTTGTATGATTGGTGAAAATTTAAAAGAGATTGAGGTATCAGGTTTTACTTTCAAAGTAAAGGTGTAGAATTTTCATAGGGCAATAAGAAATAAAATGAATAAATTTAAGAGAGTAAATAAGGCGATAAAATGCCAACATTAAATATTAAACTTAACAAATAAAAGCATGTCAAAAATCACATCACTCGCGGATCTGAAAAAGAAACGCGAAGAATTGAAGAGTGGGTTGGACATCCGGATCAAAGCCATTAATCCTGAAACCATTGTACAGGTCAAGGTAGCTATGGCAACATGCGGTATCGCTTCCGGAGCAAAAACCGTTATGGAGTTTTTTTTGGAACAACTCGAAAGGAGAAATGTTGCAGCTGTTGTAACTCAAACAGGCTGCATGGGATATTGTTACGCCGAACCCACTATTGAGGTTAAACTTCCGGGTAAGGATCCGGTTGTATTTGGTTTTGTCGACCTTAAAAGGGCAGACCAGATTATTGAGAAATACATTAAAACGGGTGAGCTTGTTGATGGTATCATCCCAATGAATTACCAAACTATTGACTTAAAAGAATAAGGAGGAAAAATTATGTCAAAATACAGTATGCATCTTCTCGTATGTGGTGGCACTGGTTGTCATGCTTCAGAAAGTGATGCTATTGTCTGCAATTTAAGGGATGAGCTTGAAGCTAAGGGTTTGATGGATTCCGTTCAGGTTATACTTACAGGTTGTTTCGGATTCTGCGAGAAAGGACCAATCGTGAAAGTCATGCCCGACAATACTTTCTATGTTCAGGTTAAACCTGAAGATGCCCAGGAAATTGTAGATGAGCATATTATTAAAGGAAGAAAGGTTACAAGACTTCTTTACAGGGATCCTGTAACCAGGGAGCCTGTATCAGATTCAAAACATATGGGTTTCTTCAAAAAGCAACTCCGGATAGTTCTTCGTAACTGCGGTTTCATCAATCCCGAGAATATTGATGAATACATAGCACGCGATGGATATCAGGCACTTGGAAAAGTGCTTACTGAAATGACTCCTGAGGAAGTTATAAAGGTCGTTAAGGATTCTGGTCAGAGAGGTCGCGGCGGCGCTGGTTTCTCAACCGGGCTTAAATGGGAGCTTGCCCGCAATAATAAATCTGATGAGAAATATGTTGTATGTAATGCCGATGAAGGGGACCCGGGCGCATTCATGGACCGGTCAGTACTTGAGGGCGATCCTCACTCAGTTCTTGAGGCTATGGCAATCTGCGGTTACAGTATTGGCGCATCAAATGGTCTTATTTATATTCGCGCAGAATATCCGCTTGCTATTGAAAGATTAAAAATCGCAATAAAGCAGGCACAGGAATATGGTTTACTTGGTAAAGATATATTCGGGACCGGCTTCAATTTCGATATAAAACTTCGCTATGGCGCAGGTGCATTCGTTTGCGGAGAAGAAACTGCACTTATTCATTCAATGGAAGGACTTCGTGGTGAACCTACAGTAAAACCACCCTTTCCTGCAGAAGCAGGGTATCTCAACAAACCTACAAATGTCAACAATGTTGAAACCTTTGCCGCAATTCCGGTAATAATCCTGAAAGGGGCAAAATGGTTCAGCAGTATTGGTACCGAGAAATCAAAAGGGACCAAGGTATTTGCCCTGGCAGGTAAGATCAACAATGTCGGACTAATTGAAGTCCCGATGGGTACCACATTAAGAGAGGTAATCTTCGAGATCGGCGGAGGTATCAGAAATGGTAAAAAATTCAAGGGTATTCAGACTGGCGGACCTTCAGGAGGATGTCTTTCCGAAAAACATCTCGACACACCGATTGATTTCGATAACCTTATTGCAGCAGGTTCAATAATGGGCTCCGGAGCAATGATTGTTCTCGATGAAGATGATTGCATGGTTTCAATGGCTAAATTCTTTCTGGAATTTACTGTTGAGGAATCCTGTGGTAAATGTGCCCCATGCAGAATAGGAAATAAGAGATTACATGAACTTCTTGGCCAGATATGTGAAGGAAAAGGGTCTCTGGATGATCTTGACAGACTGAGGAATATGAGTGTAGTTATAAAAGATACAGCTCTTTGCGGTCTTGGACAAACTTCACCCAATCCTGTACTCTCCATGATGGATAACTACTATGATGAGTATGTTGCACATGTAACTGATAAAAAGTGTCCGGCAGGTCAATGTAAAAGCCTGTTGGAATATGTTGTAAATGCTGAGAACTGTGTGGGTTGTACTGCATGCGCAAGGGTTTGTCCTGTAAATGCTATTTCAGGGGAGAGAAAAGAAGTTCATCTTATTGATCCTTCCATCTGCATAAAATGCGGTGCCTGTATAGAGAAATGTAAGTTTGATGCAATATTTATCAGATAATCAAAATAATAATGGAAACAATAAAGCTTACGATTGATAATAAAGAGATTGATGTACCCAGAGGTACTACAATATATAAAGCAGCAAAAGAGCTGGGAATCGATATTCCTACTCTGTGTTATATGGAGCTGCATGATATGAACATTGAGAACAAACCGGCTGGTTGCCGTATTTGTGTTGCAGAGGTTTCGGGAAGAAGAAACCTGGCCCCGACCTGTTCAACAAAATGTGAACCAGGTATGGTGGTTAAAACACACACACCAAGGGTTCTGAATGCACGCCGGACTGTTATGGAATTTATCCTTTCTGATCATCCAAAAGATTGTCTGGTATGTTCAAAATCAGGCACATGCGAGCTTCAGGCAATGGCTCACCGCCTCGGAATAAGAGATATTCCCGGTGCCGCATATGCAGCAGTATCTACTTACAGGAAAGATACATCCCCTTCAATTATCAGAGATCTTGATAAATGTATAATGTGCCGTCGTTGTGAAATGATGTGTAATGAGGTACAGACTGTTGGTGCAATATCTGCAGTTAACAGAGGCTTTATGGCTACTGTTGCACCGGCATTTGAACAGAATCTGGAACATTCAACTTGTACATATTGCGGACAATGCGTATCAGTTTGTCCTACCGGCGCTCTAACGGAGGTAAATCATGTTCCTCAGGTATTGAGGGCTCTGGTTGATCCTACCAAGACTGTTATTGTACAGACTGCACCTGCGGTCCGTGCCGCTCTGGGTGAAGAGTTCGGATTAGCACCAGGCACATTGGTAACAGGCAAAATGACTGCTGCACTCAGGGCTCTTGGATTTGATTATGTATTTGATACTGATTTTGCTGCAGACCTCACTATTATGGAAGAAGGCGCCGAGCTTCTTGACAGACTGGCTAAACATCTGAAAGGAGATAAAACTGCCAAGATACCCATACTGACATCGTGCTGTCCCGGCTGGGTAAATTTCTTTGAAGAATACTTCCCTGATCTCAAGGACGTTCCTTCAACAGCAAAATCACCTCAGCAGATGTTCGGGGCAATTGCCAAAACATACTTCGCTGATAAGATAGGGGTTAACCGTAAGGATATGGTCGTAGTATCAATTATGCCATGTCTTGCTAAAAAATATGAGTGTCAGAGAGACGAATTCTCTGTCGATGGTAATCCCGATGTTGATTTTTCAATCTCCACAAGGGAACTTGCGTCATTCATAAAACAGGCTAACATTGATATCAAAACCCTTCATGATGAAGATTTTGATTCCCCAATGGGTGAATCTACCGGAGCCGGTGTTATATTTGGCACAACCGGTGGTGTTATTGAAGCAGCCTGCCGTACTGCATATGAACTCTATACTGGCAAGAAACTTGAAAGACTCGACTTTACAGAACTCAGAGGAATGGAAGGTGTCCGTTCAGCAACTATAGATTTTGACGGTTTGCCTGTAAATATCGGAATCGCTCATGGACTCGGAAACGCAAGAAAATTGCTGGATGATGTTAGAGCCGGGAAATCTCAATTCCACGCAATTGAAGTTATGGCTTGTCCCGGGGGATGTATTGGCGGAGGCGGACAACCATTACACCATGGCAATTCTGATATAATCAAAGCCAGGGCAACTGCAATTTATGCAGAGGACAGGAAAAAGTCGCTCAGAAAATCTCATGAGAATCCATTCATAATAAAACTTTATGATGAGTTTCTTGGCAAACCCGGAAGTGAAAAAGCCCACCATCTGCTTCACACTCATTATTTTGATAAAAAGAAAAAGATCATGATTAAAAAATAGTAATATAATATTCGACAATAATAAAATTCACGATTATGTCTCATATAAAAATAGAATTAAGAAAAGAAGATGTGGACTTTATAAAAGGGGTATGTGCTACTTTTAATAATGATCCTCAGGAGCTTATTAACGTCCTTCATACGTGTCAGGAACATTTTGGATATCTTCCGGCAGAGATTCAGGAAGTCGTTTCTGATGGCCTCAACATGCCGGTAGCCAAGATCTATGGAGTAGTAACTTTCTACTCATTCTTTACAATGACTCCAAAAGGGAAACATCCGATAAGTATCTGCCTTGGAACAGCTTGCTATGTTAGAGGAGCTGAGAAAGTTCTTGACGAGTTTAAGAAGGAACTTGGAATTCAGGTAGGAGAATCAACAAAAGATAATAAGTTTTCTTTATCGAGTCTGAGATGTGTAGGCGCATGCGGACTTGCACCGGTAGTGCTTGTAGGGGATAAAACCTATGGCAGGGTTGCTCCGGATGATGTCAGGAATATTCTTAAAGAATATGAATAATAGGTTTTAAGTTTTGGTTTTAGGTAATGATGCAAACCGGGGCGCTTTTTTAGTCCCGGTTTCATTTTTACAGGTGAACCAAAATAATAAGAACCGAGTGCGCCTTTGCTGCGTGACTCCCGTAATTACTGAAAACAATATTAAGGGCAATCTGAAAAACCAGAATATTTGATCGCGTTAATTATTTTGTTTAACTTAATATGATTTATAAATATTGAAGGTCAGGCGAAAGCATTGTATTAGTAAGTATTTCAGCGTTTTAAATACAGAATGCCATTGTGACTGACGGGACGGAAGTTTATCTAACCGGAATTAAAAAAAACTTTTCTCTGATTAAAAACACAGGCAGATCTATTTATGCAACAGGCCGCTTAGATTTCTTTTCCGGCCAATTGGCCGGAAAAGAAATCTAACTTAACTTTGTAAGTAAGTTGTCTGAGAAAGGGGAGTATTAAAATTAAAGATCTTTTTTTCAAACAATAACGGTTGCAGAGCCGGGATAAATTCATGCCATTAAGAACAATGATTACAATTATTTTATCATTTGTGTGAGATATTTAGTGAACCAATGTCTTAAGTTGACGTTTCATCTATTTAGTATTTAAAGGATAAATTTGATATATTTACTGAATGGAAGAAAGAGGCTTCATTGAAGTAAAGGTCGAAGGTAAAATTGGTAATAAACCTCTCAAGCCCGAAGATGTAGATATTGCTGAGATTAAAGAAATTATCGGCGATGTAGAGAGTTTCCTTTATCCTGGAAGAGCTGAAAAAGCTGAAAGACCTCACATATCATACAAAATTGAGGAAGGATCTGCAAAACATTTTTTTCATTTACCCATATCTGCAATTTTGCTTTTTAACGGATTAACAGGTGAGATTTCATCAAGAGGTACTATTGATTTTTTGGATTTCAAAAGAGCTGAAATAATAGATAAATTTCAAAGGAAAGCCTTGGAAAAAAATTATGAGATCACCTTTACTAATTCATTATCAGAAGCAAAAACCCTGATAATTAATAAGGATACGAAATACTTTAGCGTTGCAGCCAACTTTATTGAAACAGAGCTGATTCTTTACGGAAAAATCGATGCAGAGGGAGGCGTTAATCCTAATTTTCACATCGAGACAAAAGAATATGGCAGGTTGATTGTCAGTGCAACTATGGA
>JANYJP010000057.1 GCA_025358455.1 Bacteroidales bacterium
ACCCCAACCCCTCTTGCCCACAAGTTAAACAAATTATCAAAACATATTAGTGTCAGGTGCAGGTAGGTTCTTATTGAAATACTTCTGGCTTATAAAAACACAAAAAGCTGCCTGTAAAAACAGGCAGCCATTGTTTTAAAACAGTTTAAGATAATTTCCTATTTGCCGGTACTCTGATTAAGTAACTGATATCCTGTTCCATAATAGACATCCTGGGTAGTTACATCACCTGCTTTAATTCCGTTATAAAAATCAGTTGGATCGGTTGGGCTGTCATAGGTATAATTAATACCATCATTCTTGAAGTCGTTAACATTCTTAACATACTTCGATCCTGGGTTGGAAATAATAATACCACTGATTGAGCCTGATGAATTAACTGTAGCTTTTGCTGTTGCTCCTGAACCGTAACCTGCAACAGTCGTAAACGTAATAGCCGGAGGTACTAAAGGATTATAACCTGCACCACCATCACTCACTGAAACTGATCTCAGGGTACTATCAGCATTTATGTCAGATGACGCAACTGACAACAATGCCCTTTTTGCAACCATAGGGGCAACAGTGAATACCGGAACAGAAGAGAAAGCATTTGGAGTAATAAATAATGTATCTCCGTTTAAGGCATTAGCCTTAACTAAGCCTCCATATATGGTTGCCCAGTTGGTCAGAACATTGTTTGCACCCAGCACTTGATTATTTGCATCATTAATGTTAGGATCAAATCCTTTAACCTTTGAACCAGAAACATATGATTCTGTTTCAACAGCTACTGTCGGGAAGGTCAGATAATTGCTTCCTTTGTTTGTTACATATATCTTATAATTTACCTGGAAGCTGAAAGCAATGACTGCAGGAGTAGTTGGGGCTAATACATTAAGATTGAGCGTAGGGGCAACAGCATAAGTTGCACCATTGTTGATAATGCCATCAATATTTGAAATTTTTCCATTAACTATATCAACCTGCAATTTTGCTGAAACTCCGTTAGGATCAGGACTAAATGAGAGTTGAGTATTAAGTAAAGTTACCCCTCCATTATAACCTGCTCCACCATTGGTTATCGAAACACTTGAGGCAGGATCTAATTGTGTTCTGGTTGCTTTTGCCCCTAAGGCAAATCCTGTTCCAAGAGGGGCGGAAGGTGCATCTGCTATACCAAAAACACTTGGCACTGAAGGAACATCATGAAGAAGAGGAGTTAAACTTGTCTTATATACTACAGATCGTTCAAGTACAACAGCAGATTTATCTACAAGGCTAAAAGCAATTTTCTGGTTAACGGTAATTTCGGGATAATAAATCTCAATTATGTCACCATTACTTGTAACGGGTACTGCTATGGAATACTTACCATCAGCATCTGTTGTTGCGGTAAATAATACTTGAGTGGTGGAGGTCAAACTAAAGTTTCTTGCTTTAACTATAACGCCCACAGCGGGTTCTCTGTTACGGTCAGTTAAATCGCTCTGCATGGTAAGTCTCCCTTTAAAGGTTGCTGTTACGGCCGGATCTAATGAATAAATTTTTATTGATGAAGACACCTGGGTCTGCCTGTAACTTATTGGGTTAGAGTCTACAGAGGTAAGAACAGATGTGAAATTTGCTTTTGCTACTGAAACCGCAATATTTCCACCAATTTTAACTTTAGTAAATACAACTACTCCATTAGCGTTTGTCGTTTTTGTTACAGTCGTACTATCAATTACTGCTGTTACAGTTGCATCCGGTACGGGAGCAAGATTTGATGTGCCATCTACAACGGTTACAAGAACATCAATAGTTTGTTGGGCATCCAAAGCATCTTTTTCGGTAAACTTGTCTTTTTTACAAGAAAAAAGAAACATAATAGGAACCATTAATAGGATTAACCTGTAAATCTGTTTTTTCATAATTATTAAATTTAATTAAACATAAAATTTCATATTGTAGCTAAAAACCAAATCCCAGAGTGCAGTAAAAAGAGTTCGTTCGTAAATCACCCTGTACCTGAGTAATACCCAGATAGCTGAATCCCGGATAGGTTTTGTTTAAACTGTATCTGTACTTCATATCAAATATAAGGGTATGTTTTCCAACTGGAGTTTCGAAACCAATACCTCCGACAGCTCCAAATTGCCAGGGTTCAATATTGCTTGTAATATTCTCTTCAGTATAAAAATCATACCATACCGGGATTTGATCCAAGGATCTGGCTGAAACATTATTCTTTGTTTCTGCATTAAAATTCAGACCAAAAGAGGGTCCGGCAACTGCAAAAAGATTTAGTCCCAAAATAGTCTTTTTGAATTTTAGTAACAGTGGAACGTCAATGTTGTGAAATGTAACTTTCTGATCTCTTATCTCAATTAAAAATGGAGGATCCTGTAATAGAAACACTGTGTAATCAACAATTGTAATCAGGTTTCCCCCCTGCTGTAAGTACATTGGTTCCAGTTGTAAAGAAAAGCTGCCGGACAGATCGTACGAAACGAAAGCACCTGCAGTGAACCCAGGTTTGAAGTTGTTGTGAGGTTGCTCAGATGAAAAACTACTAAGAGTAGTTCCAACCTTGATTCCATAATGTATCTTTTTTACCGCAACTGTTTCTTCCTGTGCCATGAGAGAGAAAGTAAAAAGAAACAAACAAATTAGAGAATAATAAATTCTCATACTATTTCTCAAGTTTTTCATATATATATTATTTGTTAGATGTATTGTCAGGTTTAGAACAAACCTAAAGAAAAGAATTTAGAATTACCAGAATAATTATTCTGTTTTATCCGAAATGAACAATATTTTGACTAACAGGTACTTTTTGTTGATGGAATTCTAACCGGATTTATTATAAATAAATTAACCATGATACTAAATATCACGACATTACCAATCAGAATACACCGATTAATCCTGTTTCAGAGATAAATCCGGACAGATTAAAAAATAATTCTTAAAAGGGATGTTCAAATGAAAGATACAGGAATGCTGATAATCCGGCTTTCCTGTTTTGAATAGTTACAGGAAGTGCAAAACCGGGGACAATTTCAAGGTTTTTGATTTCAATAGCATGACGGATGCCCGGACTTATTATTGTTTGGCCTGTATTAATCAATTTATTATTTCCGGTAACTTCCTTTGAAATGTTGTATAAAACTTCCAGCATAAGGTTAGTTTTATACGTTACAAGCCAGATAGCGCTTGCCCCAAAATTAATGATTGAAATATTATTTTTATGTGTAATATTATATAAATCAATTGATTTGACAGATGGCAATAATGTATATCCAATATTCGCATGTATAGCTAAACTATTCGTTACACGCTTGCTCAATGGCAGGTCAAACTGATAACCAAAAACTCCATTACCTAACCCTTTTGTGATATTACCTGTAGGAATTATTAAAGAAAAACGGGGAGCCATGGCAACAAAATCATCATGACCAGTTAACTGATACCGGTAATTAAGAAGTATATCATTCAGGCCTTTAACATCGCCAGCGTTTAGGGAAGAGAAACCCAGAGTGTAGCTAAATTGGTGTTTTTGACTTACGACAGGCCATTCCTGAGTAAAGGAATATTCAAAATCATGTGACGGATCTAAAGAATATTTTAAATTATTTATATGTTGAACTACACGATACTCCTGATTATATGCTTCTTCAATAAAAAACGAATTATCTTCTATAGCTTTTGAAAATTCTGATTTTTTAGCTTCCTGCGCTGACACTGAGAATTGAATTATAAATAGTATACAACAAAGGGAATTAAATTTCACCATTTTATTAACAATTATCAGATTGCCGGCAGACTTATTAAAACATAATAAATCGTTTTAATACAGAGTTCGTTGATCTATATAGACGAGTATGCTTAATAAATGAAAAACATAGTATAAAAGCAACCCGTGTTAAAGCAGATTGCTTTTAACTAAATAAATCAGAACTAAGGTTCTATTGATAGATGAAACTTTAATATTATTACATTACAGCTTAAGAGCGACACCTATGTTGAAGTATGCAATACCATATCCTACCTCAACCATTCCGGCAAACTTGTTGCTGAAATAATATCTTGCTCCGGCGAACCACGCAAAAGCCAGACCACTTGATGATGCATTAAATCCACCCAGGTAGGTATCATAATATTTAGTACTGTAAACATTATAACCTAATTGGAGACCAGTGTAAGTATCAAGTTTAGAAACCAGAGGATAATGAAAGGCACCTCTTGCCCCAATTAAAAAGTTTGAAGTTTTCCAATAATTTGAATATTTGGCTGATGAGTATCCAACATAACCACCAACTCCGATTGATCCTTTATCAAATATGCCGTCTTTAACACCAACCTCAAAAGAAGCTGATAAAGCAGGCATATGAGAAGTATAAAAGCTTCCAAAATAAGAAGACCCAAACCCTATACCGAGATTGAGTACTTTATCTCCCTTAACGAAAGTAGATTCCTGAGCTACCAATTGTGTTAAAGAGAAAAAAACAACTACCAATAAAACCAGAAGTCTTTTCATAGTTCCTAAATTTTAGTTAACATTTTATTTATAAACATTCTTAAATAAGTTTTGTTTATTGCTTATGTAACTTTTTTTTGTAGCTATTGAAAAAACTATTCATTTTACCCGGTTTTATCCTCTCAGGCAGGCTGTATTTATAAATTGAACAAATTCTGATAATTAGTGTTTTTTAAAAAAGCAGATATGAAATATTCCTTTATTTTATTATTCTTGATTATGATATTTACTTCAGTCACGGCACAGAATAAGCCTTCAGTTGTTTCAGAGGTAGACCTTAACAGATATAAAGGTACCTGGTATGAAATAGCACGGCTACCTTTTTATTTCGAAAGAAAGTTAAAATGTACAACTGCCACATATACTCTTCGTGAAGATGGTAAAATAACAGTACTTAACAAAGGCAATTACATTACTGATCCACAGAAGACAACATCTTCAAAAGGGGTTGCCTGGATACCTGACATGAAAAGCCCTTCGAAACTCAAGGTACAGTTTTTCTGGCCTTTCTCAGGTGACTACTGGATCATGTACCTTGATAAAGATTACAGATATGTCCTTATAGGAGAGCCGGCGTTTAAATACCTCTGGATACTTGCACGGGAAAAGAAAATGGATGAACCGACCTATAAGATGCTACTACAGAAAGCTGTTGATAATGGATATGACTTAAAATCAATAATCCGGGTTGAACAGGACTGTAACTAACATCCAATCATTATGCTCCAAACAATACAAACATCCCGGCCGCGATAGCTGCACCTAAAAGAGGCCCAAGAATTGGAACCCAGGAATATTTCCAGTCGCTGTCGCGTTTCATAGGAATTGGCAGGAAGAAATGCATTATTCGCGGACCCAGGTCACGGGCAGGATTTATCGCGTAACCGGTGGGACCACCCAGAGAGAGTCCCAGTCCCAGCACAACCAATGCAACTGGTAAAGCATTTAATGCCCCCAGACCAACATCAGGTTTAGCCATATAAAGGACTGCCATAGCGAGCACATATGTTCCAATTATCTCTGTCAGAACATTATACCAGTAACTGCGAATATTCGGAGCTGTACAGAATACGGCAAGTTTTGAATCACCGTCAGCCGTTGCATCAAAGTGTTTTTTATAAGCCAGCCAGACAAGAAACGCACCAAACATAGCCCCAAGAATCTGAGCGGATACATATAATGGCAACAATGACAGAGAAAACTTATTTGCAAGAACAAGTGCAAGTGTCACAGCAGGATTTAAATGAGCGCCGCTGTACGGTGCGGCAATTAATACCCCGGTAAATACACCGACAGCCCATCCGAATGTTATTACTATCCAGCCGCTGTTGTTCCCTTTTGTTTTGTCAAGTAGTACGTTTGCAACCACCCCGCCTCCGAATACGATGATAATGGCAGTTCCGAAAAATTCTGCAAAGAATGGACTCATACAAGATTATAATTAAAAGTTTAAACCAATTTCTTCAAATATAAAATATTATTCTGAATCAGCAGCCCAGGCTTTTGAAGCATTAACTGCCCGGTGCCATCCCTTAACCAGTGAGTGTGTTTCCTCAGCTTTTATCTGTGGGGAAAACGTTCTGTCTATTTGCCACTGTTGCTTAACTTCCTTAATATCACTCCAGTACTTAACAGCAAGTCCTGCAAGATATGCCGCGCCAAGTGCAGTTGTTTCAGTAATCTTTGGCCGTACCACATTTGTCTGTAATAAATCTGACTGGAACTGCATAAGCTGGTTATTTACTGTAGCGCCTCCATCAACACGTAACTCCCTGATATGAATACCGGAATCATTTTGCATGGCAAGAAGTACTTCCAGTGTCTGGTATGCAATACTATCAAGGGCTGCACGTGCAATATGTGCTGATGTTGAACCCCTGGTAATTCCCACGATAGTTCCACGGGCATGCTGATTCCAATGAGGCGCACCGAGACCTGCAAAGGCCGGTACAAAATATACTCCTTCGCTGTCTTTTACCTTAGCAGCCAGTTTTTCCACATCACTCGATTTTCTTATGATCCCAAGTCCGTCGCGAAGCCACTGTACCACCGCTCCTGCTATGAAAATGCTTCCTTCCAGAGCATATTGGGTATCATTTCCTATTCTCCATGCAATTGTAGTCAGAAGCCTGCTCTTTGATTCAATTGGTTTATTACCTATGTTCATCATCATGAAACATCCGGTGCCATAAGTATTTTTTACCATTCCGGGTTCTATACACATCTGACCGAATAAAGCTGCCTGCTGATCACCTGCAATACCTGCAACCGGTATTGAAGTTGCAAATTGCCCGACAGTATTTCCATAGACTTCACTTGATGACCTGACCTCAGGGAGCATACTAGGCGGAATATTGAAAAGTCTGAGCAGTTCATCATCCCATTTCAATGAGTGAATATTAAAAAGCATAGTTCTCGAAGCATTCGAAACATCTGTAACATGCAACTGCCCTCGTGTCAGATTCCATACCAGCCAGGAATCTACTGTACCGAATGCAAGTAGTCCGTCCTCTGCCTGTTTTCTTGCATCCTTAACATTATCAAGAATCCACTTGACTTTAGTTGCAGAAAAATAGGCATCAATAATAAGACCTGTTTTTGCAAGGATAACACCACTTTGTCCTTCATTTTTCAACTTGTCACAAAAATCAGCTGTCCGCCTGTCCTGCCATACAATTGCATTATAAACAGCTTTGCCGGTTTTTCTGTTCCAGACTATCGTAGTTTCGCGCTGGTTAGTAATACCAATACCGGCAATATCAGCACTCTCCAGGCCAGCTTTTGTAATTGCCTCAAGAGCAACGCCAGCCTGTGTTGACCATATTTCTTCCGGATCATGTTCCACCCATCCAGGTTTTGGATAATGCTGAGTAAATTCCTTTTGTGCTGATGCAACAGGAAGGCCATTGTGGTCAAATACTATTGCCCTTGAACTGGTTGTTCCCTGGTCGAGCGCCAGGATGAAATCTTTCATAGTATGATTGTTAATTTATGAATGTCAAAATCCTATAGATAGTTTTTAACTAACTGATTATATGATTCCACCTGCTCGTGCTGCCACTTTGTATCATAACCAGTCTCTTCAGCCATCAACCGGGCAACTTCCGGGGCGATTTCCACACTTGCCCTGGCATCCAGAAGTAAAGCCCGCGTCCGTCTTGCAAGAACATCCTCAATTCTAAAAGGCATTTCATTTCTGATGATCCATTTTAATTCAGCTTTCGTATAAGGCAGGCCCTTATTAACAGGCAGGCCCGATGCCGGTGTTTCTTTAATCATCTTTTCTATTTCTGCTGAGCCCTCGCCGTATATATGTAATCGGCCTGAGGAACTAATATCAGAAAGTTTAGTCAGCTTCAGATCTGAAGTAACACACTTCCTGTTTTCAAGGAAGCCCGCTTTTATTCCTTTATTTATTGTTTCCTCCGCCATCACGCGGTATGTTGTCCATTTACCACCTATTATTGAAAGAAGTCCGGATGATGAGAGCGAAATCTTATGTCGTCTGGAAACTTCCTTTGTTGAAGAGGTATTTTCAGGATTTGCAGCAAGGGGACGCAATCCTGCAAAAACACACAAAATATCTTCCCTGCGGGGCGGTTTAATAAAATATTTTCCTGCTGTACTGAGAATAAAGTTGATCTCTTCTTCCAGGGCTACCGGTTCAAGACTTATAGTATTAAGAGGCGTATCAGTTGTCCCAACCACCAGCTTATCATACCATGGAATTGCAAACAGCACTCTGCCATCGCTTGTTTTGGGTATCATTATGGCAGAATCACTCTGAAGAAAAGATTTATCAAGAACAATGTGCACACCCTGACTGGGCCTGATCGTAGGTTGTGAATCAGGATCATCCATCCTGGCTATATCATCAGCAAATACTCCTGTTGCA
Organism: Bacteroidales bacterium; assembly: GCA_025358455.1. Lineage (GTDB taxonomy): Bacteria > Bacteroidota > Bacteroidia > Bacteroidales > VadinHA17 > LD21. The sequence goes on from JANYJP010000057.1 coordinate 8,397, forward strand.
TTTATCACCAGGCTGGCTCTCAGCCTGAGTTCATTCCCTGTCGCTAAATCCTCGGCTGTGACGCCATTAATCTTCCCATCAATATTTTTCATGAGGCTTTTAACTTTGCAGTAATTGAGCACTGTGCCCCCCTTTTCAACACATGATCTGGCAAGAGCCATGGCCATCCGGGAATCGTCGAACTGACCATCATGGTAAACAACCCCGCCCTTCAATCCCTTTTGCATCAGAAGCGGTAATCGTGTCAATGTTTTTTCCCTGTTAATGAAAAAAGATTTCCCCATACTTAATCTTCCTGCAAGAAGATCATAAAACTTCAGTCCCACAGTATACATTATTGTATCCCATGTAGTATAAACAGGTATAACAAATTCCTGATTGAATGTAAGATGGGGTGCGTTTTTGAGCATTATTCCACGTTCGTGCAGGGCTTCCATCACAAGAAGAAGATCGCCCTGCGCCATATAACGAACGCCGCCATGTACCAGTTTGGTGCTTCTCGAAGAGGTCGCTTTAGCAAAATCAGACTGTTCCAACAAAAGTGTTTTATACCCGCGTGAAGCGCCATCAAGAGCTACACCCAACCCGGTTGCCCCTCCGCCTATAACAATTATATCCCAATTTATTTCTGATTGATCCTGTAATTCCTTAATAATTTGCTGACGATTCATCCAGATGTGATTTGGTAATAATTATACGGAGAAATTTTCGAATTACAAATAATATCTGAAGCAGGATAATGCTGTTTACCTAAGCATTCCTTTTATATGTGAAGGATCCCCGTCATTTTTTGCTGGTTTAATGTCGAGTATGCCACAGATCAGATTATATACATCAACATTATTAAGTTCTTTGAATTTATAATTCTTTTTAAATGAGGGCCCTGCTGCATAAAAAATCGAGAACATGTCGGAGTTTCTGTTATCATAACCATGAGCCCCTCCTCTGATTGAGGATCCATCAGGTCGGGTTCCAATGCTCCATGAGCTGTCAGCAACCACTACAATTTCAGGGATCCGTGGATTTGTTCCATAATGCCATTTCGCGGGAACCTCAGATTTTTTCCAGGCTTTCAGGCCAGTTGCTTTATTTAGCAGATATAACACACTGTCTCTTTTACCTTCAGAAGGATTTATCAGGTATACCGGATTACCACCCGAAATAGAAGCTATCATCCTGCCGGGTACCAGTTCTTTCAGATTAATATATTTTATTGAGGATACTTTTGCCATCCCATGATCAGACAGGATTATCAGGTTAATTCTCTTTGCCTCAGGTAAAGCAGAAAGTTTATTCCTGAGCACTCCCATCAGACTATCAAGCCGCTCCACTACTTTTCCGGTTTCGGATGATACCGGCCCAAATTTGTGACTTGTAGCATCAGGTTCATCGAAATAAAGAGTCACCAGTTCAGGACGTTTTTGAGGTGGGTAAGAAAGCCACTTAATAACTGTATCGATCCTTTCTTCAAAAGTTACTTTTTCATCATATTTTTTCCAGTATGCAGGCTGCATACCACCGACCGGAGCTTCAGAACCTACCCAAAAAAATGAGGCTGACCGGGCACCCTGTTTCTCAGCTGTAACCCACACAGGTTCTCCGCCATAAAAAGCAGGATTTTCAACAGCAGTACGGTCACCCATCCTGTAGAAAAGTCCAAGATCAGGAGCAGGAAAACTATTATTAATTAATCCGTGGTGGTCGGGATATAAACCAGTTGCTATTGAATAATGATTTGGGAATGTCACTGTAGGAAATGAAGAAATCATCCTGTCGGCTTTTACTCCGTCATGTGCCAGCTTATTCAGGTTCGGAGTCTTATATAGGGTATTATAATCCCATCTGAAGGCATCGAGCGATACAAGAACAACATAGTTTTTGAATTGTTTCCTGGTATCTTTCCCGAATCCTGATAAAACTATCAGTGCGGAAACAAACAGCAGAATGGTAATTTCAGATACGTGTTTAATAGAAAATCCGGTCCGTAGTCCTTTCAATTGTTTCATCTTATATTATTTTACCCCTTCCCATTACAATGGGTCCGGAAGAATTAACCCGGACAAATATACATTAAAATGATTTTAATAACTTTGTCGATTATATAATGAATGTTAACCTGTTTTTAAATGTCCCGACCAATGAAAAGAATCATTTTATCTTTTATCACTCTAATGCTGATCATCCTGAATCTTTCTGCCCAGTCTGGCAAAAAAGCGCTGTTAATCATTGATATCCAGGACTTTTATTTTCCGGGAGGTCAATCAGCTCTTGTTGAACCTGAAAAAGCTGCAACCAATGCAGCCCTTTTGCTTAATAAATTCAGGAATGATAATATGACTGTTATTCACGTACGTCATAATTCGGATCCCGGAGGGGAAATTAATGATATTGTAAAACCTTTGCCTTCTGAGAAAATAGTTTCAAAAGACGCTGTAAATTGTTTTGTAGGGACAGACCTTCTGGATTTCCTGAAAACTAACAAGATAGATACACTTGTAATTTGCGGAATGCAAACCCACATGTGTGTTGAGGCAGCAACAAGGGCCGCGTCAGATTATGGGTTTAAATGTATTCTCATTCATGATGCCTGTGCAACGAAAGACCTGAAGTTCGGAGATAAAATAATTAAAGCAGAAGATGTTCATTACTCAACATTGAGTACTCTGAAAAACTATGCACAGGTTATAAGCACAAAAGAGTACCTGAATAAGTAATTGGCTCAACCAATACATCCGTTAGTTCAGGAACTTCAGACAGGAAGGAGTTGCAATCTTAAATCCTTTTCCTGTTGCAGCCGGAAGTCCTGTTTTCTGATCTATTCTGAAAAGTGAGATATCGCCTGATTTCTGATTAGCAACAAGAATAAATTTACCTGAAGGATCAATTACAAAGTTTCTCGGCCAATCACCTCCGCATGTTGTCCGACCGGCAGGAATAAGTTTTCCATCGGGGCCGATACTGAATGTTACTATTGTATTTTCGCCCCTGTTTGAACCATACAGATATTTCCCGCTTTTCCCTATGTGAATGTCAGCACAGTTACTTTCACCTTTAAAACCTTCTGCTAACGTGGACAATGTTTGAACCAGTTTTAGGCTGCCGTTTGTCTCTACATCAAAAACTGATAAGGTTGAATTAAGCTCGTATATTACATACAATTTCGTTCCTGTGGAATTGAATACAAAATGTCGTGGACCTGAACCTTTAGCTAGGTGAACAATGCCATCAGGGATCTGTTGCAGGCGTCCGGAGCTATGATTAAAATTGTATATCACGATATGATCTAATCCAAGATCGGTGAGGTAAACTTTTTTCCCTGCCGGATCAAACGCGATCATATGAGGATGTGAAATCTGATCTTTTCCCCCTTTAAAAGATATTGTATCAGTCACTCTTTCGGGTATTCCTTTATCATCGAGTTTCACTACAGAAACAGAACTGCTGGAGTAGTTTGCCATTAATAAATAATCTTCTCCCGGTGACAAAGAAATGAAGCAGGGTCCTCCATCAGGAACAACCAGGTCACGTAGTTTTTCAACAGCTCCGGTTTTATTATTGTATTTTAAGGCTGTAACTCCGCCGCCTTTTACTCCATTGAAGGTCATTACTTCATTTGCAGCATATAGAATTCCATATTTCTTTGAAATGCAGAAATATGATGGATCGGCGCCAGCATCTGATTCTGAAACTAATTTAAATGTTCCGCTTTCTCTGTCAAGATCAAAAATGCTAAGTCCTTTCCCACCATCTTCAGTATATCTGCCTGCAAAAAGCCGGATAGGCTGAGAATAAGATGACGCAGAGTAAATCAGCGCCATCAATAATACACTAAGAACAGGAAAGAACTTTTTCACTTTAAAAATATTAAGATTATTAAACCCTTATAAAATCCATTAACCTTCAAAACTATCAGCATCACGGTAAGCCTTAATACATTTGGCTTCCCCTTCTTTGCTACGGTCACTCAGTCCATGTTCCATACATAATACGCCTTCGAATTTTTTGCTATATATGTACTTAAACACATTCTTAAAGTTTATCTCGCCTGTGCCTGGTTCGTTCCTGCCAGGATGGTCTCCCAGATGGAAAGCGGCTATTTCACTCCACGATGCTTCAATATTCGGAATAAGATTACCCTCGGTGATCTGCTGGTGGTATATATCATCAACAATTTTACAGGAAGGTCTGTTTACTGCCCTGCATATAGAGTAAGCCTGGGGAATTCCATTGAGAATCAGGCCGGGATGATCCCTGATTGTGTTCAGAGGCTCAAGAACAATGGTAAGTCCTGCAGGTTCTACAACATCACAGCAATACCTCAGGTTGTCAATTATATTGGCTGTCTGATAGTCGCGATGAAGTTTCTCGTCATATCTTCCGGGAACAACAAGTGCCCATTTTACACCTGTTCTCTTTGCCACTTCGACACCCTCCTTCATCTTGTTAACAAGCATTTCGCGGGTTTCAGGTTTGTTCAGCACAAAAGAAGTAACAGCGAAATCAGCATAAAGAACGAATGGCCCAAGGTCCATTCCGAGCCGGCGCATCTCATTTGCGAGTTTCACCTGATCTTCAACCGGTCTGCTCATCAGACCATTGTCGAACATAGCCCGGAATCCCTGGTCGTAACAAAATTTAATGTTATCGGTTATATCGGTTCCTGCATGTTCATGAAACATTCCAAAACCCGGAGCATACTTAAGTTTGAAAGGAACAATGGCATCAGTTGTCTTTTTTTGTTTTGAAACTATCTGAGAGCCAAAAACTGAAGGAGCGGCCAAAATGGCAGCTCCTGTTACAGTTGCTTTCTTTAAAAAATCTCTTCTGGAACTAATCATGTTAAAATGATTTTTGATATTTAATTCTTATTTATTGACAGTTTCTACCGTAGGTACATATGCCAGGCCGGCAACCGGAACCTCTTTTTGAATATCAACCGGACCAAAGTCAAATACTTTTGGGCCAAGTTTCAAATCAGAATTCATCATTTCTTCGTAGGTTGTTTCCTTCCCGGTATATGCAGAAATACGTCCCATAATGGCAACCATTGTAGAGATTGCGGTATTTTCTGCCTCATTAATCACCAGTCCTTTACGGATTGCCGTTACCAGGTCGATATGTTCCTGAACATAAGGATCAACACTTACACTTGTAGTTGGTTTGCTGTCTTTATCCAGAGGATATGCGTATTTCCAAATCTCGGTGCCTTTATTGTCAAGTATTGAGTTCTGGCAGTTGGTAGAACCTTTTGTTCCCTGCATTCTTTCTGAAACATTATTCGCACAACCATTGATCTGGCGACACATACTATGGAAATGAGTTCCATTTTCAAAAGTAAAATCAACGCTGAAATTATCATACTGGTCGCCTGTAACACGTCGTAACCTTGAACCGAATCCAACAGATTTTACAGGATGTGAACCTGTAAACCAGTTCATTACATCGAGGTTGTGAACATGCTGTTCAACGATATGGTCGCCTGAAAGCCAAGACCAGTTAACCCAGTTACGAATCATATATTCCATTTCACTCCACTGAGCATTAGGATCGCGATGCCAAAGTTTTCCTCCATTCCACCAGACATTTCCGCCAACTATATCTCCAATAGCACCTTCCTGAACTTTCTGCCATGCAGCAACATAATCGCGTTGATGACGGCGTTGTGTACCTGTAACAATACATAGTTCCATCCCTTTTGCTTTCTGACCTGTTGCCATTACGGATCTTGCACCAACAGGGTCAACACAGACAGGCTTTTCTGCAAACACATGCTTTTTAGCCTGAATAGCAGCAGCCAGATGATCAGGGCGAAAGAATGGTGGCGTTGCCAGAATAATTATATCAACACCCGAGTCAATTACCTTTTGATAAGCATCGAAGCCTACAAAACATTTATCTTTAGGCACGTCCTGCCCTTTTTCCGCCAATATCTTCTCGCGGCAGGAATCTACACGATCCTGGAAAGTGTCACCAAGAGCAACAATCTGAAGATTTGGTCCTGCACTCAAAAAATTAATTGCAGCGCCGGTACCGCGTCCACCGCAGCCAATTACCCCTGCTTTTAAAACCGGGCCGTCAGGAGCCTGGTCAAGCATCGTAGGAATTGCAACAACTTTTTTTGTTTCACGGGCACAACTGGTCAAAATTGAGGGAACAACTACCCCTGCAACTCCAACCGTTGCTGCTTTCCCCAGAAAATTACGCCTTGAAATACTTGAATTTTTCATATCAGATTAGGTTTAAAAATACTTAATATAACAATACTCTTTCGGTCAGTTTTAGATGTAACCAAATATAAATATAGGTAGTGATAAAACCAAATATTTAAAGCTAATTAATGATTTTTAATGGAAGAACCATATTTGGAATGTATCACTACTGATTTTTCATTTAAAACCGGCAGATAATGATAAATGAATTGATTTTTTACTACTTTTCGCAGTTCTAAAAAAGTAAAACAAAATGATTTCTGCCATTATGCTTTATTTATATGCTGAAATATCATTTTTATAGTTCCTATCTGTATCACTTCTCTATAACTGGTCAAAAACAAAGAAATGGTAAAATTGATTTTGTCAATAGATCATCCCCGTTAAAATATGTTTATCTTTTAATCTTGCTGCTTTTTCTCGTTAGTTGTGGAAACAGACCAAATAATGATTTTGCTCTATCGGATGAATCTCCAAAACTGGAACCCGATTATTCTGAAGTAACTATACCTCCAAACATAGCTCCTTTAAACTTCATTATCAAAGAAAATGCAACAGCTTATTTTGTTGAATTTTCCTCCGATACAGGCTCAGGTATAGAAATTTATTCAGTTACCGGAAAAATCATCGTTCCGGAAAAAAAGTGGCGGAAATTGCTGCAAAATAATATAGGGAAGGCTTTTAAAATCGACATTTTTTCAAAGGACAAAGAAGGAAAATGGTTAAAATTTAAAACCATAACTAATAAAATATCTATAGAACCTGTTGATCCATATCTTTATTACAGGCTTTTATATCCGGGTTATGAAAGTTGGGCAGAACTCAGCATTAACCGTCGTGATCTTGGAAGTTTTGTCCAAAAGTCAGTTATTGAGAATACTATAGTCGATGAAAATTGTGTTAATTGCCACGCATTTAATAACGGAAAAACTGATAATTTTCTTTTTCAAATGAGAGGGAAACTTGGCGGAACCTATTTCTATTCCGGAGAAGATTTTAAAAAAATAAATCTGAAAACGAAAGAGATGAAAAATGGAGCCGTTTATCCCCGCTGGCATCCTTCAGGCAAATTTGTTGCCTTTTCCTCAAATAAGATTATCCAACGTTTTCATGCGGCTGACAATAAGAAGGTTGAAGTAAGCGATCTCGAGTCCTCTCTTGTTCTTTATGACCTGGACAAAAATGAAATAATGAATATTGACTTAGCAGGGAATGAGAATTTCATGGATACATATCCTGAATGGTCGCCTGATGGAAAATATCTCTACTTTTGCAGGACTGCCCGGATAGGTGAAAAGTATGATTATAAGCAGATCAGATACAATCTTTATCGCGTTTCATTCAACATTGAAAATCGATCTTTCGGAGAGGCTGAGCTGGTATTTAACGCAGATCAGCTACATAAGAGTGTTGCATTTCCCAGGATCTCACCCAATGGTAAATTTTTAGTTCTGACTTTATCCGATTATGGTTGTTTTCCGATATGGCACAAAGAGGCAGACCTTTATTCAATTAATCTGTCAGATTTAAAATCTTCAAGACTTAACCTGAACAGTGATTTTACAGACAGTTACCATTCATGGTCATCGAACAGCAAATGGCTGGTATATAGTAGTAAAAGAGACGATGGATTGACTGCCAGACCATTCATTTCGTATATAGATGACAACGGAGCTTCGAACAAACCATTTGTCATGCCACAGGAGGATCCGGCATTTTACCAGCGGTTTTTAAAGAGCTTTAATATCCCTGAATTCTCAACTTTTAAAATTGATCTGAATCCGGGAGAGATACGGAAGCTAGCCAAAACAGCAGGAACTCCAGCCAAATGGGTTAAGAACTAATCGGGAGGCAGAAGCCGGAAGTCAGAAGTAGAGATTAAATAATGGAAACAGCAGACAAAATAAATATAAACCGACTCCTTAAGTGGTTACCATATCTAATGTTCTTTGCAGGCTCATACATATACTTTGGATTTTTTGGTAACTACGTGTTTTTTTACCAGGAAAAATCATCTCTCTTTATTTTTTCACATGATTTTCTTATTGAGAATCTGCATCAACCAGGAGGAATACTTATTTATCTGGCCAAATTCCTTTCAACATTTTTTTATTACACACTGGCAGGCGCCTTAATTATTGCTTCTGTAATTACTCTGATTATATTTTCAATTTCAAAAATAATCCTTCTTTTAACCTCAAAGAATGCCAGGGTCTTACCTTTTGTAATCGGGGTAGCTCTTTTCTATTTGCAAACAGATTATCGTTTTTCATTTTTCAATAATTTTGGGTTGTTACTTCAACTGGTTATTTTCTCCCTGGCAATAAGATATTTAAATTTTCTCAAAGGCTGGATTCCTATTTTATTAGCTCCGTTCTGGTATTTTGTCACGGGTGGTTTTTCATTGATTTTTTCATTACTCCTGACTTTTTATTTTGCGTTTGATAAAGAGAAAAAAGGATGGATCAGAATTATTGCATTGTGGTGTCTGAATCTGGCAACTTTCTACATATCGAAAGAGTTTCTCTTTTTCCAAACCGGAAAAACTCTTTTAACATTTCCTTTCTCGGACCTTAATACCGGTTCACAACAAATCCTTTTCATATCAATAGCCGGAATCCTTTCAATACTTCCTATTATATCAAGAATAAAGTTCCGGTTGCCAGACAAGCTTAGAATCTCAGATTTTATTGTTAGTCTTATAACAACAATCGTATTGGTAATTATCCTTGTCATTATTGGAATGAAGCGTTTTGATATTAAAACAAAACAGTACTTCTATGTTGAAAAGTTATTCTATCAAAACAAATTTGATGATTTAATCGCTTACAATACCTCAAATCCGCCGACCAATTCTTTGACGATATTTCTGAATAATATTGCTCTTTGTGAAACGGATAAGCTGAACGATTTGCTATTCCATTTCCCACAAAGTCCTGATGGAAAGACTCTCTTCCTTAAATGGGAAATGGCAGAAGAAATACTTAAACGAGGAGGCTACTTTTATTATACTATTGGCATGATCAACGAGGCACACAGGTGGGCTTTTGAGAATATGGTAATGAAAGGACATTCACCGGAAGGCTTGAAAATGCTGATCAAAACCGAGATAATCAACGGAAATTATGAAATGGCTTCCAGGTATATCTCTATTTTAAAGAAAACATTTTTTTATAAAGAAGAAGCAAGCGCTTTTGAGAAACTGCTTTTCAATGAGCCCTCAATAAATGCAGACAAGGATATTGGAGATAAGAGAAGAAGCATGTTAAAAACGGATTTTTTCTCTATAACTGATGATCCATACATCAATATTGAAAAAATTCTTATATCAGATTCCCTGAATAAGAAGGCATACAACTACAAACTGGCTTTTTTATTACTTAAGAAAGATTATGAAGGAATAAAGAAAGAGCTACCAAAATTATCAGGGCTTGGCTTTACCAGATTCCCGGTTAATATAGAAGAAGCAGCAATTGCAATTTCAATGGGGAATAATGGGAGAATGCCATACTCCGGCAATATTCAGCTGAGCAACAATACTTTGACCCGTTGGGATCAGTATCTTCGTGTATTACAGCAATATAAAAATGATCCCAGAATGGCTGAACCAGCTTTGAGAAGTCAATTCGGTAATACTTTCTGGTACTACGCGTTTTACAGGTATCGGAATTAGCGTATTTATAAAAAACACGGCTGACCTTTTTGGCCAGCCATGTCAAGATTATTAATATCCAGGGTTCCTTTTAATAACCCGGGTTCTGAACTAATTCAGTATTCTTATTCATTTCATCACGCAGAATCGGGAAGAAATAACATTTATCGAGCCATGCTCTTGTTTCAACACCGATAACCTCATTTGAGTAGACCGGAGCGCCCCAGGTAGAACCATCAGCCTGACGATAAGTTGTGGCAGCGGATGTTAAATATTTCACTTCAGCCCTATGTATCGGGTGATAAGCGGCGCTACCAATTACCCAGCGGCGAACATCCCAGAAACGGTGATCTTCAAATGCAAGTTCAATACGGCGTTCATGCCTGACGATTGTGCGCATTGCAGTCTGGCTTAGGCCCGCGGCAATATCCGGCTGTCCGGCTCTTGTGCGGATCTTATTGATATAGGTTCTGGCTTCGGCAATATCTCCACCAGTATTCTCCTCAATACAAGTTTCTGCATAATTTAGTAGAACTTCAGCATAGCGGATGTGACGGAAAGGTATATCCTGTTTCACAAACTGCGGGTCAAGATTCGGATCATTAAACTTGCGCAGATAATAGCCGCTTCTTCCTCCGTTCCAGTTTTCTATCGGTCCTTCCCGGGTATCCACACCTGAAACTAATTGGGTAGTACCGTCCAGCTTAAATACATGACCTACCTGCATTTTATCCCAGGGGTCGAGACCTTGCACGTCAGCAGGTCTTTTTCTCCAGGAAGCTCCTTCATAGAGAATGGAAGCATAAAATCTTGCATCGCGTTTAGCATAAGGATTGGCAACCATTGCAGGATTGGTCCAGCTAAAGCTTGAACCATCCTTCATTTCATATTCATCTACCAAATCTCCGATAGGAGTATTGTTACCCCAATTATGATAGCCATTCGGTCCGCTATAGAGAGCAGGATTATAATCTGACCAGCTTCTTCCTGTTTTGGTTGTAAAATATTGAAGAAGGATATCTTCGGATGCATACCCATAGGAAAGAAAGTAACTTACAAAATTCCCGGCGACAGAATCTGTTGGTGCAGGATTTGGACTAACCAGGCTATATATTCCAAGATCTATCACAGCTTTTGCGGCATTTTTAGCAGCAGTCCAACGACTTGCCTGTGAACCGGAAGTATATCCTAAAAGTGCGGGATTTGAATACCCCGGAGCATATGACGCCATAGCCGTATGAAGATCGCTGGCCGCAAAGAGCAAAGTCCTTGCTTTAAGAGCCAGTGCTGCTCCTCTGGTTGCATGGCCACGGTAATCGGCTGAATATGAATCAGGAAGATACATAGCAGCAGAGTCGAGTTGACCGGTTATGAATTTAATACATTCCTCATAAGTATTCCGCGGAATGTTGTAATTTTCTCCTAGTCCGTAAGCTTTGGTAATAATAGGTACGCCACCGTATAAGGCAACAAGATAATGATAGGTATAAGCCCTGAGGAAATAAACTTCTCCCATGGTACGGTTCTTTGTAGCATCATCCGGAAATACAACAGTCTTAATATTTTTAAAGAAGAGATTACATTCCCTTACATTCTTATAGAGAGGGTCCCAGCGATAATGCAAAGTATTTGCTGTAGGATCAGTGTTTCCCCAGTCTGTGCTCCATCCCATAAGACCATCACTGGTCATAAGTGATTTATTGAAATCAAAGGCACCCCAGTCAGGAGTGAAGGAAGTTTCATCACTATAATCGGAAAGCCTTTCAATAGCAAAGGGCCAACCCAAAGCATTATAGTAGCAGGTATTAACAAATGCCGCAACCAGGCTCGGGTCTTTCCAGGTATCTCCATCAGAATAAGCTCCAAGTGGCTTCGTATCAAGGAAGTCCTTTTTGCAGGAATTAGTTATTCCGATTACAGAAATCGCAAATAAGATATATAATAATTTTCTCATATCACATTAGTTTTTAGAAGGTTAATGTAACTCCAAGGTTAATAACTCTTTGAAGAGGATAAGACGTACCTGAATTAACTTCAGGGTCAATAAGTTTAATCTTGTCAAGAGTAGCCAGGTTGGATCCGTTGACATATATGCGAAGCTTCTCAATACCCAACCTGCTATTAACGCTTGTAGGCAGTGTATAACCAATCTCCATGCTCTTTAACCTAAGGTAATCGGTTGAGAATTGCCAGAATGTATTACCCTGGTTTCTCCAGTATTCATTATCGCGGTTCCATGCACGAGGCCAGGTAGCATTAGTGTTATCTGGTGTCCAGCGATTCTTTGCGAAACTCTCATAGTAGTTACCTATATCACCTGATTCTACTCCAAGATATATAATGGCACCGGCAGCTCCCTGGAATAACATACTCAGATCAAATTGCTTATAATTTAGAACTGCGTTAAATCCACCAATAAACCTTGGCATATTATTCTTGTTATCACGAACCTTATCAAGCCCGTCAATAGCTCCATCGTTGTTCACATCCTTGAAAATTATATCACCTGGTTGAGCACCTGCCCAATGAGGGTAAGCTGCCACTGCCGCATCATCCTTGAAAATGCCGATAGAAACATAGTTTAAACCGGCACCCATAGGCATGCCTTGTGCTTTCTGGTAATCAGGAATTCCGGGAGTATCAAAGGTAAAATCAACAGTGTTTTTTGCATAACTGCCATTTAAAGACAGGTTATATCCAAAATTGCCTGATGTACCATAATAGGTAATAATATATTCAAATCCTTTGTTAGAAACTTTCCCGATATTCTCCGGAGGAAGAAGCGTCACAATACCTGTACTCCCCGGGGTAATAGCAGATGCCTGCCACAGGATATGAGAACGCAGGTTATAGAATACGTCAGCTTCCACTGTCAGTTTCTTATTCATAAGGGTTGCGTTGAATCCCAGATTCGCCTGGTTTGCAACTTCCCATGTTACAAGAGGATTCTGAACATTGTTCTCCATCAGCATTTTGTTATTTATGCTCTGGCCGAATACATAATCCTGACTATCGAAGCTATAAGTGGAGAGATATTGATATTCCTTCAATATATTATTTCCTCCTTCAACATAATTGTAATAAATTCTGTCATTCCCGGTTTGTCCCCATGAAGCACGGAGTTTAAAGTCACTGATAAAGGCGATATTATCTTTCCAGAAGTTCTCATCAGAAATACGCCACCCGAGTGAAACTCCGGGGAAAAATCCGTAATTATTGCCTGGTTTAAACATATACGAACCATCATATCTTAAAATTATCTCAGCAAGATATTTCTGTCCATAGTCATAGTTAAAACGGCCAAAGTAACTTTCGCGGGCAAACTGGTCTGCATAGCCTCCGTTTGTCATATATGTATCAGCAGCACCTGCATTTAACTGAGGAATAGTTGCGCTTACATAATTTTTTCTGAAAGCAGTCAGGTAGTTATTCAATCCGCTTTGACTTTCAGCACCAACCATCAGTTTAATATTGTGCTTCTCACCTATAGTATTCTGATATGTTGCATAGGTATTAAAGGTACTCTTGGAACCATCCTGAAAATCCTCAGTCAGCTGAGGTGCAGCCAATCCCCTGATTCCTTTAACAGTGATATGGGTTGGCTGTCCATCCCAGGTATACAGATACCATGGTGTCTGGAACCGTTTGTGAAAGCGGAATAGTTTATCATATGATCCGTTAGCCTGTACAGACAAACCCTTTACCCATGGGATATTAATATTAAGTCTCATGTTACTCTCCAATACATAAATCTTGTCTTTATCAGTTCCGGTAGCACTGGTAACTGTTACAGCCGGGTTAAAACCATATTCGATATCAGGTCCGGGATTTCCATCCGGCCAGTAAGCAGGCATATTGGGCTTGCCCCTCATAAGCATTCGGAAAATGTCATTGGCACCAACAGTAGGAAAGTTCTTATTTTCCTGCCGGCCTGAAACGTCGAATGCAATATCAATATTCTTTGAAATTTTACCGTCAATATTGCTTCGGAAATCATACTGTGAATAGTTGGTTGCACTGTTTTTGTAGTAAGCATCCTCAAATTTACCACCCAATGAGAGGAAATATTTCATATTATCAGTACCACCGGAGATTGAAATATTTTCATAATTCTGTTTCGACCATGGTTTAAAGACTGACTTGAACCAATCTGTATTGGGATGACCCCAGGGATCTGACCCGTCCTTAAACTTTTGAATATCATCAGTTGAGAACTGTTGGTTCATTCCTCCAGCTTTATTGGCATAATATGAGACCTCATTCAGCATAGTTGCGTAGGTAGCAGCATCAGCCATTTTCGGAATTCTGTCAGGCTGATTATAACCAGAATTCAGATTTAAGGTGATTGTCGGTTTCCCCACTCTTCCTCGCTTAGTAGTAACAAGAATAACGCCATTTGCAGCCTGAGTTCCATAAATTGCAGCTGATGCGTCTTTCAGCACTGTGAAACTCTCAATATCACTGGGGTCCAATCTCTCAAGTGAACGGTTAGGTATCCCGTCAACAACAATCAGAGGGGCATTCGAACCCAGGGTATTCGCACCACGAATTGTAATCGTGGTATTATCATATCCGGGTTCACCACTCTTTTGTATGGCAGTCAAACCGGGTATACGGCCAATCAGACTGTTTGTAAGGTTGGTTGTTGGTGATTGTTTAAGGGTTTCACCATTTACAGAACTGATAGCGCCTGTTAATGTTGCTTTCTTGGCCGTGCCATAACCAATAACCACAACTTCTGTAAGTTGAGAAACCTCAGGAGCCATAGCAATTTTTATAGTTGTTTGTCCGCCTAAAGGGACCTCCTGAGAAACATAACCTATAAATGAAGCCACCAGAGTAGCATTAGCATTGGCTACTGAGACTGTAAAATTTCCAGCCAGGTCAGAAATGGCTCCCGTTGTAGTCCCTTTAACCTGGATATTTACACCAGCCATCGGCTGGTTGTTCGAAGCATCCGTAATAGTTCCGGAAATTTTAATCTGCTGCTGTGCAGCAACAATTCCCGGATTATTACTTCTGTTAATCTTGTCTGGCATAAGCGAATAGGCAGGAAACGTCATTCCACAAAACAGAAGAATTGTAACAATTCTCATAGTTAGGTGTAACTTGTGAAAATTCCCACCTGGTTTTGACAACCAAATGCACTTGCACGTTTTTTTCATACTATTACACTGTTAGTTAATAAAAAAATAGTTAGAATAGGTATTTGGATTTTGATATTCATTCATGAAAAAAATATTTAAATAAATTTATTAAGTGTATATTTTACACTTCCTGGTCTATAAAAAATAGATTTCCTTAAATGCATCTCCCTTTTGTTACTCTACTTATTCGATCAAGAAAATCAGATGGATTGCTATGCAATATAGAACATGATATTCTAAAAAGCAAATTTTTCAGGAACTTTAGTTCTTTTTTTTAAGAATTAAATTTTTACTAACTATTTTTCTTCGATATTTCCCGTCTTTTCATCAAAATCACAAACAACTCTGAACCCTACATTAAAGCAATCGGAGTACCACCAGATACTTTTAGGCATCTGAGGATCGGTTCTTAACCACGCTTCGGTTTTCGTATAATCACGTGCCGCACTTCTGAGAACATCGGCTGTGCTAACGAAAGAACCTCCTCTGACAACATGTTCACTTCCTGCATCAGGTCCTTTCGGATTTTTTATGGTTCCCGGAGGGTATAATGAATATGCATCAGGTTTATACCAGTCAGAGCAGAACTCAGCTACATTGCCTGCCATATTCTTTAATCCAAAAGCGTTTGTTTTTACCCGGTCAGGGGGTTGAGTTCTGGCAGTACTGTTACCTTTATATATTATATAGGTATTGATTACTGTAGTATCGTTTTTCGAAAGTTTTGCCCTTAACCCGGTTTTCTCGAATTTTTTAGGATCACCGGGAAAAGAATATGGACCGGTTGATCCAGCCCTGCAGGCATATTCCCATTCTGCCTCAGTAGGCAGACGATAGTTTTTACCGGTTACTGATGTAAGCCATTTACAATATGTTTCTGCAGCATGATATGAAAAAGAAATTGCCGGTCTTTGCCCTAAACCCCATCCCTGATCGGGTTGGCCGTACGGGGGCGTTGCTCCCGAAATAGCGTCAGTTGCAGATGCTGCTTTCTTTCTAAGTCCTTCCGTATCTGTGGTACGTCCCTCGGCAGCTGTCTGAACATAAAACGCAAGATATTCATCCCATGTAACTTCAATCTCTGCCATAAAGAATGAACTTAGTTGAATTTCCTTTACCGGACCTTCATCAGCTTTTCTGAATGGTTCATCAGCAGGACTACCCATTGTAAAAGTCCCCCCGGGAACTGCAACCATCTTAAATGAAACAGGCGATTTCGGAATGCGTTCTGTGTAACTAACAAAACCATTGACTTTTGTTGGTTCAGTAAATATTTCTTTTGCAGCAGAAGATGTGTTTCCAAAAGTTGAATTACTTCCATGTGTATACCCCGGAATAAAATGGCCTGCATTAAGATGACAGTTTATGCAATGCAGCTCATCTGTTTTTTTTGATTGGGTATAATAAAGATGGGCATCCTCTCCGGCTTTAGTAAGCTTTGCAGGGAAAAGGTTTTCGTGACATTTTATACAACTGCCATTATAAACATAACCCCGTGCAACTTCAAGCCTTCCGCGATCTTCCCAGTTGAATGAAGCTGAATCCTTTGTCCATTTGCTCCATAAATCGCGTAGACCGGTTTTCCCTTTTGCCCAGAGATATCCTTCCCCTTTAGGCGGAAGATGACAGTCAACACAGGAAATCCGGTATCCCGATCTGGTATCATAATGAACCGATTTTTTCCATGATGCATCTGCCATCGGATGAATATGGCAGGAGACACAATAATCATTTGTTGAAGTCATATGCAGAGCTTTACCCCCACCGAGGATGAGCAAAGCCCCAATTATAAGTCCCGGCAAAAACCACAGAATAAATCGTTTCATAAATAAAGTTTTTGAGGAGTTCAAGATAAATAATTTATCTAATAACCCATACTGGTATTAATCATTATAATGTCAATTGAAATCATAAAGGAGGTAACATTTTACCGCAAAGCACGCATGGGCCTCCCAGTTTCTTGGTCTTACTTATTGTATTCGTCAAAAAAGTCATTCCCTTTATCATCTGTAAGAATAAATGCAGGCATATTCTCTACCCTGATCTTCCTGATAGCTTCCATTCCAAGATCCTCAAAATCAACCATCTCCACAGCTTTTATATTCTCAGCTGCAAGTAGTGCTGCCGGACCACCTATTGATCCCAGATAAAAACCTCCATACTTTTTGCATGCGTCGATAACCTGGCGGCCGCGGTTCCCTTTTGCCAGCATTATTAATGATCCTCCCATGCTCTGGAAAAGATCAACATAAGAATCCATCCGTCCGGCTGTTGTAGGGCCAAAACTACCTGATGGCATCCCTTCCGGAGTTTTTGCCGGACCGGCATAGTATATGGGGTGATTTTTAAAATATTCCGGCATCGGTTTACCCTCATCAATAAGTTTTTTTATCTGTGCATGAGCAGCATCTCTTGCCACAATGAGTGTTCCGGAAAGACTCAGCCTTGTCTTGACAGTATATTTCGTAAGTTCTGCAAGTACCTCTTTCATAGGCCTGTCGAGTTCTATCTTAACAGGTTTTTCAAGTTCAGGCGCTTTTGCCGGCATAAAACGAGCCGGATTCCTCTCCAGATTCTCAAGGAAAATTCCTCTATCATTGATATATGCTTTTATATTCCTGTCAGCGCTGCAGCTAACACCTAATCCGACCGGACAGGATGCAGCATGCCGGGGCAGCCTTATTACTCTAACATCATGCACAAAATATTTACCGCCAAACTGAGCTCCGACACCATATTCGTGACAGATATTTTCAATTTTAGTTTCCCACTCCCTATCACGGAAGGCTCTTCCTGATGAATTGCCGGTAAGGGGCAGATGATCAAGGTATCCCGCGGAAGCTTCCTTTACTGTTTTAAGAGTTGCTTCTGCAGATGTTCCACCAATCACCAGTGCGAGATGATATGGGGGGCATGCAGAGGTACCGAGTTCTTTTATCTTTTCCTTTACAAATTTAATGAGCGATACTTCATTTAAAAGTGATTTGGACTGCTGATAGAGAAAGGATTTATTTGCTGAGCCGCCTCCCTTTGTTATAAAAAGAAATTCATATTTATTCCCCGGTGTTGCATATATATCAATCTGTGCCGGAAGGTTTGAACCGGAATTTTTCTCTTCAAACATTGTGAAAGGAACGATCTGGGAAAACCTCAGGTTTTTATTTTTATAAGTTTCAAAAATCCCTTTCGAAAGGTGTTCGGCATCATTGCCCCCGGTCCACACATCTTCTCCTTTTTTTCCGACAACAATTGCAGTCCCGGTATCCTGGCACCAGGGCAGATCACCTTTTGCCGAGATCACGGTATTGCGAAGCATCATATATGCAACGAAACGGTCATTATCTGTCGCTTCCGGATCGTCAAGTATTTTTGCCAGCTTTTCCAGATGAGCGGTTCTGAGAAAAAAAGACAGGTCTGAAACAGCCTCCCGGGCAAGAAGTTCCAGCCCTTTTAAATCCACCTTCAGGATCTCTCTGCCTCCCTGATTAACAACTTTAACATAATCTTCCGTAACAAGTCGGTAGGTGGTTGAGTCCATCTCAATCTGAAATGGTTTCTCATAGATAAATTCTGCCATATAAGTTGTGTTATGAAATTAACTGAGATAAATTAAATTTTTCTTTTGCCCGAATTCCTTTGGGTGTCATTTCCAGTGTGCAGCATTCAACATTTTCGTCATGCTGGAAAACCAGGATATAGTTATTGTCAAAGGCCTTTTTTAAAAGCCTTTCTTTTTCTTCGATTGTCCTGAGAGATTCGATATCATAGCTCATATTCCAGATTATAGGAATATGGGCAACTGTAGGTATCAGGTCGCCTGTATAAACTAATATCTTCCCATTATAATTAATTATAGGAATCATTAACCCGGGAGTATGTCCGTAACACATCATTAAAGAGAAACCCGGAAACAATTCCTCCTCATCATCCACAAGGTTTAGATGACCGCTTTGTTCAACTGGTAATATATTTTCCTCCAGAAAAGCATCAGCTTCGCGAGGGTTGTTTTTAATTGCCCACTCCCATTGCGTATGGCTTACATGGTAAATTGCCTTCGGAAAGGTAAGCTCATAGCCGTTGCCACTTTTATTACTCTTTATTCCTCCGCCGCAATGATCGGCATGAAGATGAGTCAGAAAGACATCAGTAATATCTTCCGGCCTGTATCCCCTGTTATTCAGTCCCTGAATAAGTCCTTCACCTCCATGCAGGTGTACATGGCGGAAGAATTTATCGTCCTGCTTATCTCCCCATCCCGTATCAACAAGAATAACATGATTTCCTGTTTCTACAATTAGTGATCTCAGAGGGAGCGCTATCAGGTTATTCTCGTCAGCAGAATAAACCCTTGACCATAAGACTTTTGGAATAACTCCAAACATGGCGCCTCCATCAACCCTAAAACTGGCAATATTAAAAATCTGAAGCTTCATCCTATTTTTATTAAAAACATTCTTAACAGGCCATTTGTTTCAGGCTTCAATTTTATTTAAAAGTTCCCATTCATCATATGGTTTCCTATTTCTCATTTGGGTCAATAGTACCGGCATAATGGGTCAGTGAATCAGGGATTGCTAATTTGAAGTGCGATTTTGCCAACTTTTCCATATCCTGGCGTTGATTCAGTGTTAAATCAATTGCATCACTATAGGCATCATCATATGATTTCCCCTTTTCCATCAGTTCACGTTCCTTTAATTCGGTTGCAACTGAGTATTCAGTCTCCTCGCACGAAACCTGACCATCTATCCATATCTCTTTCCCGGGAATAAAATGATACGACAAATCATTGCCACTGAACCCAAAATCGGGGTAGACATTTTTGCGGACCATATAGCCATCTACTATCCAGATTGAAATACCATTCCGGGTGCCGGCAGGTACACGATAAATATTTTGAAGCTGAATACTGTCGGGTATACCTTTGATCTCTTTTATATTACTATAGTCTGTTGCAGAAACTTTTCTCAATGAGGCTTCATGAGCCAGACACAATTCCAGATTTTTATGCCGGATTGTCTGTTCAAGCGACAGGGATGAATCGTGCGCAGCTATATATGTCCATCCAAATTTGGCCATAAGGTGACGCTCATTCAATTCATGTGCCAGGGTGAGAAAATATTCCTCTGACGATATCGCGTTATCAATCCAGATCTCTCCTTTAGGATTAAATGGGTATCTCTGTTCATTTCCCCCATAGAGAAATGAACTGAATATTTTCAATCTGACCTGATTCCCGTCAATTATCCAGATATTATAATTATCTTCTTTCCCATTGTAATAGCGGTATATACCTCCGACTTTTTTATTACTGCTACAACCGGCAGATATCACAAAAACGGTCAAAATGAATATTAATCTCTTCATTGATAAATGAATTAATTTAAAATAACAGGGTATTAATGTTTCATAGTTAATTCAAATTGAAAAGTATTTCACGTAAATCGTGATGTTTGGATCTATTCAATAAATATTTCAAGCTTAAAATTAAGCATAAGTGTCAAATTTAACAGGTTTCCCGGGAAATATAATTCAGATAGTTAACATCTTGTTCCGGCCTGGTTATTATGCTAATGCAGAGAATTTTTCGTCTGCAAATACTTTATCCCAAAGTTAAACCAGACGACAGGTAATCAGAAAATTTAAGCGATTTGTCAAATGAATAGAGAACATTAGTACTTGAAAATAACCTGCTGTTTGCTTAATTTAGCATTTCAATAAGTTTAATTTCTTCAAATGACTTTCAAAGAAATCGTTTCAAAATATAAGAATCCTATCGGATTGATTCTACTTTTTGTCCTTATCGAAAATGTATCATTTATCATTGAACCTACATTTTTCGGAAAATTACTCGATTCACTTATTGACCACTTTTACGACCATGAAAAGGTAGATTACATTTATCCTTTGATAATATGGATAATAGTGTATTTAATAAATGTTGTGGGTGGTACACTTCACAGACTTTTCAATGGCAGCATCTATTCAAATATGTATGCTGATCTCGCGATTGACGTGGTTATTGAATCAAAAAGCAGGGGTGACCAGTCTTCTAAAATGCTTGTGCGAGCTGAGCTGGTAAAAGAATATATAGTTTTTTTTAAAGAGCGCCTTCCGGAAGTAATGTGGCAATTATCGGCCACTGCAGGAGCTATAATTGCATTGTTTTTTTATGATTACAGGATAGCGCTGGTGTGTATTGGAGTAATAATACCGATCGCGTACATTAATAATCTTAACAGAAAAAAGGTCACAATGCTCCAGACTGACATCCATGACAACCAGGAAGAACTTTTCAATCTGATCGAAACCAGAGACACACAAAAGATAAGTCAGTTTTACAGGAATACCATATCGCCCAAAACCAGGATTGCCAGATGGAATGCATTCGGATACAGCTCAGTTAAGATATTGCTTATAGTGATATTTATTGTGGTATTGTTTATTTGTGTTGATGTCGATAAATTTACAACCGGCAAAATTTATTCTATAGTTGCATATTTGTGGACTTTTATTGCTTCAACTGACTACTTACCGGAATTAATGGAGAGCCTTGGTTCGGTAAAAGACCTTAACCAAAGGTTTGACGCGGACGACAATAAAGGCTCTGCTCGTATAAAGACTTTAGAAAAATCCCCGTACCCAATGGATAATTGATTATTTTGTTCATTTCCAAAACTCTGATCTATTAAAACCTTACAACCATGAAACAACTTTTAACAACTATTTTCTTTTTGACTTTCGTTCATTGCCTTGCCGGACAGACCGGTAAGGTATCCGACAATCTTACAGTACCAAGCAGGATTTTAAAAATGGACCGTAAATATGCGGTATATCTGCCTCCCGATTATGAGACTTCACAACGCAGTTATCCTGTTCTGTATTTATTACATGGAGCAGGTGATGATCAGACTGGCTGGGTTCAGTTTGGTGAAGTACTGAGAATAACTGATGATGCAATTAAATCAGGTTTATCTACTCCAATGATAATCATTATGCCTGATGCCAATACCGGAAAACGCGGTTATGTAAATGATGTAAAGGGAGAATGGCGTTATGAGGATTTCTTCTTTCAGGAATTAATGCCCTTTGTTGAAAAAACATACAGGATAAAAGCAGAAAAAAGATATCGTGCAGTAGCAGGTTTGTCGATGGGTGGTGAAGGCACATTCATTTATGCTCTGCATCATCCGGAACTCTTTTCATCAGCCTGTCCGCTAAGCGCTGCAACAGGTCCGGCAAGCATTGATGATCTGAAGAATTACAGGTTATGGCAGGGAGTTGAAGGAATTTCTGACCCTGACAAAGAAGCCTATTTTAATAAATACAGCGTTTTGAACCTGATCCAGAACATGCCCGATGACCAGAAAAAAGCTGTCAGGTGGTATATCGATTGTGGTGATGATGATTTTCTTTATGAGGGTAATTGCCTTGTGCATATAGCTATGCGCAAGGAAGATATTCCTCACGAATTCAGAATACGCGATGGCGTTCACAGCTGGACATACTGGAGAGCCTCATTGCCAAACGTTCTGGAGTTTGTATCAATGGGGTTTCATCAGTTCTAAGTAACAGACAGGTTTTAAACACACATCAGGGGGGCGGTGGGCAAAACGGGGAGTTAGGATCAGATAGAATGTGGTTTTGATTTCCTGGTCGTAAGAAGGAACATTATCCTCATCATAAACCTTATCATCTGGTAGGAAAACCAGTCGGACAACTGAAACACCCAGGTTTTTCGTTTTGTATATTCCTTAAATGTAATCTGCCGGCAATCCTTTTTGATGATTTTAAGAAGTAATTGCTCAAACTGACCTGAGAAACCGGGATCCAGTATATTTGCATTGGTTTCAACACTTCCATAATCGCTCAGGTGGTTCATATTATAGCTGCCTATAGTGCACCAGATGCCATCAACAGTGGCGACTTTGGCATGAAGATTTGAAGGCACGTATTCATAAATTTTAATATTATTCCGTAGAATAAAATCATACAGGAAATTAGTTGCTCTTTTAAATACCCTGGCATCCGATTCAGCAGACAGAACTATTTTTATGTCCACTCCGCGAAGGCTTGCATTTCTAAGGAGTTTACGTTCATTACGACCAGGCAGGAAGTAGCTTGCAAAAATTATCATACGGTCGTGCGAATGTTTCAGAGCAGAACGATAACTTTTCAAAATCTCAATTTTATTTCTGTACCAGTTATTCTGTATTACTTTTACCCTCACATTATCCTCAAAATAAGTGGGGAAATGTAATGTTTCACGCGACCGTTCCTTTCGTGGAATAAATGTTCTGTTCCATAACCTCTTAAGGATTAGCAGAATTTGTCCACATTCCGGACCTTTTATCAGTATGGCAAAATCGAGCCATTCTTTCATATCAGGCGTGCCATGATAGCGGTTTGCAACATTCATACCACCTATAATACCAACCTCACCATCTACAAGCAGAACTTTATGATGAAGTCTGAGGCTAAACTGAAACCCTTTGGTAATTAATCCCGGGGAAAATTTCCTGAAAAGAATTCCGGCATTCTCAACCATTGTTATCATTTCTTTGGAAAAAGTACTTCCTCCATAGGCGTCCAGCAGAAAATATACTAATACGCCACGTTCAGAAGCCCGTATCAGAGCATTTACAAAACGTCTGCCGGTTTCATCATCATCTACAATGTATGTCTGAAAATGGATATACTTTGTTGCTTCGTCAATAGCCTTTTCACATGCAGCAAAATATGATTCACCACTTCGGAGAAGTTCTATGGAATGTCCGTTTCGATAATCGTGTCTTACAGGAATTTTCATAAGATTATGTTACGTTCATATCCCTGATACAAATATAGAATATAAAAACAAGATCATTAGGTTCATCTTTTTTACATTACTCTTCTTAATAATTTTAAAAACCGGTATGAAAATCAAATCCATTTTCCCTTGGATACATTTTTATAATAACTTTGTTACCTTAAATATCTATCAGGATTAGTTATTGGTTATTTTTATCAGGTATTTCCCAAAGAATGTAAAAAATGAACAGAAGAAAAATGATAAAAAACATAGCTGGTGCAGCAGTAGTTACTGCAGCAAGCCCTTTCGAAAGTGTTTTTGCCGGAGTGGATCATGGATCCATCGTGCTAAAAGGTAATATTCATCATTCGGTAAGTCAGTGGTGTTTTGGTGATATTCCACTGGAAGATTTTGCCAAAATATGTAAAGAAATAGGGCTGGAATCCATTGAGCTGCTTCAGGAAAAAGACTGGGCAACTGTAGCAAAGTACGGGCTTAAATGTGCTGTAGGCTATGCCACCGACTGGGGTATTCCCAAAGGTTTTAACCGATCCGAAAATCATGAAAAACTGATAACTGACTTTGAAAATATGATCCCAAAGGCTGCCGCCGCGGGAGTGCCAAATCTTATCTGTTTCTCAGGCAACCGCGAGGGTCAGAATGACAATGAGGGAATGATAACCTGTGCAAAAGGGTTACGGAAACTTATGCCAACAGCTGAAAAACATGGAGTCACAATCATCATGGAACTTCTTAACAGCTATGGACATAAGGATTACCAGTGCGATAAAACAGCATGGGGATCAGCGCTTTGCGAGATGGTTGGGTCAGAGAGATTTAAGCTTCTATATGATATTTACCATATGCAGATAATGGAAGGAAACGTCTGCGACACAATAACAAAGTACAGTCCATACATTGCACATATTCACACAGGTGGAGTACCCGGAAGGCATGAACTTGATGAAACTCAGGAGCTATTTTACCCTGCAATAATGAGGGCCTTATTGAAAACTGGATATAAAGGATTTGTAGGGCAGGAATTTGTACCTGCACAAACAGATAAAATTGAGTCATTAAGGAAATGCATCCAAATATGTGATGTATAGGATGAGAGTGCACTTTATAGCTGTTGGTGGTGCGGTAATGCATAACCTGGCAATAGCCCTTCATAAGAAAGGATACCTTGTGACCGGTTCTGATGATGAGATATTTGAGCCATCGGGGTCGCGTCTGGCACAATATGGTCTGCTGCCCGTTAAAGTTGGATGGGATCAGGAAATTATTACTCCTGGTATAGACACCATAATACTGGGGATGCACGCGAAATCCGATAATCCGGAGCTCATAAAAGCACGTGAACTGGGATTAAAAATTATGTCCTTCCCCGAATATCTGTATGAACAGACTAAAGACAAGAAAAGAATAGTCGTTGCAGGCAGTCATGGTAAAACGACGACCACTGCAATGATTATGCATGTTTTCAGATTCCTGGGTATTAAATTTGATTACATGGTAGGTTCACTGATTGATGGATTTGAAACTATGGTAGGGTTATCGGATGAATCTGAGATTGCTGTTCTTGAAGGGGATGAGTACCTCACATCGGCACTCGACAAAAGACCAAAATTTCACCTCTATAAGCCTGATATCGCGGTACTAAACGGCATAGCCTGGGATCATATGAATGTATTTCCTACATTCGAAATTTATATAGAACAATTCCGGATTTTCACAGATAAGATCTCCGATGGAGGCTCCCTGATTTACTTTGATGGTGATGCTGAAGTAAAAAAGGTAGCTCTGGCAGCGCGCAACAACATCAGGAAGATACCATATAAAATTCACGGGTACTTTCAGAATAAAACCGGCTTTTATGGCGCTACTCACAACAGGATGATACCATTAAAGATTTTTGGAGAACATAATATGCAAAACCTTTCTGCCGCCAAAGAAACCTGTATGGCTGCCGGAGTTTCTGAAGATGACTTTTATTCTGCTATAACGAGCTTTGAGGGAACATCAAAGAGGCTGCAGAAACTAAAAGAAAATGAAAAGGGGCTTGTCTATCTCGATTTTGCTCATTCCCCTTCAAAGGTTAAAGCCACGGTTGAAGCTGTTGTTTCGAGGTATCCCGGAAGGGAAGTAATTGCATGTCTGGAATTGCATACTTATTCAAGCCTGAATGATAATTTTCTTCCGCTTTATGAAGGAACACTGAAGGAAGCAACAAATGCATTTGTATATTTTAATCCTCATGCAATAGCTTTGAAGAAACTCAAACCAATATCAAAAGATATTGTGAGTAAAGCCTTTGCAGGCAATAATATTCAGGTGTTTGATAACTCTCAGGAATTGTTTTCATACATTAAAAATCAGAAGTATTCATCTCCGGTTTATCTATTTATGAGTTCTGGTGATTTTGATGGATATGACCTTGCAGAGTTGATAGGATAACATGACCTTTTTAATAAGAGATTTTTTTAAGTCAAAATATTTTGCAGATCGAAAAAAACATCCTTTCTTTGCATCCGCATTTTAAAGTTCTTTGCACGGTCCATTCGTCTAGTGGTTAGGACGTCAGGTTTTCATCCTGTTAACAGGGGTTCGATTCCCCTATGGACTACAATTTTTAAGAGTTTGAAGATAATATATTTAAAAGCATGGCAAATCATAAGTCGTCAGAAAAAAGGATCAGGCAGATCGATGTAAGAAAAGAGAGCAACAAGTATTATGCAAAAACCACACGTAAT